>CAUJJI010000197.1 GCA_963205265.1 Pseudomonadota bacterium
CGGTGCGGCGTGGCGTTCGAGCACGTAGCCGCCGGCATAGGGCCGGTTGTGCGCGGAATTGCGGCAGCTTTCCTCGAAGTAGCTGAAGGCCGCGCCGACCAGGCGCCCGTCGCAGGAAGCGCCGAACCGGTCGCCCAGGACGATATGCGGCGCCGGCTGGCGACCCCGCACCGGCAGCGGCGGCATCGAGTGGAGGTCGAGCAGCAATGCCGCGCCCCAGCGCCGGCGGTGCTGCTCGAGGACATCGCCCAGGCAGACATGGTAAGGCTCGTGGATGCCCTCGATCCGCTCGACGAGATCGATCTCGGCATGGCGGCCCTTCCACAGCTCGCCGACGCCCGGCAGCCGCCGCGGAATCAGCCCCAGCCCGCTGCGCGCGCGCTTGCCGGGCGTATAGCTGCCGACCGTCGCCGAAGCGCGCCCGTCGAACATCTCCCAGTCGATATCGTCGGGAGCGCGGTTGAGATCGATCATCGCGCGCGGCGCATGGGCCAGCAGCAGAGTGGCACCGGTCGCCCGGACGACACCTTCGGCCAGCAGGTCGACGTAGCGGTCTTCCAGCCGCAGCGCCGAGAAGCCGGGATTGCGCATGCCGCTCAGCAGGCCGTCGGTATAGGTCCGCCCGGCATGCGGTACGGCTACCAGGACCGGGATGGCCGAGGGGCGCGGGCCGCGCAGCGAAAATGCGGGACGGCCGCCGGAGCCGGGAATCACCCCGCCCAATTTGACCGAATCATCCCCGTCCTCACCCGTCATAGGCGCTAGCTGAACCCTCTGCGCATCTGTGTCAAAGTCGGTCACCGTTGAATGCGTGCGAGAATTTTAACCGGGCTGGCGCTATGCAGTTCCCTCTGGGGCCGAAAAAGCCCCGACACGACAACGAACGGGTTGAGACGATGATCCGCATCCTGCTTGCCGAAGACGAAGAGGCGATGCGCACCTACCTGGCGCGCGCGCTGGAGAATGCCGGCTACGACGTCGTTGCCGTCGACCGCGGGACGGCCGCAGTGCCGTTCCTCGAGACCGAGCATTTCGACCTGCTGCTGTCCGACATCGTCATGCCGGAAATGGACGGGATCGAGCTGGCCCAGCGCTGCGCCGAGATCTCGCCGACGACCAAGGTGATGTTCATCACCGGCTTTGCCGCGGTGACGCTCAAGGCCAGCCGCGAGGCCCCGCAGGCGAAGGTCCTGTCGAAGCCCTTCCACCTGCGCGACCTCGTCATGGAAGTGCAGCGCATCTTCGGGCAGCCGGCCCAGGCGAGCATCTGAAATTTCCTGGTCGACCCCGCTTGCATCGTGCAGGCGGCATCGCTAAAGGCACCGTCCTGCCCGGCGCTGAGCCGGGATCATGCCAAGTGCTTGGGCGTATAGCTCAGTGGTAGAGCACTGTGTTGACATCGCAGGGGTCGGAAGTTCAATCCTTCCTACGCCCACCATTTGGCAGGATGAAAAGGCGCCGCGCAAGCGGCGCCTTTTTCGTTTCAGCGCGCGAACGGCGCCCGGCACGATGCGAAGACGATCATCGCGATGCGGTTGATGTCCTCGTGCAGGACGATCTCGCGCGCTGTCCGGCAATTGCGCGCGGCATAGGCCAGCACCCGCTCGCGGCTGTAGCGGTTGACCGGCCAGTTGCGCGGCTCGCGAGCCAGCACGATCACGCCGGGGCGGTTGCGCAGGATACGGTCGACCTCGGCATGGGTATCGAGATGGCTGACGTCGTTCTCGATCGCGTGATTGAGGTGATGCGGGAAGACCAGCGGCGACAGGAAGCGCTCGCCGGTCAGCGCATAGAGATAGTGCGGCGCATCGAACACGAGCAGCCCGCCACCCGGATCGCCCGCGCGAATCGCCCGGGCCAGTTGGTCCATCGAGCGGATCGAGGCGAGCGTCTGGTCGCGGTGGAACGGATTGTGCCAGAGCAGGGCATAGACGACGAAGACCACCAGCAGCACCCGGTGCAGCGCGTGGCGCGCGAGCAGCAGCCCGGCGGCCACCGACAGCGGCACCAGCACGGGCAGCGTGTAGTGGCTGTAGAAGTTGGGCACCGACAGGAAGCCGACCAGCGCCGCGGCGATCCAGCAGGCCAGGAACCGGCGGCCGTCGCGCCCGGACCGGCTGCTCCACAGGCCCCAGAGCGCGAAGGCCAGCAGCACCGCGCCGCGCAGGCCGATGCCGAGCGCGCGGAAAGCCTCGCCGCCCGGCCGCTGCTTCTGCAGGTTGGAAATGACCATGGCATGCCAGAATTCGTACCAGTGGCCCGCCAGCGCGTAATAGCCGGCGACGAGCAGCGTCGGCAGCGCGCCGATCGCGCAGCAGGCCAGGGCGATTCCCGCCAGCCGCGGCAGCGCCACCCCCGCCCGGCCCAGGGCGACCAGCACCCAGATGCCGAGGAAGGCGGATTCGAACAGCGTCGTCTGCTTGATCGTCAGGGCCAGGCCGCACAGCGCCATGGCCAGCCAGACGAGCCAGCCGGTCTCGCCGCGGCCCAGGCCATCCCGCGACAGCAGGACCAGCAGGGCGGCGCCGGCGATCAGGGGGTTGTAGAAGTCCGGCGCCTGTCCGGTCGCGCCCTCAAACGGACCGAGGATCAGCAGATAGACCAGCCCGGCGTAGAGCCCGCCCCGCCGGTTGCTCAGGTGCCCGGCCAGCAGGCAGACCAGCAGCGCGGCCAGCGCCGCCAGCACGCAGGCGACGAGCTGGTAGGCAAGCACCGAGGTCGAGATGCCGGCGATCAGGTAATAGGCCAGGAACAGACCGAAGGGCTTGCGGTCCCAGACGTCGACGTAGGGCAGCAGCCCCTCGTGCATGCGCTGGCCGACGAGGAAGTAGAAGGTTTCGTCGGCATGGCGGTTGGTATCGCCGAAGCTCGCCGCCTGCAGAGCCAGCGAAACCAGCAGGAACAGCGCGAAGGCGAGCCAGCCGCCGGGGCGGCCCGCACCGTCGCTGCCTGGCCCTGCAGGCTCCCCCTGCCCTGCCGCCGGCGATGACAAGCCTTATTTCCCCTGCCAGTTCGGCTTGCGCTTCTGGGCAAAGGCGGTCGCGCCCTCGCGGGCGTCTTCGGAAGCGAAGACGTGAGCGATATAGGGGCTCTGCTTGGCGTTGACATCGCTGTCGGCCCACAGCCACGAATCGCGGATGATGCCCTTGGAGGCGATCAGCGCCAGCGGGCCGTTCTCGGCGATGCGGCGGGCAAGCTCGCGCGCGGCGTCGATCGCCGGGCCGTCGGTGACGACGTTGATCAGGCCGAGGTCGTAGCCGCGCTGGGCGGTGATCGGATCGCCGGTCAGTGCCAGTTCCATCGCCAGGGGCCGGGGCAGCAGCCGCGGCAGCTGGACGACGCCGCCGCCCGCCGCGACGAGGCCGCGCTTGGCCTCGGGGATGCCGAATTTGGCACCGGCGTTGGCGACGATCATGTCGCAGGCGAGCGCCAGCTCCATGCCGCCGGCAAGCGCATAGCCGTCGACGGCGGCGATCACCGGCTTCTTCGGCGTCCAGCTGGTCAGTCCGCCGAAGCCGCGATCGCCCGCGACCGGCATTTCACCGGAAAGAAAGCCCTTGAGGTCCATCCCTGCGCAGAAGGTCCCGCCGGCGCCGGTCAGGATCGCGCAGCGCAGCTCGTTCTCGGCGTCGAGCCGGTCCATCGCCGCCGCGATGGCCTCTGCCGCCGCCTTGGTCATGGCGTTGCGCGCCTCGGGACGATTGATCGTGACTTCGATAATGCCGTTGGCGGCGGTGACGAGAACCTCTTCGCTCATTTCCATCTCCCTCAAAGGACCGACATGGGCGCGATGGCCCGCACAATCGCGCCTGTCCAGCCGATACTTGCCTTGCTAACCGGTTCGGCTTTGCTAAGGGAGAGCCGCATTTTTCCATCCCCGGGGGAGTCACCAGGCATTATGGCTAAGATCAAGGTCAAGAACCCAATCGTCGAAATGGACGGCGACGAGATGACGCGGATCATCTGGCAGTGGATCCGCGAGCGTCTGATCCTCACCTACCTCGACGTCGACCTCAAGTACTACGACCTCTCGATCGAGCACCGCGACGCGACCGACGACCAGGTGACCGTCGATTCGGCCAATGCCACCAAGCAGTACGGCGTTGCCGTGAAGTGCGCCACGATCACCCCGGACGAGGCGCGCGTCGAGGAATTCAGCCTCAAGAAGATGTGGAAGTCGCCGAACGGCACGATCCGCAACATCCTGGGCGGCGTCGTTTTCCGCGAGCCGATCGTGATTTCCAACGTGCCGCGGCTGGTGCCGGGCTGGACCGATCCGATCGTCATCGGCCGTCACGCCTTCGGCGACCAGTACCGCGCCACCGACACGCTGATCCCCGGCCCCGGCACGCTGCGCATGGTTTTCGACGGCAACGCCGGCGAGAAGATCGACCTCGAGGTGTTCAAGTTCCCGAGCGCGGGCGTCGCGATGACGATGTACAACCTCGACGATTCGATCCGCGACTTCGCCCGCGCCTCGATGAACTATTCGCTCAACCTCGGCTGGCCGCTGTACCTGTCGACCAAGAACACGATCATGAAGGCCTATGACGGCCGCTTCAAGGACCTGTTCGAGGAAGTCTTCAACGCCGAGTTCAAGGCGCAGTTCGATGCCAAGGGCATCACCTACGAGCACCGCCTGATCGACGACATGGTCGCCTCGGCCCTGAAGTGGAGCGGCAAATTCGTCTGGGCCTGCAAGAACTACGACGGCGACGTCCAGTCCGACACCGTCGCCCAGGGCTTCGGCTCGCTCGGCCTGATGACCTCGGTGCTGATGGCGCCCGACGGCAAGACCGTCGAGGCCGAGGCCGCCCACGGCACCGTAACTCGCCATTACCGCATGCACCAGCAGGGCAAGGCGACCTCGACCAACCCGATCGCCTCGATCTTCGCCTGGACCCGCGGCCTCATCTACCGCGGCCGCTTCGACGAGACGCCCGAGGTGGTGCGCTTCGCCGAGACGCTCGAGCGCAGCTGCATCGAGACCGTCGAGAGCGGCAAGATGACCAAGGACCTCGCCATCCTCATCGGGCCCGAGCAGGCCTGGCTGACTACCGAGGGCTTCTTCGAGGCGATCGTCGAAAACCTCGAGGCGGAGATGAAGAACTGGGGCTGATGCCTTAGATCCTCCCCTGGACGGGGAGGGAGTGGCCCTGCCGAATTTGCATCCTCCCCGCTAACGGGGAGGATTATTTCGCTACCGGCGCGCGCAGGCGTTCCCGGCGAAAGCCGAAGCCGATGATCCGGGCCGGCAGGCGCCGGAGCAGCGCGAAGCGGTCGAGCAGGCGCATGAAGGCGGGAGGCTCCCTGCGCTCGCCGGCCTTGCCCGACAGCACCGGGCCCAGCAGCATCTCGTGCGCTGCGCGCTGCCCGGCCTGGATCACCCGCGTCGGCAGCAGGCGGCGGTCCTGCACCCGGTGCAGTTCCCGGTCGGCATTGCCGTCGCGCAGCAGCGGCTCGGCCAGCAGGTTCGCCGTCGCCACCGCATCCTGGATGGCGAGGTTGATGCCGATTCCGCCCACCGGGCTCATGGCATGGGCGGCATCGCCGATCGCCAGCAGGCCGGGACGGTGCCAGCAGGTCAGCCGGTTCAGCGAGACCGAGAGCAGCCGCACCGCGGAGAAATCGGGCAGCGCGGTGTCGAGATCGGGCAGGCTCGGCGCCGCCTCGCGCACTTCTGCCCGGAAACGCGCGATGCCGCCGGCCATCACCGCCGCAGCGCTGCCCTTGGCGATGACATAGGCGCATTGCCAGTAGTCGCCGCGGTCGATCTGCACGATCAGGCGATTGCCGCTGACTGCGCCGCGCAGGGCACTGCCGCGCTCCGGCTTGGGCACCGCGAACCAGAACACGTCGATCGGCGCGCCGAGGTCCTCGAGCGGCAGCATGTCGCGCGCGCGCACGATCGAGTCCCGCCCGTCGCAGGCGATGACGAGCTTGCCCGCCGGCAGCCGCTCGCCGCTGGCGAGGACAACGCCGGCGATTCGCCCGTCTTCCTCGATGAAATCGCCGACCGGCGCCTCCATGCGCAGGCGAAAGCAGGGGAATGCGGCGGCTTCGTCGCGGAGGAAGTCGAGGAAGTCCCACTGCGGCATCATCGCGATGAACGGCGCCGGCGTGGGCAGGTGCGACAGGTCGCCGATGGTCATCAGCCGGCCGTTCCACGAAATCTCCGCCCGGTCGATGCGGTGATGCGGCCGCTGCAGGAAGCGGTCGAGCATGCCGAGCCCGGCGAGGACTTCCATGGTCGAGGGATGGACCGTGTCGCCCCGGAAATCGCGGAAGAAGTCGGCATGCTTTTCCAGCACCAGGACGGGAATTCCCGCCCGTGCCAGCAGCAGCCCGGCCATCATTCCCGCCGGCCCGCCGCCGACCACGATGACGTCCGGCGCCACCTCCGCAGATTCAGCCATGTCCGCTCCGTGACATTTCGACTCGCTATGGCCTAGAGTAGCGATATGGCCGGCGAACTCTATTCTCCTTTCCTTTCAGATGCCCTGGTGATCCTCGGAGCCGCGGGGCTGGTGATCCCGGTCTTCTCGCGGTTCCGCATCACGCCGATCATCGGCTTCATCGTCGTCGGCCTGCTGGTCGGGCCCTATGGGCTCAGCCGCTTCGTCTTCGACTATCCGTGGCTGACCTACATCACGATAACCGACCCCGAGGGGCTGGAGCCCTTCGCCGAGATCGGCATCATCCTGCTGCTGTTCTCGATCGGCCTCGAGCTGTCGTTCGGGCGGCTCTGGGCGATGCGGCGAATGGTCTTCGGGCTCGGCTCGCTCGAGCTGATCCTGATCGGCGCGGCGCTGACTTTCGTGCTCGCCGCCATGGGCGAGCCGCTCAGCGGTGCCCTGGGGCTGGGCCTGGGGCTGGCCATGTCGTCGACGGCACTGGTCCTGCGTATCGCCAAGGCGGGCACGCCGGTGGGCCGCGCGGCGCTGGCCATGCTGCTGTTCGAGGACATCGCGCTGGTGCCGATCATCTTCCTGCTCGGCGCGTTGGCCCCCTTTGCCGACAGCGGCGGGCTCGACGGGCTGCTGCAGGCGCTGCTGCTGGGGCTGGTGGTGGTGCTGGCGCTGCTCGTCTTCGGACGGCTGCTGCTGCCGCGCCTGTTCGCCCAGGCCGCCCGGACCAAGAGCCCCGAACTGTTCCTCGCCGCCAGCCTGCTGGTCGTCATCCTCGCCTCGCTGGCGACGGCGGCCGTCGGCCTCTCGCCGATCGTCGGCGCCCTCATCGCCGGCATCCTCATCGCCGAGACCGAATATCACGGCGAGGTCGAGAACATCATCGCCCCATTCCAGGGCCTCGCGCTCGGCATATTCCTCATCACCATCGGCATGCGCATCGACTTGCGCGCAGTTGCCGACAATCTCGGTCCGATCCTGCTGGCGACGGCCGGCGTGCTGATCCTGAAGGCGCTCGTCACCAGCCTGCTGCTGCGCCTGATGGGCGCGCAGCCCGGCACTTCGATGGAAGCCGGCATTCTCATGGCCAGCCCGTCCGAGACGACGCTGATCGTGATCAGCGCAGCGCTTTCTGCGCAGCTGATCCAGCCGAATACCGCGCAGTTCTGGCAGATCGTCACCGCCATCGGCCTGACCGTGACGCCGATCATGGCCAAGCTGGGCCAGCGCCTGGGCCGGCGCATGGACAGTGGCGGCCCGCAGGCGGGGATGGAACCGGGGCTCGACCAGGACAGCCAGGACAGCCGCCGCGCCATCATCGTCGGCTTCGGCCGTGTCGGGCGGCTTGTCGCCGAGATGCTGCAGCGCCACGACCAGCCCTATCTCGCCATCGACAGCGATACCGACAACGTCGCGGAAGGGTTGCGCCAGGGTTACAGGGTGGTCTTCGGCAATGCGCTCAGCGGCGGCGCCCTGACCCGCCTGCATCCGGAGAACGCGACGGCGGTGATCGTGACCATGGACGAGCGCGTCGCCGCGCAGCGCCTGGTCCGCAGCCTGCGCGCCCAGTTCCCCGACCTGCCGATCATCGCCCGCGCCCGCGACACCAGCCACGCCGCAGAGCTCTATCGCGCCGGCGCCAGCCATGCCGTGCCCGAGACGCTCGAAAGCTCGCTGCAGCTGTCGGAAGCCGTGCTGGTCGACCTGGGCGTGGCCATGGGCCCGGTCATCGCCTCGATCCACGAGATGCGCGACGAGCTGCGCGAGCAGATCATGGAAGAAGGCGAACTTGAGGAAAAGCCGAAGCTGAAATCGGCTTCGCTGGCGGAGAGGGCGGGGTAGCGCCGGTTCCTCCCCGGCACGGGGAGGGGGACCATGCGCAGCATGGTGGAGGGGCACCCAATAGTTGCGGAAACGGCTGCAGGCGTACCCTGCACCACTAGCTGGGAGTTCAGGCTTGTGCCCCTCCACCCCGACGCTACGCGTCGCGGTTCCCCTCCCCCGATGGGGGAGGAGCTGAGCGTCCCGTGTCAAACGCCGCCTACCCCGCCAGCACGCCCTTAACCGCGGCGATCGCCTCGCCGGCCTTGCCGCCGTCGGGGCCGCCGCCTTGCGCCATGTCCGGCCGCCCGCCGCCGCCCTTGCCGCCGAGCGCCTCGACGCCCGCGCGGACGAGGTCGACGGCGCTGAACCGGCCGGTCAGGTCGTCGGTCACGGCTGCGGCGATGCTGGCGCGGCCGTCGTTGACTGCGACGATCGCCGCCACGCCCGAGCCCATGCGCTGCTTTTCCTGGTCGAGCAGGCCGCGCAGCTCCTTGGCGTCGAGCCCGTCGATCACCTGGCCGGAGAATTTCACGCCGCCGACTTCCTCGTCGGCCGCGGCCGCCTTCGCGCCGCCGCCGCCCAGCGCCAGCGCCTTGCGCGCCTCGGCCAGCTCGCGTTCCAGCTTGCGGCGTTCGTCCAGCAGCGCCGCGACGCGCGCCTCGACTTCCTCGGGCGTGCTGCGGAGCAGGCCGGCGGTGCCCTTGAGCGCTTCCTCGCGACCGACCAGCCAGCAGCGGGCGCCCTCGCCGGTCAGCGCCTCGATGCGCCGGACGCCGGAACTGACCGCGCCTTCGGAGACGATACGGAACAGGCCGATGTCGCCGGTCGCGGTGACGTGCGTGCCGCCGCAAAGCTCGACCGAATAGTTGCGCCCTTCGCCGACAATGCGGCCCATCGAGAGGACGCGCACCTCGTCGCCGTACTTCTCGCCGAACAGGGCCATGGCGCCGGCCTCGATCGCGTCCTCCGGCGTCATCAGCCGGGTGGTGACGGGCTGGTTGTGGCGGATCTCGGCATTCACCTCGGCCTCGATCGCCGCGATGTCGTCGGCCGACAGGGCCGAGGGATGCGAGAAGTCGAAGCGCAGTCGGTCGGCCGCCACCAGCGAGCCCTTCTGCGTCACATGGCCGCCCAGCCGGTTGCGCAGCGCCGCATGCAGCAGGTGTGTCGCCGAATGGTTGGCGCGGATCGCGTCGCGGCGCTCGACGTCCACCTCGAGGTGGACCGTGTCGCCGGTGCGGATCGTCCCGCTCGCCACCGTGGCATGATGGGCATGGAGCCGGCCGAGCGGCTTCGAGGTTTCCGCGACAGTGAGCTTCAGCCCGTCGGGCCCGGTGATCGCGCCGGCATCGCCGGTCTGGCCGCCGCTCTCGCCGTAGAACGGCGTCTGGTTGGTCAGGACGACGACTTCGTCGCCCGGCCCCGCCTCGGCCACTTCCGCGCCGTTGCGGACCAGGGCGACGACGCGGCCCTCGCCGCTGGTCGCGGTATAGCCGGTGAACTCGCTCGCGCCCTCGCGCTCGGCGATGTCGAACCAGATTTCGCCCGCCGCCGCTTCGCCCGAGCCCTTCCAGGCCGCCCGCGCCGCTGCCTTCTGCTGCGCCATGGCCGCGTCGAAGCCGTCGCGGTCGACGCCGATGCCGCGGGCGCGCAGCGCATCCTCGGTGAGGTCGTAGGGGAAGCCGTAAGTGTCGTAGAGCCGGAAGGCGGTCTCGCCCGGCAGGCTGTCGCCCTCGCCCAGGCCGGCGGTCGCCTCGTCGAGCAGCTTGAGCCCGTTGGTCAGCGTGCGCCGGAACTGGATCTCTTCGCGCTGCAGCGTCTCCTCGATCAGCGGCTGCGCCCGGCCGAGCTCGGGATAGGCCTGGCCCATCTCTCCCACCAGCGCCGGCACCAGGCGGTGCATCAGCGGTTCCTTGGCGCCGAGCAGGTGCGCATGGCGCATGGCGCGGCGCATGATCCGGCGCAGGACGTAGCCGCGCCCCTCGTTCGACGGCAGCACGCCGTCGGCGAGCAGGAAGCTGGTCGAGCGCAAGTGATCGGCGATGACCCGGTGGCTGGCGCGGCTATCGCCCTCGGCCCTGACCCCGGTCAGCGCTTCGGACGCGGCGATCAGGGCGCGGAACGTGTCGATGTCGTAGTTGTCATGCTCGCCCTGCATGACCGCGGCGATGCGCTCCAGCCCCATGCCGGTGTCGATCGACGGCTTGGGCAGGGCGGTGCGGCTGCCGTCGGCATGCTGCTCGAACTGCATGAAGACGAGATTCCAGATCTCGATGAAGCGGTCGCCGTCCTCCTCGGGCGATCCGGGCGGGCCGCCCCAGATGTGGTCGCCGTGGTCGTAGAAGATCTCGGAACAGGGGCCGCAGGGCCCGGTATCGCCCATCGACCAGAAATTGTCCGAGGTCGGGATGCGGATGATCCGCTCCTCGGGCAGGCCGGCGATCTTGCGCCAGAGGTCGAAAGCCTCGTCGTCGGTGTGATAGACGGTCGCCGTCAGCTTGTCGGCCGGCAGGCCCCATTCCTTCGTCAGCAGGGTCCAGGCGTGCGTGATCGCCTGCTCCTTGAAATAGTCGCCGAAGGAGAAATTCCCCAGCATTTCGAAGAAGGTATGGTGCCGCGCGGTATAGCCGACATTGTCGAGGTCGTTGTGCTTGCCCCCGGCGCGCACGCACTTCTGCGACGAAGCCGCGCGCGGGATCGCCCGCGTTTCGAGCCCGGTGAAGACGTTCTTGAACGGGACCATGCCCGCATTGGTGAACATCAGTGTCGGGTCGTTATACGGGACCAGCGGCGCCGAGGGCACGGCTTCGTGCCCATTGGCGGCGAAATAGTCGAGGAAGGACCGGCGGATATCGTTCGTCGAGCTCATGGAGCCGCGCGATAGGCTACACGCGCGCGAGCGACAAGCCGGAAGGCGCGCTTTTTGGGCTAGGCGTCGTCCCGGGACCGCTGGCCCTGTCGACGGAACGTCCGGCCAGGATCACAGCGGTCCCGGCTTTCGCCGGGACAACGGAACCAAATCGTCGTCCCGGGCTTGACCCGGGACCGCTGGCCTCTCGATGGAAGGTCCGGCCAGGATCACAGCGGTCCCGGCTTTCGCCGGGACGACGAAACCAATCGTCGTCCCGGGCTTGACCCGGGACCGCTGGCCTCGTCGATGCAACGTCCGGCCAGGATCGCA
>CAUJJI010000198.1 GCA_963205265.1 Pseudomonadota bacterium
AGGGGGAGGGGGACCGCCGGCGCAGCCGGTGGTGGAGGGGTGTCCCCCTCCGATCCAACGCTGACACCCCTTCGTCATTCGCTACGCGAATGCCACCTCCCCCCACGGGGGAGGATCTTATAGCCGCACTCCAGCTCCTCCCCGGCACGGGGAGGGGGACCGCGACGCGCAGCGGCGTGGTGGAGGGGCACCTGCCTCGTCTCCGAACATCGGTGGGACAGGGGCGCGACCTACGATCGTTCGGAGAACCCGCACCTGCCCCTCCACCATGCTGCGCATGGTCCCCCTCCCCCGGTGGGGGAGGATCTGGGGCCGCGATTCACATCGAGCCTGAGCCTGCGGCGCGCGTCAGACCAGCGCGCCGTGGCAGTGCTTGTATTTCTTGCCCGATCCGCAGGGGCAGGCCGCGTTGCGGCTGAGGCCCAAGTCGGCATAGGGATCTTCGCCCGTGGCGGTGGAGGCAGTCCGCGGCAGCGCCGCCAGCCCGACGCCGGACAGGTCGTCGACCGCAAAGGGGTCGAAGTGGGCGGTTAGGAACTCGGGCAGTTCGGGCAGCGGCATCTCGCTGGGCTCGGGCATGCGGATTTCGCTGGTCGACAGGATCTTGGTCACGTCCTCGCGAATCGTCTCCAGCATGTTCTCGAACAGGCCGAAGGCTTCCTGCTTGTACTCGTTGATCGGCTGCTTCTGCGCATAGGCGCGCAGGAAGACGACCTGGCGCAGGGCGTCGAGCGTCGCCAGGTGCTCCTTCCAGTGGTGGTCGAGCCGGTCGAGCAGCACGCCCTTCTCGACCTGGTGCCAGATCGATTCGTCCTGCGCCGCGATCTTCGCGGTCATGTGGGCCTCGGCCATTTCGGCGATGCGCTCCTCGATCGCTTCGGGATCGATGCCGTCTTCCGCCAGCCAGTCGTCGATCGGCGCCTCGATGCCGAGCACGTCGCGCACCCGTTCCTTCAGGCGGTCGATGTTCCAGTTCTCGGGATAGGAATTGGGCGGGCAGGCATCGCCGACGATCGCGTTGACCGTGTCGTTGCGCATGTCGGCGACGACGTCGTCGACGGCTTCCGAATCCATGATGTCGGCGCGCTGCTCGTAGATGACCTTGCGCTGGTCGTTCATCACGTCGTCGTATTCGACGACCTGCTTGCGCACCTCGTAGTTGCGCGCCTCGACTTTCTTCTGCGCGGTCTCGATCGCCTTCGACAGCCACTTGGAACCGATCGCCTCGCCGTCGGCGAGATTCGAGTTCATCATCCGCGCGAACAGCGTGTCGGGCCCGAAGATGCGCAGCAGGTCGTCCTCGAGGCAGAGGTAGAACTTGCTCATGCCCGGGTCGCCCTGGCGGCCGGAGCGGCCGCGCAGCTGGTTGTCGATGCGGCGGCTCTCGTGGCGCTCGGTGCCGATGACGCAGAGCCCGCCGGCGGCGAGCACTTTCTGCTTCTCCTCGGCGACCTCGGCCCGGATGCGCGCCTCGCCGGCGTCGCGCTCAGGCCCCTCGGCCATGTCCTTGAGCTCGTCCTCCATGCGGAATTCGACATTGCCGCCGAGCTGGATGTCGGTGCCGCGGCCGGCCATGTTGGTGGCGATGGTCACCGCGCCGAGGCGCCCGGCCTGGGCGACGATGTGGGCTTCCATCTCGTGGAAGCGGGCATTGAGCACGCTGTGCTCGACGCCTTCCTTGCGCAGGTACTCGGACAGCAGTTCCGACTTCTCGATCGATACGGTGCCGACCAGCACCGGCTGGCCGATCTCGTTGCGCTCGCGGATCAGCTTGGCGATGGCCTGGAACTTGTCGGTGGTGTTCTTGTAGAATTCATCCTCCTCGTCGCGGCGCTGGACCGGGACGTTGGTCGGGATGGTGACGACGTTCATCTTGTAGATGTCGTAGAACTCGGCCGCCTCGGTCGCGGCGGTGCCGGTCATGCCCGACAGCTTGGGGTACATGCGGAAGTAGTTCTGGAAAGTGATCGAGGCCATCGTCTGGTTCTCGGGCTCGATGCGCACGCCTTCCTTGGCCTCGACCGCCTGGTGCAGGCCGTTCGACCAGCGGCGCCCTTCCATCATGCGGCCGGTGAACTCGTCGATGATGATGACCTTGCCGTCCTTGACGATGTAGTCGATGTCGCGCCGGAACATGACGTTGGCGCGCAGCGCCTGGTCGAGATGGTGGACGACCTGGGTGTTCTCGACGTCGTAGAGGTTGGAGCCGACGAGCAGGCCCGCGGTCTCGAGGATCCGCTCGGCCTTCTCGACACCGTCCTCGGTCAGGGTGACGCTTTTCGCCTTCTCGTCGGCGTCGTAGTCCTCGGGCACCAGCTGCTTCACGATGGTGTCGACGGCGATGTAGAGCTCCGACTTGTCGTCGGTCGGCCCGGAAATGATCAGCGGCGTGCGGGCTTCGTCGATGAGGATCGAATCGACTTCGTCGACGATGGCGAAGTTGAACGCCCGCTGCACCATCTGCGTCCGCTCGTGCTTCATGTTGTCGCGCAGATAGTCGAAGCCGAATTCGTTGTTGGTGCCGTAGGTGATGTCGGAGAAATAGGCCTCGCGCCGCTCGTACTCGGACAGGTTGGGCACGATCACGCCGACGGTCAGGCCGAGGAAGCGGTAGATCTGCCCCATCCATTCGGCGTCGCGGCGGGCGAGGTAGTCGTTGACCGTGACGACGTGGACGCCCTTGCCCTCGAGCGCGTTCAGGTAGACCGCCAGCGTCGCCACCAGGGTCTTGCCCTCACCGGTCCGCATCTCGGCGATCTCGCCGCGGTGGAGGACGATGCCGCCGATCATCTGCACGTCGAAGTGACGCATGCCGAGCACGCGCTTGCCGGCCTCGCGCACCGTGGCGAAGGCTTCGGGCAGGATGTCGTCGAGCGTGCTGCCGGCGGCCAGCTGTTCGCGCAGCCGGTCGGTCTGGGCGGCGAGCTGGTCGTCGCCCAGGGCTTCCATCTGCGGTTCGAAAGCGTTGATCTTCTGGACGATCTTGTCGAGCGACTTGACGTAGCGGTCGTTGGAGGAGCCGAAAACGGCCTTGGCAATTGCCCCGAGCATGTGGATTTCCTGAATCTGAGAATTGGCTTCGAGCGGCGGCACGCTGCACGCCGGACGGCGGCGCGGCACGGAATGGAGAACGGCGGCCGCGGCTATTCGCGGGCGCGATCGATTCCGGGAAGGACCGTGGCGACGAGAGCCGGGCCGTCGCTGGGCGCCGGGCGAAACCGGTGCGCCGGGAACGCCGCGCGGCGATCGTGCCGGCCCGTCGGCACCGACCGAGAAGGCATTGCGCGCGGCAATGCGACGATAGTGGCGCTGGCGCCGATCTCCATGTCGACGGACGCATTGCTCCGCGCCTGCGCAGGGGTAAGCTGCGTGGCGAGGCCGGCCAGGAGAGCCAGCAGAGTGAGCAGGAGGCGTTTCGCCATGGACCCCAGATAGGGAATGGCCGGTCGGTCGTCCAGTCCGCGCTACTCGCCGTAGACCGCCCAGGCCGAATAGGGCTGGTGGGGGAAGCGCCGCAGCCGGAGATTGTTGAGCCCGATCACCTCGTCCAGCGCCAGCGTCTCGCCCGGGAAATGCGGGCAGCTGAGCTCGTCGAAGACCAGTAGCGAACCCCTGACCAGGCGCGGCAGGACGAGTTGCAGGGCAGCGCGGGTCGGCGCATAGACGTCCATGTCGAACACCGCCATCGCGATGACCGCGTGGGGATTGGCTTCGAGCCAGACTGGCAGGGTCTCGCTGACGTCGCCTTTCACCAGCTCGAACTTGCGGATCTGCGGGATCGGCGCGAAGCTTTCGTGGAGAGCGAGCACCTCCTGCAGCTCGACCTCGTAGCCGGCGGAAGTCGCATAGTCCCCGGCAGCGACGAAGCCGCCGTCCTCCGGCTCGGCACCGACGAAGCCGCTGAAGGTATCGAAGCCGCAGATCCGCCGGCTGTGGTTGAACGGCTCGTGGATGCCGCGCAGGTTGATCAGCGTCGCCAGTGTCGCGCCCCAGTGGACGCCGAACTCGCAGATCACCCCGGGGACGTCGACGATCTGGCGGTAGAGCTGGTCCTGGTAGAGCAGGCGCGACAGCACCTGGCGCTTGAGGAAGACGGTCGAATGATGGTTCCACTGCGGGCCGAAGCCCCCGGCGGCATAGTGCCGCTGGGCGTGCCGCAGCAGTTCCGCATCGTTGCGCAGTTCGCAGCCGTCGCGCTGGGTGAATTCCCCGTCGCTCATCCGCAGTTTCGAGGCCATTGCCTGTCTTCCCCTTGCAAGGCCGCTCCGCTGGGCCAAAAACACGGCATCGCCGCTTGCCGCAGACGGTGCGGACGATATTAAGCCGCCATGTCCACAACCATATCCCCGCTCGCCGTTCCGTTCCCCGCACTGCCGCAGATCGCGGGCGTCACGCCGCGTATCGCCCGTGCCGGCTACAAGGACTGGGGCCGCTGCGACCTGACCTATGTCGAACTCGATCCGGGCACGGCGGTTGCCGGGGTGTTCACGAAAAACGTCTGCTGTTCCTCGGAAGTCGAGCTTGGGCGCGAGCAGGTGAAGGCCGGGCGGGCGCGGGCGCTAATAGTCAACGCGGGCAATTCCAATGCATTCACCGGCTATCGCGGGCGCGAGGCGGTGGAGGCGATCATGGCGCAGGTGGCCGGCCATCTCGGCTGCCCGCCGGGCGAGGTGTTCGTCTCGTCGACCGGAGTGATCGGCGTGCCCTTGCCCAAGGACAAGGCCTACGCCGGGGTCGCCGCGGCGCTGGCGGCCGCGCCCTGCTCATGGGAGGAGGCGGCCCGGACGATCGGCACCACCGACACTTTCGCCAAGGGCGCCGGCGCCACCGCCATCGTCGACGGCAAGCGGGTGAGCTTCGCCGCGATCATCAAGGGCAGCGGCATGATCGCGCCCGACATGGCGACGATGCTCGGCTACGTCTTCACCGATGCCGCGGTCGAGCCGGCGTTCCTGCAGCAGTGCCTGGCTGCGGCGAACCGCGAGACTTTCAGCTGCATCACCGTCGATTCCGACACCTCGACCAGCGACACGGTGCTCGCCTTCGCCACCGGCCGAGCGGGCAATGCCCCCCTCGCCTCGTTCGATTCGCCCGGGGCCGACGCCTTTGCCGCGGCGCTGGCCGACGTCTGCCGCCAGCTCGCCCATCTCGTCGTCCGCGACGGCGAGGGCGCGCAGAAGTTCATCGCCATCACCGTCACCGGCGCCGCCGGCGACGACAGCGCGCGGCGCGTCGGCCTGGCGATCGCCAACTCGCCGCTGGTCAAGACCGCCATTGCCGGCGAGGACGCCAACTGGGGCCGCGTCGTCATGGCCGTCGGCAAGGCCGGCGAGCCGGCGGACCGCGACCGCCTGTCGATCGGCTTCGGCGGCACCTGGGCGGCGCGCGAGGGCCAGCCGCTGCCCGACTACGACGAGGCACCGGTCGCCGCCCACCTCAAGGGCCGCGAGGTCACCATCGAAGTCGACCTCGGCCTCGGCCAGGGCCGCGCGACGGTCTGGACCTGCGACCTCACCCACGGCTACATCTCGATCAACGCGGACTACCGCAGTTGATCGACGCCGCGCTCACCCGCGCCGTCCACGCGCTGATGCGCGAGGCGGCGGAGCGGGCGATCCTGCCGCGCTACCGCGCGCTCGCCCGGCACGAGGTCAGCGAGAAGGCGGCGGACGACCTCGTCACCATCGCCGACCGGGAAAGCGAGGACATCCTCGCCGCCGGCCTCGCCCGCCTGCTGCCCGAAGCCGCAATCGTCGGCGAGGAAGCCGCCCATGCCGACCCGGCGCTGCTCGCCCGGCTCGGCGAAGACCTCTGCTGGATCATCGACCCGCTCGACGGCACCAACAATTTCGCCGCCGGAAAGCCGCCGTTCGGCGTGCTCGTCGCGCTGGCGGAGCGGGGCGAGACCATCGGCGGCTGGCTCTACGATCCGCAGCGCGAGCGCTTCTGCCACGCCGCCGCCGGCCGCGGCGCCTTCATCGACGGCGAGCGCATCCGCGCGCGATCGAGCAGCCATGCGCCGCCCATCGCCGCGATCTCGCTGATCTTCATGGACCCGGCCCGGCGCGAGCAGGTCAAGGCGCACATCGCGCCGCACTACACCGTGGTCGACATCCCGCGCTGCGCCGCAGAGCAGTACCCGCGGCTGGTGCTGGGCCAGAACGACGTCTCCATCTTCGAGCGCACCCTGCCCTGGGACCACGCCGCCGGCGTGCTGTTCCTCAACGAAGCCGGCGGCAAGGCCGCGCGCCTCGACGGCTCGCCCTACCTGGTCCGCGAGCACGAGCGGCCGGGGATGATCGGGGCCTCGACCCCGGCCTTGTGGGACGAGCTGGCCGAGCGGATGGAGCGGTTGTAGCTCCCCCGTCGTCCCGGGCTTGACCCGGGGCCGCCCACCGCGTGGCGGAACGCTGCGTCGACGAGGGCGGCGGTCCCCGCGTGGGCCGGGGAC
>CAUJJI010000199.1 GCA_963205265.1 Pseudomonadota bacterium
CGGCTTTCGCCGGGACGACGTACGACTTCCGCGTCATCCCGGGCTCGATCCGGGACCGCCCTCCGCTTGGCGGAACGCTGCATCGATGAGGCCAGCGGTCCCGGGTCGAGCCCGGGACGACGGTTGGGGTCAGGCCGTAACTACAGTCAAAGTTCGCCTTCCAGCCACCCCTTGAGCTGGCTCTTCGGCGCGGCGCCGAGCTTCTGGGCGACCGGCTTGCCGTCCTTGAACAGCACCATCAGCGGGATCGACTGGACGCCGATCTGGCCGGGTACCTCGGTGTTCTCCATGATATCCATCTTGGCGATGGTCACGCGGTCGGCCAGTTCGTCGCTGATCTCTTCCAGAGCCGGACCGATCATCTTGCAGGGACCGCACCAGTCGGCCCAGAAATCGACGAGGACCGGCTTGTCGGATTGCAGCACGTCGGCTGCGAAGCTCGCGTCGGTGACGGCTTTGGTCGGCATAATGGCAACTCCTGAACAACGTTCCGGCAATCTAGGGCCGCGGGCGGCGAAGGCAACGGCTGCGCGCAAAAACCTTTACTCCGCCCCCGGCAACTCCGGCTTGTGCCGCGCGATCACCGCTGCCGGGACTGCGATCAGCCGCGGCGCCGCGGTGTAGAGCAGCGCCGCCTCGACGCTGCGGCCGGGATAGGTGCTCTCCAGCGCTGCGGCATAGGCCGCCATCTGGCGCAGCACGGCGGCCGGTACGTCGGCGATGTCCGCCGGCGGGCGGCGCGCGGTCTTGTAGTCGACGATGCGGATCCGCGCCGGCTCGACCAGCAGCCGGTCGATCGTGCCGGCGACGACGCTGCCGCCGACCACCGCGGCGATCGGCACTTCGCCCAGGCTCCCCGGGCCGAACAGCTCGGCCCAGTCGGGCTGGGCGAGCACGGCGACGGCGCCGCGCAGGATCTCGCCGCGGCTCTCGGCGTCGAGCGCGGCGGCGTTGCGCTCGAGCCAGCGGGCGCCGGCGGCCTCGCGCTCGGCGGCGGGCAGTTCGGGCAGCCGCTCGAGCAGCTTGTGGACGAGCACCCCGCGCCGCGCCGCGGCCAGGCCGGCACCGGGCGGATAGGGCGGATCGGCGGACAGGTCCTCGTCCAGCGCCGAAGGCGCCAGCGGCCGTGGCGGGCGCGGCTCGGCGGGCGGCGGGCCGGCCAGCCAGCGCGGCAGCGGCTCGGGCAGCGGCAGCCGGGCCGGCGCCTGCCGGGCGGGAGGCAGCTCGGCGCGCTCGCCCCATTCGAGCCGCCCGCCCCACAGCGGATCGGCCAGCCAGTCCTCCGCCTCGAAGACCTCGCTCAGCCGCGCATACCAGCTGCTTGCCGCCGGCTCGCGCTCTCGCGAACTCAGCGCGCCGCCGATGAACAGCGCTTCCTCGGCGCGAGTCATGGCGACGTAGAGCAGCCGCCAATGCTCCTGCTCCTCGGCCAGCTCGGCGCGGGCATATTCCTCGGCGATGCGGCCGGCGCGCTCGTCCTTGCTCAGGCTCGGCAGCGGGATGGCGCGGTCGTCGGGCGCCGCCGGGTCGGGCATCGCCAGGCGGAGGCGGCGGTTGGCCCTGGGGTCTCCGGTGGCATCGGCGAGGATGACGATCGGTGCCTGCAGCCCCTTGGCGCCGTGCACGGTCATCACCCGCACCTGCTCGCCGGCATTGCCCGCCTCGCGCTTGAGCTCGCCTTCGCCGGCGTCGAACCAGTGAAGAAAGCCGGCCAGGCTGGGCGTGCCGGTCACGGCATAGGCATGGGCGGCGTTGAGCAGCTCGTCGATCGGATCGTTGGCCTCGGTCCCGAGCCGCGCGACCAGCTTCCGCCGCCCCTGCCAAGGGCCGGTCAGGAGCCAGTGGAGCAGCGCCTGCGGCGTCTGGAAGTCGGCGAGCGCCAGCAAGCCGTCGAGCCTCTCCCGCGCCTCGGCGACTTTGGCATGGCGCGACTGGCGCAGATGCTCCCACAGCCGGACTTGACGCTCGCGATAGCCGTGGGCGAGCAGGTCCTCCTGGCTCCAGCCGATCAGCGGCGAGACCAGCAGCGCGGCCAGGCTGAGGTCGTCGAGCGGCTGCGCGGCGAAGCGCAGCGCGGCGACGAGGTCGCGCACCGCCAGCGGCGCGCCCAGCCGCAGCCGGTCGACCCCCGCCACCGGCACGCCCGCGGCGTGGAGACGGGCGACGATCAGCCCGGCCAGCTCGCGGCGCTTGCGCACCAGCACCATGACATCGCCGGGCCCGGCGCGCCGGGCGCCGCCCTTGACCAGCGGGAAGCCGTCGTCGAGCCACTGCCGCACTTGCCGGGCGATGCGTTCGGCGAGCTGCCGGTCGGGCTTGGACAGCCAGTTCGCTTCGCCCTCGTCGGCATCCTCCTCGTCGGCGTCGCCGCTCGCGCCGATCGGCTTCCACAGCACGACATGGCCGGGCCGCGCCTCGCCGACATGCGGCTCGGGCGGCTGCTCTAGGCCGAAGCCGGCATGGCCGATGCGCGCAATCGCGCGGTCGACGAAATCGAGCACCGGCTGCGCGGTGCGGAACGAGCGGTCGAGGCCCAGCTCCTGCAGCCGCTTGCCCTCGCGGTCGCCACGCAAGGCGCCGATGTTCGCCGCTGCTCCCGCCATCTTCTCGCGCACGCGCTTGCCGGCGGCGCGGAAGTTCTCCGGGCTGGTGCCCTGGAAGCGGAAGATCGCCTGCTTGTAGTCGCCGACCACGAACAGGGTGCGCATGACGTCGCCGTGCTGGCCGAGCCCGGCCCAGAACTCCTCGGCCATGGCGAAGATGATCCGCCACTGCGCGGCATTGGTATCCTGCGCCTCGTCGACGAGGATGTGGTCGAAGCGGCGGTCCAGCTTGTAGCGGATCCAGTCGGCCAGTTCCGAGCGGCCGAGCAGGTCGGCGGCGCGGCGGATCTGGTCGTCGAAGTCGATCAGCCCCTCGCGCTCCTTGGCCGCGTCCCAGGCCAGCGCGAAAGCGCGGCCGAGCCGTAGTGCCGGCACCAGCCGGTCGGCCAGCGCGAGCAGCGCGCGCAGCTGGCGGACCTTGTCGATGCAGGCGGCGACGCGCTCGATATGCGCGCCGTAGGCGGGATCGCGCTTGAGAATGTTGTCGAGCCGCTTGGGCGCGCCGGTCGACTTGGTGAACAGCCCGAGATGCAGCTCGCCGATCGCCGCTGCGCGGGCCGCGGGATCGAGCGCCAGCCAGGCGCGGATCGCGTCCGCGCCCTCGCGGCCGGTCGCACTGTCCCATTCGGCCAGAGTCCGCAGGCAGCAGCGCAGCGAGATCGTGTCGAATGCGTCGTCGCCGCAGAGCGCCGCGACATGGCTGTCCTCGGCATCGGCCGGCAGCCCGATCAGCTGGTTGATCCGCGGCCGCATCGGCTCCTGCCAGCCGCCCGGCCCGAACCACGCCTCGCGCGCCTCGGCGCAGCGCAGGAGAAAGGCCTCGACCTCGTCGGGCCCCATGCGCAGGCTCAGCTCGGCGACGGCGGAAAGGAGCTCCGGTTCCGCACCCTGCTCCGCATCGACCAGCAGGTCCGCCAGCACTTGCCGCGCCAGCAGCACGCGGTCGCGGTCCTCCATGGCGCGAGTGCCGGGCGAGAGGCCGGCCTCCAGCGGGAAAGCCGCCAGCAGCCATTGCGCGAAGGCATGGATCGTATCGATGCGTAGCCCCCCGCCCGGGCAATCGAGCACGGCGGCGAACAGCGTGCGGGCATGGGCCAGCGCCGACGGTGCGAAATCGGCGCCGATCGCCTGCAGCTCCAGCGCCAGCGCGCCATCTTCGAGCCGCACCCAGCCCGCGAGCTTGTCGTTGATCCGCGCCGCCATTTCCGCGGCACCGGCCTTGGTGAACGTCAGGCAGAGGATTTCCGACGGCTTCACTCCCGGCGTCAGCAGCAGCCGCAGCACGCGCGAGGACAGCACTTGCGTCTTCCCCGTGCCCGCCGAGGCGGAAAGCCAGACGGTCTCGCCCGGCTGGACCGCCTTCAGCTGCGCGGGGTGGAGGGGGTGGGGCTTGGGAGTCATGGCTCGACGAACCCGAAAACCTGCTCCCCGGCGAGAGCGGCAGGCCTCCTCCCCCTCATGCCTCGTCCGCCTCCTCGGCGGTCAGGTGGGGCAGCCACTCGTCCAGCCGCATCAGCTGGTCGAAATCGTTGTAGCCGCCGATGTCGGGATTGAGCCGCGCGGTGAAGGGGTCCTCGCCCAGGATCCAGCGGTCGATGGCGCTGCGCAGGTAGCTCTCGGTGACGGCGAGGAAATCCTCCTTGGCGAGGCCGTCGCGGCGTTCGGTGCGGAACGGCGCCAGGCGGTAGCCGAAGCCGTTCTCCTCGCGCCGTTTGGGATCCTTGGCCAGCGACCAGTATTCGAACTCGGTCGGCGCGCCGGCCACGCCGGCAAAGCCGCCCCGCGCCGCGATCATGCCGATGAGGCCGAGCTGCAGCGAGTAGCCCTCCTTGACCATCTTCGGGGACGGCGGCGTGCCGGTCTTGTAGTCGACCACGGCAAGGCCGCCGTCGCCGAGCCGGTCGATCCGATCGGCGCGGCCGTGGATGCGGATGTCGCCGATGCGCATCTCGCCGTCGGCCTCGGAGACCAGAAACCGGCGGCCCTCCCCCTGCAAGCGGTCGATCTCGGCGCCGACCCAGGCCAGCGCCGCGACCAGCCGCGGCCGCCACAGCGAGCGCATCAGCGGGTGGGCGCTCATCTCGTCGAGTACCGCCTCGGCAGTCGGCAGCAGGGCTTCGGGCTCGCCCCCGGCCTTGTGCCAGCGGTCGAGGATCTCGTGCACCGCCGTGCCCTTCCAGGCGGCGCTCGGCTCGGCGTCGAGCGGATCGAGCATGCGCAGGCGCAGGATCGAGCCGGCGTAGAACTGGTAGGGATCGCTGCGCAGGCGGTCGAGCCCGGTGACCGAAATGTCGACCCGGCGCTGCTCGGCGCTGGGCATCGGCTTGGGCCGCGGATAGGGACCGGCGGGCGCGACGTCGTCGATCAGGCGGGCAAGCCGCACGGCTTCGCTTTCGCGGTGCTCCTCGGCCAGCCGGGTACCCAGCATCGCCTTGATCCGCAGCACGAAGCGCGACGGCAGCACCGGCCCGGCGGCATCGCGCTGGGCATGGCTCAGCACCACCTCGGGCGCGCCGAGCGCCCCGGCAAGATCGTGGGCGGCAAGGCCGATGCGGAAATCGGCGCCGGGAACGCCCAGCGCCCGCAGCACTGCCGGGGGCAGCAGGGCGTCGGGCATGGGGCTTGCCGGCCAGACGCCCTCGGTCATGCCGCCGCAGATGACGAGGTCGGCGCGAGTCATCCGCGCTTCCAGCAGCCCGTAGATCGCCACGCGCGGATGGCCGCCCCAGGGCGGGCGCACCGAGACGCGCTCCATCGCGTCGCGCAGCACCGCATGCAGCTCGCGCGGGTCGAGGCGAGTGCCGGCCTCGCGCGCAGCCTCGCGCAGCTCCTCGACGAAGCCGGCGAGCGCGCGGCCGTCGGGGCCCGACCAGATCGCCTCGCCGCACAGCGCCTCGGCTGCGCCGGCAAGCAGGTCGAGCAACTCGGCCAGCGCGCGCTCCTCCTCGCAGCCGAGCAGCGGCGCGAGGACCGTCTCGACCTCGCCCCACCATTCGGCAAGCCGGTGCTCTGCGGCCAGACGGCGCAGCGGCGCCAGGCCGGGACCGGGCCGCGGTCCGCGCAGGACGAGGTCGAGGCGGCGGGCATGGTCGAGCCAGTCGGCGCGGCTCTCGCCATCGTGGACCAGCGGGTGCGTCAGCAGCGCCACCAGCGGCACGGGGGCGGCGTCCTCGGCCAGGACTTCGGCAAGCAGCAGCGCGAGGCGCCCGGCGGCGGTCTGCGGCAGCGGCTGGCCGGCAGTGTCGTCGGCGGCGATGTCCCAGCGGCGCAGGTGGGCGACGACCCGCGCCGCCAGCGCCCGGTCCGGCGTCACCAGCGCCACGCGCTTTTCGGGCACTTCCAGCGCCTGGCGGATGAGCACGGCGATGGCCTGGGCTTCCTCGCCGGGATGCGCGGTCTCCATCAGCCGCACGCCCGACAGGCGGCGCTGGTCGGCGGGCAGGCTTACCCAGCGGGCGCTTGGCCGGGGCGGCAGGAACAGGTTGGAGATCGCTCGGCTGCGCGCCGGTTCGGCCGCGGACAGGCCGGCGCGGTGCCAGGGCTGGACCTCGTCGCGGTGCACCCCCATCCGATCGAGCAGCAGCTTGAGGTGGTACTGGGGATGAGTGACCGCCTCGGTGCTGCCCCCCGCGGCGGCCTCGTCCCGCCGGTCCGTCACGCCGAGTTCGTCCCATACCTCGCGGTCGAGCGAGAGATCGAGATCGGGCAGGATGACCGCGCCCCTGGGCAGCTCGGACACGACGCGCAGCAGCCGCGCCAGGGCGGGCGAGGCGCTGGTCACGCCGGCCGCCACGACGGCCGAATCCGGAGGTGTCTCGCGCCAGCGGCGAGCCGCGTGGTCGAACAGCCGATTGCGCCGCGCCGGCCCGTCCAGCTCGCCGCGCTCGGTCAGCTCGGCAAGCCAGGACAGCTGGACTTTCATGAACACGCGCGTGCTCTCGATCCAGTGCCCGGCCTGTTCGCCGACGATGCCGAGGACCTGCTCGCCCATCAGGTCCTCGGGAGCGACTTCCTCCACCAGCAGCCGGTCGATCGTCCGGCCCAGCTCGTAGGCCTGGCGCAGCAGTGCCGCCCCTCGCCGCGCCTGCGGCCCTTCGATCGCGGTCACCAGTTCCGCCAGCCTCAGCCAGCGCCGCACGGGATCGGCGGCCGGCGGAATCTCGGCACCGGCGCCGAGCGGGTCGAGCAGCGGCCCGAGAGTCTCGTCGAGATCGAGATCGCCCACCACCACCATCCGCGGCAGCAGCAGACCGCTGCCCGAAAGCCGCACGAAAGCTTCGGTCACCGTCCGCGCCGCCCGCCGGCTCGGCAGCAGCAGGGTGAGCCGGGCCAGCCCCAGATCGCCTTCCGCATAGCGGGGGATGAGGCCGGCGACGAGGGCGTCGGCAAAACCGCGATGCGCGGCGATCGAATAGAGTTGCGGCCCCTTGCCCGTGTCGTCGGCCCTCTCAGGCACGGGTCAGCCAGGCCTCGGTCGGCGCGATCGCGCCCGGGTCGCCGACTTCGAACCACAGGCCGGTGTGCGAGATGCCGTAGAGCCGGCCCTCGGCGATCGCCCGCTGCCACAGCTGCATCGTGCCGAACGGCCCTTCGGGTGCGTCGCGCAGGAGGCGGTGCGAGACGATCTGGATGCCGGTATAGATGAACGGGGCGATGCGGGCCGAGCGGCGCCGGCTGATCCGCCCCAGCGGGTCCAGGTGGAAGTCGCCCTTCCCCGTGTAGTTGTGCGCCCGCGCATGGCTGACGAGCAGCAGCAGCGCGTCCATCTCGTCCGGGTTCCAGCGGTTCGACAGTTCCACGAAGGCGTTGCGCGGGCCGTCCAGCCAGATGTTGTCGCTGTTCAGGCAGAAGAAGGGATCGGGCAGCAGCGGCCTCGCCTTGACCATGCCGCCGCCGGTCTCGAGCAGCAGGTCGCGCTCGTCGGAAATGGCGATCGCCGGCGCCGTGCGCTTGGCGAGGTGGGCTTCCAGCGCATCGGCGAGGTAGTGGACGTTGACCACCGCCCGGGCCACCCCTGCATCGGCAAGGTGATCGAGGCTGTAGTCGATCAGCGCCTTGCCCGCGACGCGGACCAGCGGCTTGGGCTGCGAAGCGGTCAGCGGCCGCATCCGCTTGCCCAGCCCGGCCGCCATGACCATCGCCGCATCGCTGGCGAGAGGGGATCGGCTCACCTCAGGATCCTCCCCAGGAAGGAGAGCTGGCAGCGCGGCGCTGACGGAGGGGTGTCCCCACCGCCCAGAGGGCAGGATCTGTCGGCATTTCCGCTCATGCCTGGAAGCTGCCTCCGCCGGCCTGGCGCAAGGCTGCCGGAATATTGGCCTCGAACCACTGGGCGACCGGGGCCAGCGCCGGATGCGCGAGGTCGCGCTCGAGCAGGCCCCAGACTCGCGGGATGAGGTCGAGATAGCGCGGCTTGCCGTCGCGCTTCCACAGGCGCACGAAGATGCCGACGATCTTGGCGTTGCGCTGCGCGCCGAGGCGGGCGTAGTCGGCCAGGAATTCCTCCGCCGGCTTGCCGGTGGCACGGACGTAGTGGTCGAACATCTCGGCCTCGAGCTGGGGCGAGACGTCGCGGCGCGCGTCCTGCAGCAGCGAGACGAGATCATAGGCCGGATGGCCGATCAGCGCGTCCTGGAAGTCGAGCAGGCCTTGCTTCTGCAGGGCGTTCAGCAGCATGATGTTCTCGGCGTGGTAGTCGCGCAGCACGGTGACGCCCGGCCGCTGCCGGCCGAGCAGTGGCGACAGCGCTTCCTCCCAGGCGGCGGTATAGCCGTTGCCGTCGACGTAGAGGTTCTGCGCCGGGCAGTACCAGTCGACGAACAGCCGCGCCTCGCGCTGGTATTCCGCAAGATTGTAGTCGAGGAACGGACCCGGCGGCAGCGCATGCAGCGCGACCAGGGTATCGACTGCGGCGCGATAGACCTCGCGCTCGTCGTCCGGCCACTGGTCGAGGTAATCGCGCATCCGCGCTTCGCCGAAGTCTTCCAGCAGCACCAGGCCGCGGTCGTGATTTTCGGCGAGGACATGCGGCGCGCGCATGCCGTTGGCGTCGAGCCACTTGGCGGCGCGCAGGAACGGGCGCGGATCCTCGTTCGGTGGCGGCGCATCCATCAGCATCGCCGTCCGCTCGCCCTTGCGGACGCGGAAGTAGCGGCGGAACGAAGCGTCTCCCGCCAGCGGCTCGACGGCGGCATCGGCCCAGCCGGCGGTTTCCAGGAAGGTCGATAGCCCATCGGGCAGAGTCACGGACATGGCAGCCGCCCTTGCCAAGCCTCACCCGATTGCACAATCGCAAACCGCCCGCTCCCGGCTGATTCCAGTGCGATCGACAGGCAGGCCGGCTCGTCGGCGAAGCCGCCGGCATGCTCGGGCCATTCGGCGACCAGCGCAGCCCCGGCGCGGTAGTCGTCGAGCCCCAGCTCCTCGGCCTCGCGCGGGTCGGCGAGGCGGTAGAAGTCGGCATGGACCAGCGGCAGCCGCACTGCCGGCGGATCGTAGGCCTCGACGATGGAAAAGCTCGGCGACGGGACTTCCCCGGCATGGCCCAGCGCGGCGATGATGGCGCGAGCGAGCGTGGTCTTGCCGGCCCCGAGTCCGCCCGACAGCGCGACGACGTCGCCCGGCTGCAGCCGCTCGGCGATCGCCGCGCCGAAGCGCGCCATCGCGGCGAGGTCCGGCAAGTCCACTCTCACGGCAGCTCGACGATCACCGCCGTGCCGTGACCCGGTTCGGACAGGAGCTCGAGCTTGCCGCCGTGCGCCTCGATCAGCTGGCGGGCCAGCGGCAGGCCGAGGCCCTGGCGGCGCTCCACGGTCTTGCCGTCGGCGCTGAGCTTCAGCCCGTCGAGCGCCCGCGCCTGGGCGACGGCGTCCATGCCGGGGCCGTTGTCGGAAACGACGATGCGCGCCCAGTCCACGCCCTTGATGCGCTGGCGCGACAGGTCGATGAGGATGCGGCCGCCGGCCGGCGTCGCCGCGACGGCATTGTCGATGAGATGGCCGATCGCGCGGCCGAGCCGCCGGCGGTCGCCCGATATCGATCCGGCGCCCTTGTCGCCGCGCAGGTCCAGAGTCAGCCCGGCCTCGCGAATGCGGGCCTCGCGCTCCTTCACCAGGGCCGTGGCGAAAGGCATCAGCTCTATCTCCTCGCGGGCCAGCGGCAACAGCCCGGCCTCGCTCTGCGACAGGTCGAGCAGGCTTTCGATCTGCTCGCCCAGGCGGTCGACCGAGGCCAGGATCGCGGCGACATATTCCTCGCCGGCTTCGCTGAGCTGCCCGCCCAAACCCGCCTGCAGCAGCTCGGTGAAGCCACCGATCGAAGTGAGCGGGGTGCGCAGCTCATAGCTCATGTTGGCGAGGAACCGGGTCTTCACGGCGTCGGCTTCGACCAGCGCGGCATTGCGGATGCGCAGCACCTCTTCGGCATTCACCGAGTCGGTGATGTCGAGCACGGTCAAAAGGCCGTTCCCGTCGGGCAGCGGCACGCCGGTCAGCTCGAGCGTCCGCCCGTCGGCCAGCGTCACGCGCCGGCCTTCGCTCTGCTTGCGGTCGAGCGTGGCGGCGCGCACGACTTCGCCGAGGACCCTTGCCTCCTCGGGCGCCTGGAGCTTCTCGGCGATCTTCCCCAGCAGCGCCTCGACATGGGGATGGGTGTCGAGGAAATCGCTTTCGAGATCCCATTCGTCGGCGAAGCGGCGATTCCACAGCTGCATGCGGCCGTCGGGCGCGAAGACCGCGACCGATTCGAATAGGCTGTCGAACGTGGCGGTGCGGGTCCGCAGCAGGGTGTCGCGGATCGCCGAGAGACGCAGCTGCTCGGTGCGATCCTCGACCACCAGCAGCAGGCCGCCGTCGGGCACCGGCTGGGCGACGATGCGCAGGTGGGTTCCGTCGGCAAGCGGCCAGGCTTCCTCCTGCGCCTCGTTGCTGGCGAACCAGGCTGCCCGCTCGCGGCGCCAGGCGGGAAAGTCGCGCGCCTCGGGCAGCCGGCCGGCATCGCGGGCGAGATCGAGCAGGCGTTCGAAAGGCGGCGGGTTGAGCATCGCCGACGGGCTCAGCGCGAAGATCCGCTGGAACGGGCCGTTGGCGAAGACCAGCTGCCGCTTGGCATCGAACTGGGCGACGCCGGCAGACAGCTGGTCGAGCATCGACCGCTGGGCATCGCGGAAGGCGCGGAACGAGCGTGCCAGCTCTTCCATGTCCTCGATGTCGACGGCATAGCCGGCGATGCCCTCGTCGCCCAGCGGGAGGTCGCTGACGCGCACGGCGCGGCGCTGGCCGTCGATCGTCACCGAGACGATGCGCTCTATCGGCATCTTCTTGGCCGCCGCCTGCACCGCGACCTGGGCGGCGGTCAGCCCGTCGACCCGCTCGACCAGTTCCACGCCGCCGTCGACGACGGCTTCGGCGCTGGCACCGCCGACGGCCGCGACATAGGCCGAGTTGACTAGCCGCAGCCGCCCGTCGGGGGCGCGGAACCACATCGGCATCGGCGCCGCCTCGATCAGCGAGACCAGCGCACTGAAATCGCCGCGTGCGCGCGACGCTTCCTCGCGCAGCTTGACGAGTTCGCTCTCGCTGTCGCTGAAATCGAAGACCCAGACCAGCGCCGCGCCGCCCGGCGAGACTTGCGGATCGGCAAGATGGCCGCGCAGCGCCAGGCTGCGCGTCGATCCGCGCGGCGTCGCCACCATGCGGAACGGCGCGGCGGTCTTCTGGGTACGGCGGATGTTCTCGGTCAGCTCGGCAAGCTGGGACGCGGTCAGGCCCCGCTCCGTCGCATCGAGCTCGCTGAGGAACTGCGGGACGTTGTCGAGGCCCAGCCACTGCGCCAGCCGCGGCGAGGCCTCGATCTTTCCGTCGGTCCGCACCAGCAGCGGCAGCGCCGGCGACTCGTCGACCATGCGTGCCAGGCGCCGGGCATTGCGCTGACCGGCCTCCGCCCGCTTCAGCCCGCCGCGTGCCAGCAGAATCGCAAAGCCCGCCGCGAGGGTCCAGGCGGCGAGCAGCAAACCGATGAGAACGAGGGCTGTCTGGTTAAGGATCATGCCCGCCCGGCTATGCTGCCGAGCGCGCAGGATTACAATGGGGACGGGCGAAGAGCACGGTGGGTCGGGCCTTCGTCACGTCCCCGCGAAGGCCCGCCCGGCTCCCCCCATCAGTACCGATAATGATCGGGCTTGAATGGCCCTTCGGTCGCCACGCCGATATAGTCGGCCTGCTTCTTCGACAGCTTGGTCAGCTTGACGCCGAGCTTTTCGAGATGCAGCGAGGCGACTTTCTCGTCGAGGTGCTTGGGCAGCACGTAGACCTTGTTCTGGTACTGCGCGCTCTTGGTGAACAGCTCGATCTGCGCCAGCACCTGGTTGGTGAACGACGAGCTCATGACGAAGCTCGGGTGGCCGGTGGCGCAGCCGAGGTTCACCAGGCGGCCCTTGGCGAGCATGATGATCTGCTTGCCGTCCGGGAACTCGACGAGGTCGGTGCCTGGCTTCACTTCGGTCCACTTGTAGTTGTTGAGCGCGGCGACCTGGATCTCGCTGTCGAAGTGGCCGATGTTGCAGACGATGCTCATCGGCTTCATCGCCTTCATGTGCTCGGCGGTGATGACGTCCTCGTTGCCGGTGGCGGTGACGAAGATGTCGGCGCGGGTGACCGCTTCCTCCATGGTCACGACCTCATAGCCTTCCATCGCCGCCTGCAGCGCGCAGATCGGGTCGATCTCGGTGACCATGACGCGCGCCCCGCCCTGGCGCAGCGAGGCGGCCGAGCCCTTGCCGACGTCGCCGAAGCCCGCGACGCAGGCGACCTTGCCGGCGAGCATCACGTCGGTGGCGCGGCGGATCGCGTCGACCAGCGATTCGCGGCAGCCGTAGAGGTTGTCGAACTTCGACTTGGTCACGCTGTCGTTGACGTTGATCGCCGGGAAGGGAAGCTTGCCGTCCTTGGCGATCTGGTAAAGCCGGTGGACGCCGGTAGTGGTTTCCTCGGACACGCCCTTCACCGCGTTGACCGTGCGCGAGAGATAGCCGGGCTTGGCCTTGATGAAGGCCTTGAGCGCGCGCTGGAACTCGATCTCCTCGGCATTGGCGGGCTCGCCCATCTCGTCCTCGGCCTCGAGGCGCGCGCCCCACAGCGCGAACATCGTGGCGTCGCCGCCGTCGTCGAGGATCATGTTGGCGGTGTGGCCGTCGCCCCAGTCGAAGATGCGGCCGACGTAGTCCCAGTAGTCGGCCAGGCTCTCGCCCTTGATGGCGAAGACCGGGATGCCGCGCGCGGCGATGGCGGCGGCGGCGTGGTCCTGCGTCGAGAAGATGTTGCAGGTCGCCCAGCGCACTTCGGCGCCGAGCGCGACCAGCGTCTCGATCAGCACGGCGGTCTGGATGGTCATGTGCAGCGAGCCGGTGATCCGCGCGCCCTTCAGCGGCTGCGACGCGCCGAATTCCTCGCGCAGCGCCATGAGCCCGGGCATTTCCGTCTCGGCAATGGCGATCTCGGCCCGGCCGTAGTCGGCAAGGCCGATATCGGCGATGACATAATCCTGGGCGGCGGCATCGACAGTGGCCACGGCGCGTATCTCCCCAAATCGGGTTGCTGGATGCGCCGGCACCGAAAGGCCAGGTACGGGCGCTGGTTTCCGCCCGCCCTTAGCCTTTCGGGCCCCCCGTGGCAAATATAAAGAAGTCTTTATATGTTGCTTGGAACCGAGCCGGTCAGCGCCGCGCCAGCACGATCTGCGGAGAACCGTTGCGCGCCAGCAACTGGTCGGCCGCTTCCTCAAGTGTCGCGCGGCCCTCCACTTCGGCAAGATTGCGCGTCACCTGCTTCAGCGCGCTGCAGTCGAGCCAGGGATGGCCGCGCCCGTAGTCGTTGGCCATCACCGTCTCGAGCCGGTCCAGCGCGCGCTGGCCGGCGCTGGAGCCGTGGCGGATGAAGACTTCCTGGCGCAGCTCGCGCTCGGCGCTGTTCAGCGAGCCCATCTGCCGCGTGGTGAAACGGCCGTAGTCGGCCATGAAATCGTCCTGCCCCGTCCGGCAGCGCAAGCCGGTGACCATCAGCATGATGTCCATCCGGCGAAGCTTCTCGGCCCCGCTCATCGGGTCGGCCTGCGCCGGTGGTGCGAAACACATGCCGAGAGCGACGAAAATCGGTGCGACCCGTAAGACCCTCATGACACTTCCTCCCGCAGGCCAATCCTGCGAGCGGACATCTTCGCGCAAAGCGTTTACCCCATCTTCAACATTGGCGGTAAAGCGGAATTAACCACGGTCGGCTCGCATAGGCGTTGCCCCGCGGGGCGCGCGCCCTATATCTGCCCGACACGAATCTTGCAGGAAAGGATCCGCTCATGACGATTGCAGTTGGCGACAAGCTCCCCGACGTTAAGCTGATGAAGGCCACCGAGAGCGGGCCGGAGGCGATCCAGACCGGCGACTATTTCAAGGGCAAGCGCGTCGCCCTGTTCTCGGTGCCGGGCGCCTTCACGCCGACCTGCTCGGCCAAGCACCTGCCCGGCTATGTCGAGAAGGCGGGCGAGCTGAAGGCCAAGGGCATCGACGAGATCGCCTGCACCGCCGTCAACGACGCTTTCGTCATGGGCGCCTGGGGCCGCGCCAGCGGCTCGGACGACATCACCATGCTCGGCGACGGCAGCGGCGACTTCGCCAAGGCGGTCGGGCTCGAGCTCGATCTTTCCGCCGGCGGCCTCGGCAAGCGCGGGCAGCGCTTCTCGATGGTGGTCAACGACGGCACGGTCGAGCAGCTCAACGTCGAGGCTGCGGGCGAGTTCAAGGTGAGCTCGGCCGAACACATGCTCGGCCAGCTCTAAGTGATTTCGAGCCGGATGGAATCATCCGGCGACCCGGAAATCACGTCAAAACAAAGTGCTGGAGTGCTCGCTTCGATGCAATCAAAGTCGGAAGCACTCTAGGCGTCGATCGAGTCGAAGGGGGGCGAAGTGGCGCGTTCAGTGATTGTAACCGGCGGCTTCGGCGTGCTCGGCAATGCCGTGGCCGAAGCCTTTGCCAGGCAGGGTGACAAGGTCGCCCGCATCGATTTCGCCCCCAGCGCAAGGTCGGCGCTGGCCGGCGCTCTCGACATCGGCGGCGTCGACCTTGCCGACGGCGATTCGACCACGGCGGCGCTGGCCAAGGTCGTCGCCGCGCACGGTGGCATCGACGTGCTGGTCAATGTCGCCGGCGGCTTCACCTGGGAAACCCTGGGCGAGGGCAGCATCGACAGCTGGGCACGGATGCAGGCGATGAACCTGATGACCGCGGCGACGATCACCCAGCTCGCGCTGCCCGAACTGACGAAGGCCGAAGCCGGGCGGATCGTCAACATCGGCGCCGGCGCGGCGATCAAGGCCGGCATGGGCATGGGCGCCTACGCCGCTTCCAAGTCCGGCGTCCACCGGCTGACCGAAGCTCTGGCCGAGGAGCTGGCGGGCACCGGCGTGACGGTGAACGCCGTCCTGCCGAGCATCATCGATACCCCGACCAACCGCGCAGACATGCCGAACGAGGACTTCTCGAAATGGGTGCAGCCGGCGGCGATCGCCGATGCGATCCTGTTCCTGGCCTCGCCCGCGGCTCGTGCCATCACGGGCGCGCTGATCCCGGTGACGCGCGGAGGCTGAAGACGGTCCACCCGCTCCCCGGCGAAGCCCGGAGAGCAGGTGCGCCGCGCATCAATAGCCCATCAGGCTCAGCACTTCCTTGCGGCTGCGGTCGTCTTCCAGGAACACCCCCATCATCCGGCTGGTGACCATGTTCACGCCCGGCGTGCGCACGCCGCGCGCAGTCATGCAGGCGTGGCTCGCCTCGATCACCACGGCCACGCCGCGCGGCTGGAGATTGTCCCAGATGCATTGCGCGACCTCGGCGGTCAGGCGTTCCTGGATCTGCAGCCGGCGGGCGAAGCCGTGCAGCACGCGGGCGAGCTTGGAAATGCCGACGACATGGTCCTTCGGCAGATAGGCGATCGCGGCCTTGCCGATGATCGGCGCCATGTGGTGCTCGCAATGCGACTGGAACGGGATATCCTTCAGCAGCACCACTTCGTCATAGCCGCCGACTTCCTCGAAGATCCGCGACAGGTGCACCGAGGGATCGTCCTCGTAGCCCATGCAGTATTCCCGCCAGGCGCGCGCCACGCGCGACGGCGTGTCGAGCAGGCCCTCGCGGGTGGGATCGTCACCGGCCCAGCGGATCAGCGTGCGGATGGCATCCTGGACATAGTCGGGCACCGGCGGCTTTCCACGCGGATCGTCTTCGTCGGGCCCATCAATGCTGCTCATCGAATTCATCTCCCAAACTAGCGCGGGCGGCGAAGAATCCCGCCGCGCCTGAACAGTCCGCGCCGCTCGATCGGTTCGAAGAACTCGGCCGGCCGTTCCGGATCGAGCAAGGCGCTATCCGCCAATGCCTTTTCAGTATCCGTCAGCGGACGCAAGGCAAAGGGTGCAAGATGTTTCCCTTCGCGGGGCAGCGAATCGATCATCGCCGCCATCGATCCGTGCTTCTGCAGCAGGTCCCCGACCGCCTCGACCGACAGGCTGCAATGTTCTGCCAGCATGCTGTGGCGCAGCCTGGTGATCGTCGGGACGATATGCCCGTTGCCCGGACGCGACGCGTCGATGAACACGTCGCATTCGGTGTCGAGCCCCATCGAACGGGTGTTCATGTTGGCCGACCCGACGCGGACGATCTCGTCGTCGACGATCATCAGCTTGGCATGGACATAGATCTGCGCCCCGCCCGAAGTCAGCGGCACGTAGACGCGAAAGCGCCCGGCATGGTCGTCTTCGGCGATGGCGTGGAGAAGGCGCACGCGCGCGGCGTCCATCGCCGTCTGTTCCAGCCAGCCTTCGGCGGTCAGGGGGTTGACCAGCACGATCTCCGGAGGGTCCGGCTCGGCGACCCGCAGGGCGATCGCCTCGGCGATGCGGCGGGAAGCGAAATACTGGCTTTCGGCATAGATGAAGCGCCTGGCCCGGGCGATCTGGTCGAGGAACAGGCGCTCGATCTCGCGGATCTCCTCGCAGTCGTAGTACTTCGCCCGCGTCCGCGCGATCCCCACTTCCACGTCGCGGAACTCGCCGACCAGCCTCTCCGGCCACGCGCTTTCCGCTTGCGGTTCGCAAGGCAGCATCGGCCGCCCACCCGCCGTCACCCAGCGCTCCCGCCCGAGGTCGCCGAGCAGGCGGGCGATATCGCCTTCCAGCATCATCGTCACGTCGTGCCACGGTCCATAGGGCTTGCCGTTGGGCCGGCGGCGCCGCGGATCCTCGTGCAGGTGCGCCGGCGTGTCCCAGCGGTCGGACGTCATGTCGATGCCGCCGCAGACGGCGAAGCGATCGTCGATCACCACGATCTTCTGGTGATGGCTGCAGCCGATCGGATGCGCGGAATCGAACATGAAGTCGATCGAACGGTTCAGCCACCAGCGGATCAGGTCGACGATCATCGAGCCGCGGAAGGCGAAGCGCAGGGCGCCGAACTGCCACTTGAGCAGCCGCACTTCCAGCCCGGGGGCCCGCTTCACCAGCCAGACGACGAATGCGCCGAGACGCGCGGGGTAACGTCCCCGCCGCGGCAGGTTCCACCAGCGGCGGCCGCGAGCGAGGCGGATGCGCGTGTCGAAATCCCAGCCGATCAGGAATATCCGCTGCCGCGCCTGCAGCATGGCATCCTGCATGAGCTCGAAATAGGCGGCGGCGTCGACGACGATATGGGCCCGGCTGGCCCTGGCGAAACGCCAGACCGATGGCGATGGCTTCGCGTCGTCGTCCCGGCGATCCGTCATCCCGCGATTCTGCACATCGGCAACCGAGACTCCCCCGACCGGCAACTTACGGCGAGGAAACTTGTTCCCCCTCGCCCGATCGCCGCCACCTTGTCCTGGCCGGATGTCACGCCTGTACCCGCCCGCGCGGATAGACGCATCCCCTTGCCTTCGCGTGGTGTCGGGGGAATACCCGGCTAATGCAAGAGCGCAGGGGAGAGAAGCAGCGATGACCACGCCGACCAGCCGGATTCTCAGCGAGCTCGCGGATCGCGAGGCCATCCGCGAATGTCTCTATCGCTATTCGCGCGGCGTCGACCGGCTCGACGCGGATATGGTGCGCAGCGCCTATTGGCCGGACTGCGTCGACAATCACATGAGCTTCACCGGCAATGCCGAGGAATTCATCGCCTGGTCCTTCCCGATCATGGGCACCATGGACCAGTCGCAGCATTTCATCGCCAACGTGCTGATGGCGATCGACGGCAACAGCGCCGACGTCGAATCCTACTTCTACGGCTTCCACCGCATCAACACGCCCGACGGCGGCAAGTCCGACGTGATCGGGGCCGGCCGCTATGTCGACAATTTCGAGAAGCGCGGCGACGAATGGCGGATCCTCAAGCGCCTGGTCGTGACCGACTGGTTCCGCCAGTATCCCGATTCGGCCGACTGGTCGCAAGGCATGCTCGGCATCATGATCGAACCGGGCGGCCGCTATCCCGACGACGAGAGCTACAAGCGCCTGAAACTCAGCTAGGACCGCGTCCTACGCCTTTGCCGCTTCGAACTTGTTGCTATAAGGCGCCGGGCGAAACGGCGGGGACAGGACATGACATCCAAAAGGCGGATGGGGCCGCAGGATTCGGCGACGTCCAACGCGCTCCTCGACGCGACCGAGCGCGTGCTGCGCGAGGAAGGCTACGCCGCCGCGACCTCGCGCCGCATCGCGCAGGAAGCCGGGGTCAAGCAGCAGCTCGTCTATTACTATTTCCGCACCATGGACGAACTGCTCGTCGCCACCTTCACGCGCCGCACCCAGCGGGCGCTGGCGCGGCTCGAGCAGGATCTTGCGGTGGACAGGCCGATCCAGGCGCTGTGGCAACACCTGGTGAGTATCGTCGATGCGCGGCTGGTGTTCGAATTCGTCGCGCTGGCCAACCACAACGAGGGAATCCGCAAGGAAGTCGCCCGCTTCGTCACCGAATCGCGCCGGATCGAGGCGGCAGCGATCGCCCGCCAGTTCGGCGAGGAAGGCCGCGACACCGGACCGATAACACCCTCTGCGGTGGCCTTTCTCATGTACTGCGTCTCGCTGCTGCTGCGGCGCGAGGCGGCAACCGGCATTACCGAGGGCCACGACGACGTGCTCGCGCTGATCGACTGGGCGCTCAAGCGCTAGACAGCGGCAATCTGCCCCCGTCGGGCCCGGGGGGGCCCCCGGGGCCGGGGGGGGGGGGGGGGGGGGGGGGGGGGGTGGGCGCCGGGGGCCCCGGGG
>CAUJJI010000200.1 GCA_963205265.1 Pseudomonadota bacterium
TGGATGAAGAAACCCGAGTTCGCCAAGGCTTCTGGAGAGCCGGATGCACAACGAAAGGTGCACGTCCGGTTCGGAGAGCAGGCGTGGGAAACTGGCGGTGGAGACACCCCACAGCGCCCACGTCTGACTCTACTGTGAGGACACTCATGACCTTCGCGCGGCTCCCCCACAAATCCCGGCTCCTTGGACTTGCTGGCTTCCTCGCCCTGACTGCGGTCTCGGCCGCACTTGCCCAGACCATAGACGGCCTCGACCTGAAGGCCTTGAAGGCGCGCGGAACCGAAGCGACGGCCGATGCGCAGACCCTGGTCGATGCGGTCGCCGGCAAGGGCGAGGTGCACCGCGGTGAAGCCGAGCAGCTGCGCGAGGAGGGCCTCGCCGCTGTCGGTCGCATCAATCCGGCCGATCTTCCCAAGGGTCCGGGCGGCGCGGTCGACTTCGACGAACTCTTGAGCGGCGCGGCCGCCAACACCAGGACGCCGATGGGCGAAGGGCCGATGTTCATCGTCTTTGCCAGCCTGTCGATGCCGGAGGCGTCGCTCACCCGGCTGATCGCCGACACCACGAAGGCGGGCGGGGTGGTCGTCTTCCGCGGCTTTCCGGGCGGGAGCACCAAGGCCTTTGCCGATGGGCTGAAACGGGTGGTGACCAATGAGGGCGAGGAAGCGCACCTCGCGATCGACCCGCGCCTGTTCCGCGCCTTCAAGGTCACGGCCGCCCCGACCTTCGTTGCCGCGGGCCGCGAATACGAGCTCTGCGACGGGCTCGACTGCACCAGCGCGACTCCCGATCACGACCGGATCACCGGAAACGTCACGGTCGAATACGCGCTCGAGACCTTCGCTGGCGGGCGCGGACCCGGGGCAGGCGTCGCGCGCGTCGCGCTCGCCCAGCTGACCAAGGATCACTGAGATGGGTGGGCGCCGCTTCACCAAACAACGGCGAACGGCGGCCTTCCTGGCTCTGGCGCTGCTCGCGCCGGGCACAGCCAGCGCGCAGGTGTATATTCCGCCGCCCGACGACCTCATCGAGCCGCAGCCTGCACTCCCGCCCGCGACAGACCCGGGCGTGCCTCCGCCGGCCCCGCCGCCACCTTCCGCGCCTGCCAGCATGACCTGGGACGAGGCGAAAGCGCAGGCGAGGGAACTCGGATCGACGGTCCGGGGCGCCAACCAGGGGATCACTGACGCGCCGGGCGCTGCCGGGCAGATTCCGGGCTATCAGGCAAACTATCCCGGGCTCACCCAGTATTATGACAACCCCGGCAATATGTATGCCGACGGGGCGGCGGCAGGCTACAATAGCGATGCCTATCGCACCGCCAATTCTACGACGCGGCCGACCGTCGATGTGAAGCGCAGCGACCTCTCGCGCGCCAACACGGTCACCGAGGACCCCAACGCCTATCTGCAAGGCATGAGCGCTGACGGCTCGACCGGAAACTGCGTGCCGCTACCCCCGGGCTCTGGCGCAGCGAACATGGCCGAGTGGACCTGCAACGTCGGTTCGACCGTGGTGGAACAGCCCAAGACCTGCACCCGTAGCCTCTCGGTCTCGGCGTGGAACGAGACGATCTACCAGTACCTCTGCGTCACCGCCCCGGGCTTTGCGGGCTGCGCCCCGCTTGAGGGGAGCAGCCTGTGCCGGAAAACCGGGACCTATCCGGTGCCGCAGTACAATCTCACCGTCGACTACTATGACTGCGACGGCTCCGTCAGCGATCCCAACGTCTATCTCATGGGCACGGTGCCCAAGCCGCCGCCGGCCAATGCCTTCCAGGTCGTCAGCAACGTCTATCGCTGCAACAGCGAAGGGATCACCGCCGCGCTGACCTTCGATCCGGTGACCGGCTTCCCGCAGCAATATGTGACCGGGCTCCAGCAATGCGGCTCGCTCGCGTCTGAACCCAGTTGCACCCGGACGACGGCCAGCGCCGCAGGCCTGACCGATCGGCAGCTGTGCAAGACCTGGGACTTCATCGGCGATCCATTCGGCGGCGGGGGTTATCTCACCTGCGTCGAGCCGGCCGCTCCCGAAGAGGTCTATGCCTGCAGTTCCAATGTCGCCGGGCTCGTGCCCGAAAGCTCGATCTCGAAGTGGTTCATCGAAACCTGGACCGACAATGCCTGCTCGGTCGATCTCGGCACCTGCACGCTCGCGAGCGAGACCTGCACCGCGCCGGGCGAGACCCGGCTCATCGACGGCGTGCCGGTGACCCGGCCCTGCTGGGAAAGCACGAAGACCTACCAGTGCCAGACCGTGGTTGGCGGCGGCAACGACTGCGGCAAGCTCGATGCGACGCCGGGCTGCACTTTCGACCACGAGACCTGTCTCGACGATCCGCCAAGCGCCGACGGTTCCTGCAAGGTGGCTGAGCGGGTCTACAAGTGCCCGATCCCGGGGAGCACCCAGCAGCCCGCGCAATACATCTGCGGCGGCGACGTCTACTGCGTCAATGGCGACTGCGAGCCGATCATGCGCGAGGCCTCTGACGAGTTCAAGGATGCGGTCGTGGCGCTCAACGCGCTCGGCCAGGCCAACGCCGAATTCGACGAGTCGACGCTCACCCTGTTCAAGGGCACTGCCGAGAGCTGCGCGCACAAGGTCTTCGGGCTCGCCAACTGCTGTTCTGGCAAAGGCGTGCCGCTCCTCACCCCGCTGCTGTGCAGTCCGTCCGAAGTCCTGCTCGACCAGAAGGACGATGCGGGGCTGTGCCACAAGATCGGCACTTACTGCTCGTCGAGCTTCCTTGGCATCTGCCTCACCAAGCGCGACGTCTATTGCTGTTTCCAGTCGAAGATCAGCCGGATCCTCCAGGAGCAGGGCCGCCCGCAGATCGGCAAGACCTGGGGCACGCCGAAAAAGCCGCTCTGCGACGGCTTCACGATCTTCGAGTTCCAGCAGCTCGACCTCTCGGTGATGGATTTCCGGGAGATCTACGCGGAGTTCGTCGATGCCGCGAAGCTCCCCGACGAGGCCGCCACGCTCATCGAGATCCAGGCAAAGATCGAGGCCTACTATGCCGCCCACAAGCCGTGACACAGCGGGCATCCCATCGGGCCGTTCGGACGGCAACGTCACATATGGCGAGTTCGGCGGCGTCGTCGGCGCGCTCCCCGATATCTCACTGCTCGAGTTTTGCCTCGGCAAGGCGCTTTCGCGCTGCTCGCCGCTCGGGCCAGGCGAACTGGCCGGAGACCTGGCCCACTGGTTCGACACATCCGTCCGCGTCAGTGCCGTGCAAGTGCCGCTCAAGGGTTTGGCCGACCGGGGCTGGGCGGCGCTGGGCACCGAAGGCTGGAGCCTGCTCGACAAGGGGCATGGCGAACTCAGCCACTTTGACCGCGCACTGGTGCGAATGTTCGGCGTCGACAACCTCGTCGGCGAACTCGCGATGCTCATGAAACTGATCAAGGTCTTGGAGAGGAGCGGATCATGAACCACCGCCGCATTGCCGCCCTGTGCCTCGGCGTCAGCCTGATGCTTTCCGGCACTGCCCCGCTTCACGCCGCCAATGAGGACGGCGTCGAGGTCAAGCAGTCCGAGGACGCGCTCTACTGCAAGGAGCGCAAGCTCGGGACCTGGTTCTACTGCGAGAAGCCGAGGGAGGAGCCGCGCAAGGCCGCCACGGCTACGCAGCCGCCGGCGCGCGAGCGCCTCGCCGCGATCGGCACCCAGCTCGAGGAACTGAAGGCACGCGCGATCCTCGAGCCGAGCCCGGAAAACGTCACTGCCTATGTGCGCTTCCAGCGCGAGCAGCTCGACCGCTCCTCGATGTTCGCCGACGTGTGGCAACGCGCGCTGTGGCAGGATCCCGGGCTCGACTACACACTCCAGCGCCCGGTCTCGACCCTCGGCAAGCGCGCGTGGATCGACCAGCGCAAGAGCGACCGCGACCGCGTGATGGGTGCGCTCTCGCAGCGCTACGGGGTGTTCTATTTCTTCTCGTCGAGCTGCGGCGCCTGCGACATCTTCTCGCCGATCCTGAAAGCGGTCAGCGACAAGT
>CAUJJI010000201.1 GCA_963205265.1 Pseudomonadota bacterium
TTAACGGCGCAATAAGCTTCCTAGGGTATCAGCTATCGTCGGGTGCGTTAAGCCGCCCGACCCGAGCATCCGACCTGCAGGCAGCACACCTCGCCTCGAACCCATTGACTGCCTTTATCCGGAAAAGAAGCCCATCGATGAATCGCAGTACCGCTCCCCGCTATCAAGCTGATGACGTTGCGGTCGCGGCCGATTCGTCGGCGACGGAGGCAGCATTCGCGCTTGCCGAGGGCAATGCCGTCCATGACCTGCTGCGCTACCTCGAATCCGAAATAGCCCCGACCGAAGATCGGCCCGTCGAAAGCGGGAGCTTCCGGAACACCGTCGCGGCGCGGGTGATCGCCATCGCTTGCCTGGGCGTCCTGTCCTGGCTGCCGATCGCCGCGCTGCTGGCCTATTTCCTGGCCTAGAGCGCGATCGCCTCGAGGCCTGTCGCGAGCCGGGCGTCACAGTTCCACGTAGAGGGCCGCGAAAGGCGGCAGACCTTCCTCGGAGCCGCCGTTTACCGACAGCAGCCTGCGCGCCGAATCCGGCAGCGGCGGCGTGGGCAACGCCTGGCCCGAGAGGTTGAAGAGGCAGCGCACCAGCCGATCGCCCGACGACCGGTCGAAGCTCAGCAGGCCGGCCTGCGCGACAGAGTTCCGCAGCGCGCCCGAACGCAAGGCCGGATGGCTCCGCCTCAGCTCCAGCAGTCGCCGCGCGAGATGGAGCAGCGAGCCCGGATCGCCGGCCTGCCGCGCTACGGAGCGGGCCAGGTTGGCAGCGCCCAGCGGCAGCCACGGCCGGCCGGTGGTGAACCCGCCCGAGGGCTCCGAAGTCCACGGCATCGGCGTGCGGGCCCCGTCGCGCGAGAGCGTCAGCGGCCAGTTGGCGATCGCTTCGGGGTCCTGCAGGAGCTCGAAGGGGATGTCGTCCTGCTCGAGGCCGAGCTCCTCGCCCTGGTAGATGATGATGTTGCCCCGCAGCGCCGCCAGCAGCGCCAGCTTGACTCTGGCGAAGGCATCGCGATCGGCGGCCTTGCACCAGCGCGAGACGGCGCGCGGGGCGTCGTGGTTCTCGAAGGCCCAGCTCGGCCAGCCGCTGCCGGGTGTGTCCGGCCAGGTCGCCATCGCTTCGGCGACGAATTCGGGCGTCAGCGCGTCGCAGTAGAGGAAATCGAAGCCGTAGGCGGAGTTCAGCCGCCGGTCGCCCTCGGTGAAGCGCTTCATCTCGACGTTGTCCTCGTCGCCGCCGACTTCGGCGAGCGTGAAGATCTCGCCGTATTCGTCGGTCAGCCGGCGCAGCCGCTCGAGGAACATCGTGGTGGCCGGGTGGAACTGGTTGTATTTGCGCACCTGGAAGTCGAACGGCCGGGTGCGCGGCTTGTCGGACGGCGGTGCCGGCGGGTTGTCGCGCAGCAGGGGATCGTGCATCGCGAAATTCAGCGCGTCGATGCGGAAGCCGTCGACGCCGCGGTCCAGCCAGAAGCGCGCGACGCCCAGCAGCGCTTCCTGCACCTCGGGATTGTGGAGATTGAGCTGCGGCTGGCTGCCGAGGAAGTTGTGCAGGTAATACTGGCACCGCCGCGCATCCCAGGTCCAGGCGGGGCCGCCGAACACCGACTGCCAGTTGTTGGGCGGCGAGCCTTCGGGCCGGGCGTCGTGCCACACGTACCAGTCGGCCCTGGGATTGTCCCGGCTCGATCGGCTCTCGGCGAACCAGGGATGGTCGCTCGAGCTGTGCGAATAGACCTGGTCGACCATGACTCGCACGCCCAGCGCGTGAGCGCGCGCGACCAGCGCGTCGAAGTCCGCCAGCGTGCCGAAGATCGGGTCGACGTCGCAATAGTCCGCTACGTCGTAGCCGAAGTCGCGCATCGGCGAAGTGAAGAAGGGGCAGATCCAGACGGCGTCGACGCCCAGCTCGGCGACATGGTCCAGTCGCTCGGCAATGCCGCGCAGATCGCCGATCCCGTCGCCGTCGCTGTCCCGGAAGCTGCGCGGGTAGATCTGGTAGATCGCCGCGCCGCGCCACCACGGCTGGGCGGAGGGGTCGGTGGGCTCGGTCATGCGGGTCCTTCGCTTTCCTCGTCGTTCCCGGTCTAACACGCTTCGCCCCGCAGTCGAATTCTTTTGCTGCGCCGCACAATTGGCTTGCCGAAGCCCGCCGCTCTGCCGTAGCCATGCGGTCGGAGGCATGAGGAACCACCTGGAGCAACATGGAGCTTCGCCCTTGGACATGAACCGCAACGTTCAGGCCTCCGCGATGGACGCCAAGCTCATCGACGTCCTGCGCCATCGCGTCGGCAAGGACGAGCGCGCCGCCAAGGCCCACGACTGGTTCACCGCAGCCGTCCTCACCCTGCGCGACGAGATCATCGACCGCTGGATGGAATCCACCCGCAAGACCTACGCCGAGAGCGGCAAGCGGGTCTATTACCTCAGCCTCGAATTCCTCATCGGCAGGCTGCTGCGCGACGCGCTGTCGAATCTCGGCCTGACTTCCGAGCTGGAGCAGGCGCTGCGCAACCACGGCCTCGACCTGGCCGAACTGGAAGACCTCGAGCCCGACGCCGCGCTCGGCAACGGCGGCCTGGGCCGGCTGGCCGCCTGCTTCATGGAAAGCCTCGCCTCGCTCGACATCCCGGCCTACGGCTACGGCATCCGCTACGTGAACGGCATGTTCCGCCAGCGCATCGACGACGGCTGGCAGGTGGAGCTGCCCGAGACCTGGCTGGCCCACGGCAATCCCTGGGAATTCGACCGCCGCGAAAGCGCCTACCGCATCGGCTTCGGCGGCGAGGTCGTCGCCCAGGGCGACGGCGTCACCTGGCGCCCGGCGGAGCAGGTCGAGGCCTCGGCCGTGGACACGCCGGTCGTCGGCTGGCGCGGCAAGCGAGTCAACACGCTGCGGCTGTGGACCGCCAGCGCGCTCGACCCGATCCGTCTCGACGCCTTCAACGCCGGCGATCACATCGGCGCGCTGGAGAACGAGGTCCGCGCCGACAGCCTCGTCCGCGTGCTCTATCCCGCGGATTCGAACCCGGCCGGGCAGGAGCTGCGGCTGCGGCAGGAGTATTTCTTCACCGCCGCCTCGATCCAGGACATCGTCCGCCGCCACGTCCAGTACCACGGCGACATCCGCAGCCTGCCGGACAAGGCCGCAATCCAGCTCAACGACACCCATCCCGCCGTCGCGGTCGCCGAGCTGGTGCGCCTGCTGGTCGACGTCCACGGGCTCGAGTTCGACGAAGCCCTCGCCGTCACCCGCGCGACGATCGCCTATACCAACCACACCCTGCTGCCCGAGGCGCTGGAAAGCTGGCCGCTGCCGCTGTTCGAGCGGCTGCTGCCGCGGCACATGCAGATCGTCTATGCGATCAACTCGCGCGTGCTGCGCGAAGCCCGCAAGGCCGGGCTGCAGGACGGCGCGGTCGCGGCGATCTCGCTGATCGACGAAGGCGGCGACCGGCGCGTGCGGATGGCGAACCTCGCCTTCGCCGGCGCGCACAGCGTCAACGGCGTCGCCGCGCTGCATACCGAGCTGATGAAGACGACGGTCTTTTCCGACCTGCACCGGCTCTACCCGGACAAGATCAACAACAAGACCAACGGCGTCACTCCGCGCCGCTGGCTGCAGCAGTGCAACCCCGGGCTTACCGCGCTGCTGCGCGACGCCATCGGCGACGCCTTCCTCGACGATGCCGAGGCGCTGGCCGACCTGAACAAGCTCGCCGGCGATGCGCCGCTGGGCGAACGGGTCGCCGAAGTGAAGCGCGCCAACAAGGTGGCGCTCGCCGCCTATGTCAAGGAAGCCATGGGCATCCGGATCAATCCCGATGCCCTGTTCGACGTCCAGATCAAGCGCATCCACGAATACAAGCGGCAACTGCTCAACCTGGTCGAGACCGTGGCGCTCTACGACCAGATCCGCAGCCATCCGGAACGCGACTGGGTGCCGCGGGTCAAGATCTTCGGCGGCAAGGCCGCGGCGAGCTATCATAATGCCAAGCTGGTGATTAAGCTGGCCAACGACATCGCACGGCGGATCAATTCCGATCCGTCGGTGGGCGGGCTGCTGAAAGTGATCTTCGTGCCCAACTACAACGTCAGCAAGGCCGAGCTGATCATCCCGGCCGCCGACCTTTCGGAGCAGATCTCCACGGCCGGCATGGAAGCATCGGGCACCGGCAACATGAAGTTCGCGCTGAACGGGGCGCTGACCATCGGCACGCTCGACGGCGCCAACATCGAAATCAAGGACCGCGTCGGCGACGACAACATCGTCATCTTCGGACTGACTGCCGACGAAGTCGCCGAACGGCGCGCCAACGGCTACAATCCGCGCGAGATCATCGAAGGCTCCCGCGAATTGAGCCAGGCGCTGCAGGCGATCGCCTCGGGCGTGTTCTCGCCCGACGATCCGAACCGCTATGCCGATCTGATCGGCGGCATCTACGACAGCGACTGGTTCCTGGTCGCCGCCGATTTCGACAGCTATGCCGCCGCCCAGCGGCGCGTCGACGCCCGCTGGGAAGATCAGGCCGGCTGGCGCGCCAGCGCGATCCGCAACATCGCCAATGTCGGCTGGTTCTCCTCGGATCGGACGATCGGCGAATATGCGCGGGATATCTGGAAGGTCCGGAACTGAACGAGGCACAAGACAAATCCTCCCCGGCACGGGGAAGCTTGAGCGTGGCCGGATTCGCCTCGTGAGCGACTCCCGCTTCGGCGCGATGGACGACCACTTCTTCGCGGAAGGCTCTCACCTGCGGCTGTTCGACAAGCTCGGCGCGCAGCTGGTCGAGGGCGGGGTCCACTTCGCGGTCTGGGCCCCGAACGCGAGCCGCGTCTCGGTGGTCGGCGACTTCAACCACTGGGACGGGCGCGCCCATCCGATGCGCACGCGCGGCGACACCGGTCTGTGGGAAGCCTTCGTTCCCGGGATCGGCGCCGGGGAAAAGTACAAGTACGAGATCGCCGACCGCACCGGAAAGCTGCTGCCGCTCAAGGCCGATCCCTTTGCCTTCCGCACCGAACTGCGGCCCGGGACGGCCTCTGTGGTCGAGCCGGTGCCCGATCACCGCTGGGGCGACGCCGCGCACCGCGCGCACTGGGCCGCGGTCGACCACCGGCGCGTGCCGGTCTCGATCTACGAGGTCCACCCCGGATCGTGGCAGCGCGACGACAACGGCTGGTTCCTCAGCTGGGACGAAATGGCCTCGCGGCTGATCCCCTATGTCGTCGACCTCGGCTTTACCCACATCGAGTTCATGCCGGTCTCCGAGCACCCCTACGACCCGAGCTGGGGCTACCAGGCCACCGGGCTCTATGCGCCCAGCGCGCGCTTCGGCGACCCGGCCGGCTTTGCCCGCTTCGTCGACGGCGCCCACCGCGCCGGGATCTCGGTATTGATCGACTGGGTGCCCGCCCATTTCCCGACCGACGAGCACGGCCTCGCCCACTTCGACGGCACCGCGCTCTACGAACACGAGGACCCGCGGCTCGGCTTCCATCCCGACTGGAACACCGCGATCTACAACTTCGGGCGGCGCGAGGTGGCGAGCTTCCTGGTCAACAATGCGCTGTTCTGGGCCGAGCGCTATCACGTCGACGGACTGCGCGTCGATGCCGTCGCCTCGATGCTCTACCGCGACTACTCGCGCAAGCAGGGCGAATGGATCCCGAACCCCGAGGGCGGCCGCGAGAACTGGGAAGCGGTCGCCTTCCTGCGCGCCACGAACAAGGCGCTCTACGGCAGCCACGCCGGTATCGTCACCATCGCCGAGGAATCGACGAGCTGGCCGGGCGTCACTCTGCCCGCCTACGACGAGGGGCCGGCGACCAGCCTGGGCTTCGGCTTCAAGTGGAACATGGGCTTCATGCACGACACGCTGCAGTACATGGCCCGCGATCCCGTGCACCGCCGCTTCCATCACTCCGACATCACTTTCGGGCTGGTCTATGCCTTTTCCGAGAACTTCGTCCTGCCGCTGAGCCACGACGAGGTGGTCCACGGCAAGGGATCGCTGCTCGCCAAGATGAGCGGCGACGACTGGCAGCAGTTCGCCAACCTTAGGGCATATTACGGATTGATGTGGGGCTATCCGGGCAAGAAGCTCCTTTTCATGGGACAGGAATTCGCCCAGCGCCGCGAATGGAGCGAGGCCCGCGCACTCGACTGGGAGCTGCGCGCGGCGCCATCGCACGAGGGCGTGCGCAATCTCGTGCGCGATCTCAACCGGCTCTACCGCGACAAGCCGGCGCTGCACGCGCGCGACTGCGAGGGCGAAGGCTTCGAATGGCTGGTGGTCGACGATGCCGAGAATTCGGTCTTCGCCTGGCTGCGCAAGGCGCCGGGCGCGCCGCCGGTGGCGGTGGTCGCGAACATGACCCCGGCGCTGCGCTCGGGCTACCGCCTGCCGCTGCCCCGCGACGGGACCTGGCGCGAAGTGCTGAACAGCGACGCGGCGGTCTACGGCGGCAGCGGCAAGGGCAACCTCGGCAAGGTCGAGGCCGAGCACGGCGCGGCGCAGGTGACGCTGCCGCCGCTGGCGACGATCATGCTGGAGTTCGAGGGGTGAACGCAGTTTCGCGAACACGCAGGAACGGTTCGATCCCCGGCGAAGGCCGGGGCCCCGGCCCTCTGCAGAAGGCCGTTTGCAAAGGCCTGAGATCCCCGCCTTCGCGGGGAAGCAAGGGAGTGGCGCGCGGAAGGACTGGAGTGGCGCGGGGTAGCACTGGAGCTTACGAATGAAAGACACACCCGGACAGCCGCTGGCGCGCGAGGCCATGGCCTATGTCCTTGCCGGGGGACGCGGCAGCCGGCTCAACGAACTGACCGACAACCGCGCCAAGCCCGCGGTCTATTTCGGCGGCAAGGCGCGGATCATCGACTTCGCGCTGTCGAACGCGATCAATTCGGGCATCCGCCGCATCGGCGTCGCCACGCAGTACAAGGCGCACTCGCTGATCCGCCACATGCAGCGCGCCTGGAACTTCATGCGGCCCGAGCGCAACGAGAGCTTCGACATCCTGCCCGCCTCGCAGCGCATCTCGGAAATGCTGTGGTACGAGGGCACGGCCGACGCGGTGTTCCAGAACATCGACATCATCGAGGGCCACGCGCCGAAATACATGGTCATCCTGGCCGGCGACCACATCTACAAGATGGACTACGAGGTGATGCTGCGCCAGCACGTCGATTCCGGCGCGGACGTCACTGTCGGCGTGCTGGTGGTGCCGCGCAAGGACGCCTCGGGCTTCGGAGTGATGGCGGTCGACAAGGACGACGTCATCACCAGCTTCGTCGAAAAGCCCAAGGACCCGCCCGGCATCCCCGGCAACCCCGACTTTGCCCTCGCCTCGATGGGCATCTACGTGTTCGAGACCAAGTTCCTGTTCGAACAGCTGCGCCGCGACGCCGCCGACCCCGATTCCAAGCGCGACTTCGGTGGCGACATCATCCCCTACATCGTCAAGCACGGCAAGGCGGTGGCCCACCGCTTCACCACCTCGTGTATCCGCGCGGCAGAGGAGATCGAGGAATACTGGCGCGACGTCGGCACGCTCGACGCCTATTTCGAAGCCAATCTCGACCTCACCGACACCGTGCCCAAGCTCAACATGTACGACCGCGACTGGCCGATCTGGTCGGACGCCGTGGTCGCCGCGCCGGCCAAGTTCGTCCACGACGAGGAAGGACGGCGCGGCACGGCGATCTGCTCGCTGATCTCGAACGATTGCATCGTCTCGGGCGCCACGGCGCGGCGCAGCCTGCTGTTCACCGGCGTCAAGATGGGCAGCTTCTCGAGCGCAACCGAGGCGGTGATCCTGCCCTATTGCAACATCGGCCGCGGCGCGCGGCTGAGCAAGGTGATCATCGACAGCGGCGTGCGCATCCCGGAAGGCCTGGTCGTGGGCGAGGATCCGGTGCTCGACGCCCGCCGCTTCCGACGCACCGACAACGGGGTGTGCCTGATCAACAAGGCGATGATCGAGCGGCTGGGGTGAACGTCCGCGTCCTCTCGGTCGCATCGGAAGCGCTGCCGCTGGTCAAGACCGGCGGCCTGGCCGACGTCGTCGGCGCCCTGCCCGCAGCAGTGGAGCCGCACGGCGTCAAGATGACGGTGATGGTCCCCGGCTATCCCTCGGTCATGCGCGCGATCGGCAAGGGGCGGCAGCTGCACGCCTATGCCTCGCTGGTCGGCGAGCCGGCGCGGCTGCTGTCGGCCAGGATCGGCGACCATGCGCTGGTCGTGCTCGACGCGCCCGCCTGGTTCTCGCGCGAGGGCAACCCCTATACCGCCGGCGACGGCAAGGACTGGCCCGACAACTGGCGCCGCTTCGCCGCGCTGGGCCGGGCGGCGGCCGATCTCGCCGGGGGGCTGGTCAAGGGCAAGCGCTTCGACCTGCTGCACGCGCACGACTGGCAGGCGGCCATGGCACCCGCCTACCTCCGCTTCGCCCCGCCCGAAGGCGGACGGGCGGTGCCCTCTGTCATGACCATCCACAACATGGCTTTCCAGGGCTGGTTCGGTGCGGAGACCTTCGCCGGCCTCGGCCTGCCGCGCAGCGCCTGGTCGATGCACGGGGTGGAATACCACGGCGGCGTCGGCTTCCTGAAAGCCGGGCTGGAAGCGGCGAGCGCGATCACCACGGTCAGCCCGACCTATGCCGCCGAGATTCGCGACCCGCAATTCGGCATGGGGCTGGAAGGCCTGATCGTCAGCCGTGGCGAGCGGGTGCGCGGCATACTAAACGGCATCGACACGGTGCAGTGGAATCCCGAGACCGACCCCGAAATCGCCGAGCGCTTCACCGCGCGCAAGCTCGATCGGCGGCTGCGCAACAAGCGGGCGCTGGAAGAGGAATTCGCTCTCGAGCCGGGCGACGGCCCGCTGTTCGTCGTGATCAGCCGGCTAACCTGGCAGAAGGGCATGGACGTGCTGGTCGAAGTGCTCGACCATCTCGTCGGCATCGGCGCGCGGCTGGCGGTGCTAGGGGCCGGCGACGCGGCGATGGAGCAGGGCCTGCGCCAGGCGGCGGCGCGCCATCCCGGGCGGATCGGCGTGCTGGTCGGCTACGACGAGGCGCTGGCCCACCGCATGCAGGCGGGCGGCGACGCGATCCTCGTCCCCTCGCGGTTCGAGCCGTGCGGGCTGACCCAGCTTTACGGCCTCGCCTACGGCTGCGTCCCGGTGGTGGCCCGTACCGGCGGCCTCGCCGATACGGTGATCGACGCCAACCCGGCCGCGATCGCCGCCGGGGTGGCGACCGGCATCCAGTTCGGCCGCATCGACCGCCAGACGCTGGCCCATGCGATCGACCGGGCCGTCGCGCTCTACGGCGACCGCGACGAGTGGCGCCGGATCCAGCGCAACGGCATGCGCTGCGACTTCTCGTGGCAGGCCAGCGGCAAGGCCTATGCCGATCTCTATCGCTCGCTGATCGGATGAGCGAGGCCTACGGCGCGCAGGTCGACGGGACGACCACGCGCTTCTGCGTCCGCTCGCCGCGGGCCGGCGCGGTCCAGCTCTGCCTGTTCGCAGATGGCCGCGAGACGCGCATTCCCATGCAGCACGACGGCGACGACTGGTGCGCGAGCGTGCCGCAGGACTGCACCGGCCTGCGCTACGGTTACCGCGCCGAGGGCAGCTGGGCGCCCGAGCGCGGCGCGTGGTTCGACCCCGCCAAGCTGCTGGTCGATCCCTATGCGGTCGAACTCGACCGACGCTTCTCCTTCGACTGGAGCCTGTCGGAATTCGGCGTGGACACCGCCGCGCTGGTCCCGAGGGCCGTGGTCCCGCCTGCCCTGCCCGACGTCGCCCCGGCGGCGCCCCGCTTCACCCCCGGCGGGCTGATCTACGAGCTCAACGTCCGGGCCCTCACCCGGCTGCATCCCGACGTGCCCGAGGCGCTGCGCGGCACCGTCGGCGCTCTCGCCCAACCGGCGGTGATCGCCCATCTGAAACGGCTCCACGTCGCCGCGGTCGAGCTGATGCCGATCGTCGCCTGGATCGACGAGCGCCACCTGCCCGCGCTCGGCCTTGCCAACGGCTGGGGCTACAACCCGGTGGCGCCGATGGCGCTCGACCCCGGGCTGGTTCCGGGCGGCCTGGCCGAACTGCGCGCGACGGTGGCGGCGCTGCATGCCGCGGGGATCGGCGTCATTCTCGACATCGTGCTCAACCACACCGGCGAAAGCGACGTGCTCGGCCCCATCCTGTCGCTGCGCGGGCTCGACGACGCCGCCTACGCCCGGCGACCGGACGGCACGCTGGTCAACGACACTGGCTGCGGCAACACGCTCGACTTCGCCAATCCGGCGGTGCGGCGCCTGGCGCTCGACACGCTGCGCCACTTCGTCCGCCGTTGCGGCGTCGACGGCTTCCGCTTCGACCTTGCCCCGGTGCTCGCCCGCGGCCCCGGCTTCGACCCGCAGGCGCCGTTCTTCGCCGAGCTCGCCGCCGACCCCTGGCTGGCCGACCGCGTGCTCATCGCCGAACCCTGGGACTGCGGCCCCGGCGGCTACCAGCTCGGCCGGTTCCCGGCGAACTGGCTGGAATGGAACGACCGCTTCCGCGACGACGTCCGCCGCTTCTGGCGCGGGGACGAAGGCCTGGGCATGTTGGCGACCAGGCTGGCCGGATCGTCGGACATCTTCGGCGAAGGCAGCGGCCGCAGCATCAACTTCCTCGCCGCCCACGACGGCTTCACCCTGGCCGACTGCGTCGCCTATGCCGAGCGGCACAACGAGGCCAACGGCGAGGGAAACCGCGACGGCCACGGCGAGAACTTCTCGTGGAACAACGGCGCCGAGGGCCCCAGCGACGACCCGCAGGTCGGCTCCCGGCGGGCGGCCGACCTGCGCGCGCTGCTGGGCACGCTGTTCGCCTCGACCGGCACGATCATGCTCACTGCCGGCGACGAGTTCGGCCGCAGCCAGCAGGGCAACAACAACGCCTATGCGCAGGACAATGCGCTCACCTGGATCGACTGGGAGCGCCGCGACCGGGCGCTCGAGGACTACGTCGCTGGACTGGCCGCCTGGCGGGCGGCGCGGACGGAAGCCCTGGCGCGGCTGGCCGGCCCCTGCGAGTGGCGGAGGCTCGACGGGAGGACGATGACGGCAGCGGACTGGGATGACCCGGCCACCACGGGCTTCGAGCTGCTGGGCGAGGGTTATGCGGTGAGGGTAGATCGGGCACGGCGGCAGATGGAGCTAACTCCGCCCTAGACGCTCCCGTCGTCCCGGGCTTGACCCGGGACCGCCGGCCTCGTCGACGGAACCTTCAGCCCGGCCGCCAGCGGTCCCGGGTC
>CAUJJI010000202.1 GCA_963205265.1 Pseudomonadota bacterium
ATCGCTTCCTCGACCGCGATCTCGTCGAACGGGTTCATGCTCATCTTGACGTTGGCAAGATCGACGCCGGTGCCGTCGGACTTCACCCGCGGCTTCACGTTGTAGTCGATGACCCGCTTGACGGGCACGAGGATTTTCATCGGGCACTCCAGTTCGAACAGCCTGTGCTCGAGACCATAGCATCGGGGCAATGCGGGACCTTGCCTGCGATGGCTCTCGACCTTGCTTCCTCCTGCAGGTTGGTCGTCTCCGCACGAATTCCGCCGTTCGACATGGCAGGCTCTATTTCCCGGGCGAGGCGAAGCGCGCAGCTTTCGCAGGCAGGGGCAATCGATGGAGAGGGACTTGGTGGGCAGGATTGAAGGCAAGGTTGCATTTGTTTCCGGAGGCGCCTCCGGACTCGGCGAAGCAATGGTGCAGCGCTTTGTCGAAGAAGGGGCGACAGTCTACTTCGGCGATGTGAACCAGGAAAACGGCGCTCGACTAGCGGCGGCAACCGGCGCGGTGTTCCTTCCTCACGACGTCAGCCGGGAAGAGCAATGGATCTCGGTCATGGCGCGGATCGAGGAGGAGCAGGGCCGCCTCGACGTTCTCGTCAACAACGCCGGTATCCTCGGCACTGGCCCACTCGAGAAGATCGATGTCGATGCCTGGAACCGCCTCTTCGCGATCAACGTGACCGGCGTGATGCTGGGGTGCAAGCATGGCGGCATGCTCATGCAGCGCAATCCGGGCGGGGCGAGCGGTTCGATCATCAACATCTCGTCGAATTCGGCCCTGCTCGCGACGGCTTCCGATTGCGGCTATTCGGCGACGAAAGGGGCGGTCAAGCTGATGAGCCAGTCCATTGCGATCAATTTCGCCCGGCGTGGGCTCGCCATCCGCTGCAATTCGCTCCATCCCGGACCGACCGACACGCCGATCTTCGAACCCTGGCGAGTGAGTGAAGCGGCGTCGAAGCGCCTCGAAGAGCAATTGCACGAGATGACGCCGATGGGCCGGTTGGGCCGGCCACGCGAAATTGCCAACATGGCGCTCTACCTGGCCAGCGATGAATCCAGCTTCTCGACCGGTGCCCAGTTCGTCGTCGACGGCGGCGGGACCAGCGCGCTGGCGGGGATGTAACGGCAATGTCGGACAGGAAGCAGATCGGCGTCGGGATCATCGGTTACGAGCCCGGCCGCAGCTGGGCTGCCGTCGCGCATGTTCCGGCCCTGAGGGGGTTGCCCGAATATCGCGTGACTGCCGTGGCTACGACCCGGCTGGAATCGGCACAGGCGGCTGCCGCGGAAATCGGCTTGTCGACCGACCGGGCATTCACCTCGGCGGGAGAACTGGCGGCATGCGCAGACGTCGACGTCATCGCCGTCACGGTCAAGGTGCCGCACCATCTCGAACTGGTCAGGGCGGCCGTGGCTGCCGGGAAACACGTCTATTGCGAATGGCCGCTCGGCAACGGGGTCGCCGAAGCGGAGGAGATCGCCCGGCTGGTATCGGATGCGGGCCTGGAGGGCATTATCGGCCTGCAGGCGCGGTGCGCGCCGCCGGTTGCATACCTGCGCGATCTCATCGCCGCCGGCGAGATCGGCGAGGTGATTTCGTCGAACATGTTCGGCACCGGCATCCAGTGGGGGGGATGGGTGGATCGTCCCAACACCTACCTGATGGACCCGGCCAACGGTGCGACGCTGATGACCATCCCGTTCGGCCATGCCGTCGACATGATGTGCCATTGCCTTGGCGAATTCGCATCGCTGTCGGCGACGACGGCGATCCGCCAGCCGGTCGTGACCCAGCTGGAGAACGGCGCAACCTGGGAGAAGCGCACGCCCGACCAGGTCGTTGTCACCGGCACGTTGGAAAGCGGGGCAGTGGCGGTTGCTCACTATCGTGGTGGAACCTCGCGCGGCGCAAACTTCGCCTGGGAAATCAACGGAACGAAGGGCGACCTGAGGCTGGAGGCGGCGAGCGGCCATGCCCAGATGTCCGACCTTTCGCTGAGCGGTGGGTTCGGCAAGGACAAGCAGCTCCAGCCGCTGGACGTTCCCGCCCGCTACCGCTGGGTTCCCGAGGGCATCAGCGGGGTCGCGCTCAATGTTGCGCAGGTCTACCGGCTGCTGTCCAACGCCCTGGACGGCAAGGGCGCGACGGGGATGGGCTTCGAAATTGCCGTCGAAAGGCATCGCATGCTGGCGGCCGTGGAGGCCGCGGCGGCATCGGGCGAGCTGGTTCGGCTGCAAGGATAAGGGAACGGATATGCCGAAGTTCAAGATGCTGATCCTGTCGAACCCGGTCGGCGACCGCGACGAGGAGTTCAACCGCTGGTACGACGATGTCCACCTTGCCGACGTGTTCAGGGTGGAAGGGGTGACGGGCGCGGAGCGCTATCGCTTCAGGTCGGGCGAGGGCTGGAAGTACCTGGCCATCTACGAACTCGATTGCGACGATCCCGTGGCGGTGGAGCAGAAGCTCCTGGCGCTTGCCGGAACCGACGCGATGCCCTTGAGCGAGGCGTTCGACCTTTCGCACTACTTCATGGGCTCGGCCGAGGTGATAACGCCGTTCCGGGCTGCGTAGCGCGCGTCCGGGCCGATCGACCTACGCCGGAACGCCGGCACCGCCACGCCAGCCACGACCGGCCCCGAGGCAAGCCGCGGGGCCGGTTGCGAGCAAGCCGTCAGTAAGACTTCGGCAATCCCAGAACCTTTTCGGCAATGAAGCTCAGCACGATCTGGTTGTTGACGGGCGCGACGAGATTGTTCTGCGCGGCGATATAAAAGGGCAGGATATCCTGCGAGACGTCGACGCCCGCGCCGCCGAAGCAAGTCATGGCGATTTCTGCCGCCATCTTGAAGGCCTCCGACGACAGGATCTTCACCATATTGGCCTCGATCCCGATGTTCTCGCCTAGGTCATGCTTGTCGCAGGCCTTGTACAACATCGTACGCGCGGCTTCGACGTAGGTCTTGGCGCGTGCGAGCGGATGCTGGATCGACTGGTAGGCGCCGATCGGCGTGTCGAACGGCGCGCGGATCTTGGCATATTCGGCTGCGCGGTTGATGCAGTAATCGGCCTGACCGACGTTCATCGCCGCAACCAGCAGGCGCTCGGAGTTGAGGCTTTCGAACAGGATCTTCAGGCCCTGGCCTTCGACGCCCACCAGCGAGTCTGCCGGGAGAACCACGTTGTCGAAATAGGTCTGGTAGTTCTTCTCGGGCAGGTACATGCCGATATCCATCTGCGTGGCGCTGATGCCCGGCAGCTTGGTGTCGACGATGAAAAGCGAGATGCCCTTGGTGCGCTCCGCAGGATCGTAGGGCTGGGTTCGGGCCACCAACAGGCAATTGTCCGATTCGACGAAGGCGGTCTGGTACGTCTTGCCGCCGTTGAGCAGGAAAGTCCCGTCGGGCTGCCGGATGGCGGTGGTCTTGATCTTGAACGTGTTCGTCCCGGCGTCAGGCTCGGTGATGCCGAAGCTGAAGAACGATTCGCCGCTCGCCGTCGGCGGGAGGTAGCGACGGCGTTGCTCTTCGCTGGCAAAGCGCAGCAGGGGCTCGCGCGACATGAAGTTGGTCACTGCGATCGGCAGGAGCAGCGCGTGCTGGTGCAGGATGTCGAGCGCCAGGACGATGTCCGACAAGTGACCGCCCGACCCGCCGTATTCCTCGGGCAGGCCCATCGACAGCAATCCACTATCCGCCCACATCTTCCAGAGCTTGTCGGGAAACTCATTGCGCTTGCCGCATTCCGCGACGTAGCTGCGGTCGATCCTGCGAATGATGCTGTCGCAGATTTCGCGAATAGCGTCGGCGTTCTCACTCATTTCCCGTCATCCATCCTTCGGTTGCGCAAGCGCGCGCCCGGCAAAGGGCGCGCGCGATGCTCATCCCACATCCCACCCCGCGCCGCCCTTGGCTATGCGGCACAAATGCGATGCAAGACAATTTGCAGTTCTGGACTTTCCGTCGGCTTGGGGGAGGCGGTTCCTCCCCCAGGCCGAATGTCAATCGAGGCCGAGAGCCTTGCGATAGACGTTGTGGAAGTGCTGGATGTTCGATTCCTGGTAGCGGGCGAGCGTCAGGAACGCCTTTTCCCGTGGGGCGGCTTTCATGCCCTTCTGGATCTCGACGAGGTTCGCCATATCCTGGTGCAGGATGTGCCCGACGACGCCGAGCGCTTCGCATTCGTCGGTCCGCTCGTCCGGGCCCAGTTCCAGCATCGGCGGCGGCGGCGGCGGTGTCTGGCCCTTGGGGATGCGGGCGGTTACCCGCACTTCCATGAGGGACAGCCCGGGATCTCGACCGACGGGCAGGAAGCGGTACCACCATGCCAGAGCCTCGCCCCACCAGGGGTGATGGTTCGGGAACAGGAAGCACTTGGTCATTTCGAGGAAGTAGGAATTCGGCTTGTCGGAAAGGTCATGGCCGGATGCGGCCTCGAGCGCGAGGCGGCGCTGGGTGGCGCACCAGGCGCGAGCTTCGGTGTAGTTCGCGATCGTGCCTGGTTCGGGCAGCGGCAGGCCCATGGTCTGGCAGAACTGGATCGCGCTTTCCTGGGGGGACACGCTCTCCTTCACCCAATAGTCGGGGACGACTGACGGCGTCGCGAGGCGATTGACGTGGCTGTCACCGTCGTCCCAATTATCGTACTGGGTATAGGCCGAACCGAAGAACGGCATGCCGTCCCAGTGGGTCTCGAGCACGTGGTAGCCTTCCATGAAGGCTTCCTGCGTCAGCTTCCAGTTGCATCGCACGATCTTGCGGAAGTGCGCGACCGTATAGCGATCTTCCATCGGGTGATCCGCGAACAGCTTCGGCAGTGGCCCAAGCGCCTTCTCGAACGGTACGGCGTTGGGATCCGGATTGATGAAGACGTTTCCGCCCCAGCGACCGACCTTGACCTCGGTAAGCGAATGGTGAGTCGCCGAGACGCTCGGAAAGTCTTCCTGCCCCGGCACCCATTCGAGAGAGCCGTCGAGCTTCCAGCTCCAGGCATGGAACGGGCAGCGGAAATTCTCGAGGTTTTCGGCATGATCGCACAGCCGTCGCCCGCGGTGGGGGCAGAAGTTGTGGAAGGCCTTGATCTCATCCGGCGCGGACCGGACGATGATATAGGACAGGTCGACGACGTCGTAGGTCAGCCGGTCCCCGACGTTGGGGATGTCCTCTTCACGGCAGGCGATCTGCCAGTGCTTCTTCCACAGGTGCTCGACCTCGAGGTCGACGTACTCGGGAGCGAAATAGCGTTCGAAGGGAATGATGCCTTCGACGGCGACCGGGTCGCCCGTGGGCTGGAGCACCGGTGGCACCGGCTGGCCGTCGCGTGCCAGGATTTCGGCGAGGGTCTGCTTGCCGACCGAACTCGTGCCGAGGACCGCCTTGGGGGTCTCGAACCCATAGCCGCCCAACTCAGGTTGCATTTCCTTGTACATGGAGCCTCTCCAACTGGCGTTCAGTCCAGAGAGGGTGGGGGCGTGCAGGGCGCGGGATGTTGACCTTGGTCAAACTAGGTCGTTGACTGCACTTTCAGACTAATTGGCAACCAACTACGGACACGAAGTCAGGATTCGAACATGACGTGGCGGTTTACCAGGTTGTCCGGGTCAAGCGCCCGACGGACCTGGCGCATCGTCGCCAGGGCAGCGGGCGATACGTGCTCGGGCAGGAAATCCCGCTTGAGCGTTCCGATTCCGTGCTCGGCGGTCAGTGCGCCACCGAAATCCCGCAAGACGCCGTAGACGCAGGCTTCGATCTCGTGCGTGCGCTCGCGGGTGTCGGGCCCGACATGCACGCCGATGTGGATGTTGCTGTCGCCCAGGTGGCCGAACGCGACCGAGCGGCAGGCATCGAACGCATCGGCAAGTGCTGCGCGCACCGCCACGACGAATTCGTCGGCACGCCTGATGTCGACGCTGATGTCGAACGAGATGAACGGCCCCATCTCCCGCACCAGGATTTCCGAGCCCTCGCGCACACGCCAGATATCCTCGGCTTGCTTGCCCGAACTGGCGATGACCGCGTCCACCACCAGCCCATCCTCGAACGCTTGCTCGAGCAGCCCGGTGAAGGCGTCGCGGTCGTTTTCCTCGTCGTACCCCATCGCCTCGACGAGCACGTAGAAGGCGGCGGCGGGATCGACCAGCCTGCGCGCCGGATCGCCCGAGACGATGGCATAGTAGTCCTGCCACATCACCTCGAATGCCGAGAGTTGCGGCAAGCCTCGTGCTCGACCGAGCAGTTCGACCACCTTGGCGAAGCTGTCGAGCGAGACAAGCGCGACATTCTGCGACGTGGGCCCGGGGACGAGCCGCAACACCGCCTTGCAGACCACACCGAGGGTACCTTCCGAACCGATGAACAATTGCTTGAGATCGTAGCCGGTGTTGTTCTTGATAAAGCGATTGAGCAGATCGAGCACGGTGCCGTCGGCAAGCACGACTTCGAGGCCGAGGATATTCTGCCGCGTCATTCCCCAGCGGATCACGCGGTTGCCGCCGGCATTGGTGGCGATGGTGCCGCCGACCGTCGCGGTTCCTTTGGAGCCGAGGTCGATCGGATAGAACAGGCCATGCGCAGCAGCGGCGTCCTGTACGGCCTCGATGGCGACGCCGGCCTCCACCGTCATCGTTCCGCCGATCGGATCCACTTCGATGATGCGATTCATCCGCTCGAGCGAGACGACCAGTTCGCTAGCACTGGCGATCGCGCCGCCGGCGACACCGGTGCGGCCGCCGTGGATGACTACGGGTTGGCCCGCAGCATGGCACTGCGCGAGAATCGCTGCCACTTCGTCGGTCGAGCGCGGCCTCAGCAGGGCCGGTGAAGCCGGCGGCAGGTGGGTGAAGGGGTCGCAGCTGCGCGCTTCGATGTCCTCGCCGGTCAGCACCGCGCCGCTGCCCAGCGCTTGCGATAACCGCTCGACGAGCTCCGACGGTTCCGCAGGCTCCGTCGCGCTGCCGGTCACGCTGCTGCGACCGGGGCGCGGTGTATTTGTATGAGCTCGATGGCGTAACCGTCGGGATCGTAAACGAAGGCCAGCTGAGGCGCGCCCTCCATCATCGCCTTTGGCGCAGTACCCTGGCGGCCCCCGAACTCGGCGAGCCGGTTCCACATCGCCGGCACGTCGGGGACGCCGATGGCGATGTGGCCATAGCCGCTACCATGCGTGTAGTCGCTGCCCTGGTCCCAATTGTAGGTCAGCTCGATTGCCGCGGGTCCGTCGCGATAGCCGGCATAGGACAGGAACAGGAGGGAGAACCGGCCAGCCTCGAAGTCGTGGCGATCGAGCACCGTCATGCCGAGGCCGTCGCAGTAGAAGCGCAGCGACGTGTCGACGTCGCGAACCCGGATCATGCTGTGCAGCAGCCGCGGCCGGTCTGCATCCTCGCCCCAGGCCCAGAGGGGGTCGATCGGCTTGCTGTCGGACATTCGAACCTCCTTGCCGCCCACGCGGCCTCCTGAATGGCCGGGTAAGTCGCACAAGAGGCTTGTCCGTAGCTGATGCGCTCCTTCTCCGTGCCCGATATGGGTCAGGCGGCCTGGAGGGTCTCCGTCTCGGCATAGCGGCCGCAGTCGCGTGCTGTGTCGACCGGCTGCTGCGATTCTGTCCGATGCAGCGAACGATATTCGCGCGGCGGCATTCCGTAGGTCGCCTTGAACATGCGGCTGAAGTGCGCGGCGCTCTTGAACCCGGACATGTAGGCGATCTCGTGGATCGGGTAATCGCGCGTCTTGGGCGAGACCAGCCAGTCGCGAGCCTTCGGCATCCGGTTCTTCCAGACGAGTTCCGAGAAAGAGGTGTTGTTGGCCTTGAGCAGGAAGCACAGATAGCGCGGCGAGATGCCACAGGAAACGGCGACCTTGTCGTAGCTGAGTTCGGGGTCGGCCAGGTTCATCTTGATGTAGTTCTCGATGTCGGAAAGCCGGCGGTCGACGAGCTTCTGCCGTCGCGGCATGTTGATTCCGCTGTTGCGCAAGTGGTCGGCGGTCGCCTCCAGCAACGAGCGCGACATCAGCTCGGCGGTCTTGTCGCTGAGGCGATCGCCGTACTTGGCCAGTACCTCCAGCAGCTCGCGCACCGTGAGGCCTTCGCGGGTGTCCAGGCTAAAGGGCTCGGACAGGCGCTCGGCTTCATGCAGGTGGCTCATGAACAGGTCGGGCGGAATGATGATCTGGTATGATGAGTGGTATCCGTCCGACGACCGCTTGAGAGTTGCCGAAAAGGGCACGCCGGAATCGAGAAAGCCGGCGCGGCCTGCGGCAATGTCGGTGGTGCCGGTTGCGCGCACGATCCGCACCGAGCCGGTCAGCGCGACCCACAGGACTCGCAGCCCGACACGGTTCTTGCGGATGTGCTGGGGTGCCCGGCGAAAGGACAGCTCTGTCCGCGTCGTGATTCGCGTGATGGCGAGCGGCGAGCTGAGCGCCTTCTCGAAATCGACGCCGCTGAAATCGCCTGTCTCGCTGACGAGGTCGCCATCGTAGAACTCGCGTCTGGTGAGCGCTTCGTAGTTGGGCATTACCCTCGCGGAACTGCCCGAGAAGCCAGCATAAAGCTTTTCCATGTTCCTCTCACTCTCCCATCGCCGTCGTGCCGAGTCCGGCTTCTATTACGGCTCCAGTCATGAACTCTTTCGGTTTCGATCAGCAAACACGCCTTGGTGGAATGGTTATTCCTGATATGAAATGACGAGTCAAGGCTGTCGGCGG
>CAUJJI010000203.1 GCA_963205265.1 Pseudomonadota bacterium
CGGAGGGCGTCGCGCGGCCGTCACGGGCCGCAACGACGCCTATGAACGCGCGGCCCGTCGGTCCGATGTTCGCTTCATCGATCTCACCGATTACCGCGCCTTCCGCGAGGTCGGCCTGCGCGGCCTGACCGTAGAGGGAACAGAGCGTCCTGGAGCACGTGACCGCAATGGCGCGCGCAACGCGCTGTTCGCCGATCTGTTGGTCACCACTGGCCTGCGCCTGGAAGAGGCATCCTTTCTGCTCGCCGCCGACATTCCGGTTGGCGGCGCCCGCGCGGAACGGCAGCGGCGGGTCGAACTTCCGGCGGCACTTACCAAGGGGGATAGGGGGCGTGGCATATTGCTGCCGCGCCGTTTGTTGCCGATGTTTGACGCCTATATCGCCGTGGAGCGAGCCGCAGCCGTCGCCAAGTTCGCAATGCGCCGTGGCTGGGAAGCCATCGACCGCCCGATCTTCATACACCGCCCCTCATTCGGACCGCGCGCATTGCATCTCGTTGGCGGTGGCACGATGGACATGGAGGTCGTCACACCGGATGAACGCGCAAGGCTTGTTATTTGCGCCGACGATGGAACGCCCTGCGAAGCGGCGGTGCTCTGGCTGACGGAGGTCGGGCATCCGGTGCTCCCTAACTCGTGGGAGGCGATCTTCGCGCGGGCGAGCCGCCGCTGCACGGATGCCGGCATCCCGGTCCGGGTCAGCCCCCATCAGCTCAGGCATTCGTTCGCGGTTCACATGCTGGCCATGCTGATCCAGCGCCGCCTTGCCGAGGCTGCGGCACCAGTCGGCGCCATGGAAGGCTATCGCCAGTTGGTCGGCGATCCGCTGCAGCAGGTCCAGCGATTGCTCGGCCATTCAAGCCTCGCCACGACCTCGATCTATCTCGATCACCTTGCCACGCGTGCCGATACTGTCGATGCGGCGGTCGAAGAGCTGTTGGCACTCGTACCGGGCTATCTTCCATCATGACCGCTGCTCCACGCAAAGGGCGCAAGGTCAGTTTCGAGGCCGCCGCGACTGCGCCCGAGGCCGATCCATGGTCGCGGATCAGCACGCTGCGCTTCGTGATCGATCCGCCATACGGCGGCGAGTTGCTCGTGGATTTCACCGGCTTGCAGCCCCGTGGCCTGGCTCTTGCCTTTGCCCGCGGCCTGTTCATGCTGGTTGCCCCACGCGGCCCCATCCTGGTGCGTTCGTCGATCAAGACATACGTGACGCAGTTGCCGAGCTTCTTTGCCTATCTTGCCGGGACAGGTGACCGGATCAACGGCCCCGCAGATCTTCGTGCCTACCATATCGACGGGTTCGAGCGATGGCTCGCCGCGCAGGGCAAGTCGCGCGGGCACGCGCCGACCTATGTCGCCAAGGTCGTCTCCGTCCTTCGCCGCATTGCGGCCGATAGCCCCGAGCTTATTGATCCTGGTTTGCGGGAACGGCTGCGCTTCGTCAGCTCACACCCCCACGTTCGCCCCCGTCCACGCGATGCCTACAGTCCATTCGTCGCTCGCCAGCTCCGCGATGCGGCACGCGCCGATCTTGTTGCGATCGAGGCGCGCCTGCGGTCAGGGTCGCGTTTCGACGAGGTGCCGGAGATAGAAGCCGCTTACCGCCAAGCCCACGCTGCCATCGACGCGCGCGGCGTGCTGCACTACCGTGACCCCGCATATCAGAGCCTGTATAAGCTGCGGTGGATTCGCGAACTGAGCGGCGCAAGGTTCAACCTGAGCCTCCACGCTGCCCACTACCTTACCGCACACGACGTCGTGCCGCTTCTCGTTCTGCTCTCGCTGGAGACGGGGCTCGAGCTGGAGTGTTGCAAGTCGCTCACGATCGATTGTTTGCGCAATGCTTCGGGCGGTACCGTCGATGTCGCCTATACCAAGCTTCGCGCCCACGGTGCCGAGCACAAGACGATCCGGGTCCGTGATGGCGGCTCATCGACACCGGGCGGCCTGATCCGGCGGATCATCGCACTCTCCGCCAAGGCCAGGGTGCATAATTCCAGCGACAACCTTTGGGTCTATTATCAGACCAACGAGATCACCGCTGGTATCCGCCATCCGCGCATGACGATCGACGCCTGGACGCAGCGTCACGGCATTGTCGATGACGCCGGTCGACCGCTATTCCTGCGCCTCTCGCAGCTACGCAAGACACACAAGGCCTTGTGGTACCTCAAGACCGAAGGGCACATGGCCCGCTTCGCCGTCGGCCATACCGTCCAGATCGCGGCACGGCACTACGCCGACATTCCGGCCCTCAGACCGCTGCACGAGCAGACCGTGGCGGATGCCCTTGAAGAAGCGCTGGCCGGGCCAAGGATCCTTCTTCCTCCAGAGGAAGAGCGACTGCGCGGCGAGTTAGCGAGCCCCACTCCGGATGATGAAGGCGTCTCGCGCGCACTTCTCGACGGCGAACAGGACGTCTGGCTTGCCAGCTGCGGCAACTTCTATTCCAGTCCCTTTACATCTGCCGGTACCGCGTGTCCCACGCCGTTCTGGGGGTGCCTAGATTGTCGCAACGCGGTCATCACCGCGCGCAAGCTTCCCGCCATCCTCGCGTTCCTCTCCTTCGTCGATGATCAGCGAGCCGGCCTGAGCGCGGCCGATTGGGCAGCCAAGTTCGGCCATGCCCGTGACCGCATCGTTCAGCAGATACTGCCCGCCTTCGGCGACGACGTGGTGGCAAGGGCCCGGGCGCAGGTCACGGCCGAGCCTCCCACGGTTTATCTGCCGCCCGAGGCCCGCGCATGACCGCCCTCCAGGTTCTGGCGGAGGGCTGCGATGAACGTGATGCCCTCCCGGTGCTCCTGTCCGCACCGCTGCGCCCCGGCTTCGATCGCGCGCATATCTCGCGATACGGCGATCCGGTCTGGGATCTGGCTCCCGGCGTGTTTCGCGACAATGCCCG
>CAUJJI010000204.1 GCA_963205265.1 Pseudomonadota bacterium
TGGTCGGTGCGCGACGAGAGCCTGCACTGCGAAGGCATCACCAAGCTGTTCCACACCTTCGTGCGCGAGCGCGGCTGCCTGACCAAGTCGGTCAAGGAAGACATCATCGACTGCTGCCAGAAGACCGTGCGGCTCGAGGACGCCTTCATCGACCTCGCCTTCGAGATGGGCCCGGTCCCGGGGATGAGCGCCAAGGAGATCAAGCGCTACATCCGCTACATCGCCGACTGGCGCCTCGGCCAGCTTGGCCTGCCCGAGATCTACATGATCGAGGAGCACCCGCTCCCCTGGCTGACCCCGCTGCTGAACGGCGTCGAGCACGCGAACTTCTTCGAGACCCGCGCCACCGAATATTCCAAGGGCGCGACCAAGGGCAACTGGCAGGACGTCTGGGCGAACTTCGACCAGCGCCGCAAGGCCAAGGCCAACGACGGCGGCGCGGACGATGCGGCGAGCGAGGACGGGCCCGACATGTTCGCAGCGAAGGGGATCGCGGCGGAGTAACTCCACTCCCGCCCCGGGACGTGGACTGATGAGGGCCTGTTGCCGCCATGCCCAAGGTGTTCGAATGGAACGGCTATCGCTTCCACTTCTTCGCCGACGAGGGCGATCCGCGCGAGCCCGTGCATATCCACGTCAGGAAAGGGCGCGACAACGCGAAGTTCTGGCTCCATCCCGAAGTCGCCGTCGCCTACAATCGCGGCTTTCCTTCGCACGTGCTAACGCAGCTGGTTGCTGTTATAGAGCAACGCCGCACAATGATTGAGAGTGCCTGGCATGGATTTTTTGACTGAGCTGCAAGCCGTCTCGCCAGAACCGCTCGCGGTGCGTTTCGACGACGACAATTTCTGGGTCGACCTCGCCGACGGCCGGACGCTCGGCATTCCGCTGGCCTGGTTCCCGCGCTTGCTCCACGGCAGTCCCGAACTGCGCGCCAAAGTCGAACTCAGTCGCGCCGGCTTGCACTGGGACGAACTTGACGAGGACATTTCCATCGCTGGCCTGCTTGCAGGCCGCGGCGACCAGACGCGACCGCGCAAAGCAGCCGCATAGCTGCAGCCCCCCTGCGCAGCGACGACGGGCAGACCGGAAGCCTCACGCCACCAGTCGCATCTTCCTGACCGACAATACGTTGAACGGCCGCCCTTACGGCACCAGCACCGTGTCCTGCGCCGTTGCCAGTATGCGCGGGTAGTCCAGCGTGTAGTGCAGGCCGCGGCTCTCGTGGCGCTTCCGCGCCGATTTCACGATCAGCCCGGCGGTCTCGAGCAGGTTGCGCAGCTCGATGAGATCGGTCGTCACGCGGAAGTGGCCGTAGTAGTCGTTCACTTCCTCGGTCAGCAGCATGATGCGGTGCTGCGCGCGCTCCAGCCGCTTGGTGGTGCGGACGATGCCGACGTAGTTCCACATGAAGCGGCGAATCTCGGTCCAGTTCTGCTTGATGACCACTTCCTCGTCGGAATCGGAGACGCGGCTTGCGTCCCAGCCGCGGACCGGGGGCGGGCCGTCGAAGGAATCCCACCGGGCAAGGATGTCGGCGCCGGCGGCCTCGCCGAAGACGAAGCATTCGAGCAGCGAGTTCGACGCCAGGCGGTTGGCGCCGTGGAGGCCGCTGTCGGTGCATTCGCCGACGGCATAGAGGCCGGGCAGGTCGGTCTTGCCGACGAGATCGATGACGATGCCGCCGCAGGTGTAGTGCTGGGCGGGAACGACCGGGATTGGATCGTTCGTCATGTCGATGCCGAGCGCGAGCAGCTTGTCGTGGATGGTCGGAAAGTGGGCCTTCACGAAGTCGGCGGGCTGGTGGCTGATGTCGAGATGGACGTAGTCGAGGCCGTCGCGCTTGATCTCGTTGTCGATGGCGCGGGCGACGATGTCGCGCGGCGCCAGCTCGGCGCGCTCGTCGTAGTCGGGCATGAAGCGGTGGCCGGTGCGCGGGTTGCGCAGCTGCCCGCCTTCGCCCCGCACCGCCTCGGTGATGAGGAAGTTCTTGACCTCGAGGTTGTAGAGGCAGGTCGGGTGGAACTGCATCATCTCCATGTTGGAGACCCGGGCGCCGGCGCGCCAGGCCATGGCGATGCCGTCTCCGGTGGCGCCGCGCGGCGCGGTGGAGAACTGGTAGACGCGCCCCGCCCCGCCGGTCGCCAGCACGGTGGCACGGGCAGTGTGCGCCTCGACCCGCCCGGTCTCCTGGTCGAGCGCGTAGACGCCCCAGACCCGGCCCGAACCCGAATAGCGCTGCTCGTGCCGGCCGGTGACCAGGTCGATGCAGGCACGGCTGGGCAGCAGGGTGATGTTGGGGTGCGCTTCCGCCGCCTTGACCAGCGCCGACTGCACCGCCCAGCCGGTCGCGTCGTCGACATGGACGATGCGACGGTGCGAATGGCCGCCCTCGCGCGTGAGGTGGAGGTTGTTGCCTTCCGTGTTGAACGGCACGCCCAGCTCGACCAGGCGGTCGATCGCATGCGGCGCCCGCTCGATGACGAATTCGACCGCTTCCTGGCGGTTTAGTCCGGCGCCGGCGACCATCGTGTCGCGGATGTGGTTCTCGAAAGTGTCCCCGGCATCGAGCACCGCCGCGATCCCGCCCTGCGCCCAGGCGGTCGAGCCGCCGGTGAGCGTGCCCTTGGCGAGCACCAGCACGCGGACCTTCTCGGCCAGAGTCAGCGCCGCGGTGAGCCCGGCGGCTCCGGAGCCGACGATGATGACGTCGTGAGTCATGCCGGCTGCCGCGCCGCGCTGGTCAGGCTCACGAAGACATCCTCGAGGTCCGCCTCGCGCGTGGTCACGTCGACGATGGCGAAGCCCTGGCCCTGGACCTGGGCCAGCACCTCGCCGGCATTGGTACGGTCCTTGTCATAGGTGATCTCGACCGTGCGGTCGCCGGTGCGCTCGCACTTGAGGAATGCGGGATGGCCGGGAAGCGCGGCAATGTCGCGGTCGAGCGTGAGCACGACGATCTTCTCGCGCGCCATCTCGACCAGTTCGCGCGTCGGCTGGTTGGCGATGAGCTTGCCGTGGTTGATGATGGCGATACGGTCGCACAGCTCCTCGGCTTCCTCGAGGTAGTGGGTGGTCAGCACCACCGTCACCCCTTCGGCGTTCATCTGGCCGACCAGGTCCCACAGCTGGCGGCGCAGCTCGACGTCGACGCCGGCCGTGGGCTCGTCGAGCACCAGAACCGGCGGAGCATGGACCAGCGCCTTGGCGATCAGCAGCCGCCGCTTCATCCCGCCCGACAGGGTGCGGGCATAGGCGTTCGCCTTGTCCGACAGGTGGACCGCGCGCAGCAGCTCGACGGTGCGGCGCATGGAGGGGGGAACGCCGTAGAGCCCGGCCTGGATTTCCAGCACCTCGGCCGGGGTGAAGAAGGGATCGAAGACGATCTCCTGCGGCACGATGCCGATCGCGCGCTTGGCGTTGCGCCGGTCGCGGTCGATGTCGAAGCCCCAGATCTCCGCCGTTCCCGAAGTCTTCATGACCAGGCCGGCGAGGATGTTGATCAGCGTCGACTTGCCCGCGCCGTTGGGGCCGAGCAGGCCGAAGATCCCGCCTTGCGGAACGTCGAAGCTGACGCCGTCCAGCGCCAGCTTGCCCGGCTCGCCCTTGCTGCCGGCATAGCGCTTGACGAGGTTCCTGATGCTGATCGCGGTGCCGTCGCTCATGGCCTGCTCTGTGCGGCAGGATCGGCCGCGCGTAAAGGCTGGAAAAGCGGCCCTGGCGTTGCTATCGGGCAGGCATGATCCCGCCGCCCGAAACGATCCTCACCGATTCCTCCCGCGTCAAATGCGACGGTGCCACCGACATCCGCGGCGGCGCCGCGCTCGGCCATCCGCGCGTCTGGCTGGAGATCGACGAGCACGGCTACGTCGACTGCGGCTATTGCGACCGCCGCTTCGTGCTGCGTGGCGGCCCGGCCGATGGGCTGGACCAGGCGGCACTGCCGGACATCGCCTCGGGGGCGAGCGTCTAGAGTGCTTCCGACTTTGATTGCATCAAAGCCAGCACTCTAGCAGTTTGTTTTACCGTGATTTCCGAGTCGCCGGATGATTCCATCTGGCTCGAAATCACTCTAGGGCTTCGACCAAGCCACCCGTCACCCCTGCGCAGGCAGGGGCCCAAACAGACTTTCCTCATCGCGGCACCGTTGCGCAGGCGCGCCAGGGCGGATGGGCCCCTGCCTGCGCAGGGGTGACGGGTCATCGGTGGAAGGCGGGGCAGTGCGGCTCGGTCTGGCGCCCGCCGCGAAAGCGCCTATATCCAGGCGCATGACACCAGCCGATCCCCGCTCGCTGCTCTACCGTTCCGGCCAGCTTTCGCCCGAGGAAGCCCAGGCCGTCGCCCGCGATACGCTCGCCAGGTGCGACGACGGCGAGCTTTACCTGCAGTTCATCGCCTCGGAGAGCTTCGGCTTCGACGACGGCAGGCTGAAGACCGCCGACTATTCGCGCGACGCCGGCTTCGGCCTGCGCGGTGTCTCGGGCGAGATGACCGGCTTTGCCCATGCCAACGAGATCTCCGCCGCCGCTATCCGCCGCGCCGGCGAGACGCTGCAGCTGCTCGATCCGGCCCGGGGCAGCCCCGCCGCCGCGCCGCGGCAGAACAACCGCCACCTCTACACCGACGCCTCGCCGCTCGACGCGATCCCCTTTGCCGAGAAAGTGGCGCTGCTCGAGCGGATCGACGCCGCCGCCCGTGCCCGCGACCCGCGGGTCAGCCAGGTCTCGGCAAGCCTGTCGGGCAGCTGGTCGGTGGTCGAGATCGTCCGCGCCGACGGCTTCGTCGCCACCGACATCCGCCCCCTGGTGCGGCTCAACGTCGGCATCGTCGCCGAAAGCAACGGCCGGCGCGAGACCGGCAATTTCGGCATGGGCGGGCGCTGGCTCTACGACAAGCTGTTCGAGGAAGCGAGCTGGAACCACGCCATCGACACCGCGCTCGGCCAGGCGCTGGTCAACCTGGAAAGCGTCGATGCGCCGGCCGGCGAAATGACCGTGCTGCTCGGCCCGGGCTGGCCCGGGGTGCTGCTGCACGAGGCGGTCGGCCACGGCCTGGAAGGCGACTTCAACCGCAAGGGCACCAGCGCCTTCTCCGGCCGCATCGGCGAGCGCGTCGGCGCGCCGGGAGTGACCGTGGTCGACGACGGCTCGATCACGGGCCGCCGCGGCTCGCTGTCGGTCGACGACGAAGGCACGCCGACGCAGGAGACCGTGCTGATCGAGGACGGCATCCTCAAGGGCTACATGCAGGACCGGCTCAATGCGCGCCTGATGGGCGTCGCCGCGACCGGCAACGGCCGCCGCGAGGACTATGCCCACGCGCCGATGCCGCGCATGACCAACACCTTCATGCGCGGCGGCAACGACGATCCCGCCGAGCTGCTGTCGCGCGTGAAGGACGGCATTTTCGCCAAGAGCTTCGGCGGCGGGCAAGTCGACATCGTCTCCGGCAAGTTCGTCTTTTCCTGCACCGAGGCCTACCGGGTCGAGAACGGCAGGCTCGGCGCCCCGATCAAGGGAGCGACGCTGATCGGCGACGGACCCAGCGTGCTGACGCGGGTGACCGGCATCGGCAACGACATGGCGCTCGACGAAGGCGTCGGCGTCTGCGGCAAGGGCGGGCAGTCCGTGCCTGCCGGAGTGGGCCAGCCGACGCTGCTGATCGAGGGCCTGACCGTCGGGGGAACCGCCTGACCTCCGGCCGACTCAGGCTCCGTTCAGCTTGCCGCAGCTATGGCCCGGCCGATCGACGCAAAAAGAGAAGAGGAGAAGAACCATGCGAACGATTGCCCTTGTTCTCGCCGCAGGCGCCGCGCTCCTTTCGGCTCCGGCACTGCAGGCCCGCGACAAGCTCAGCGGCGAGGAGCGCCTCGCCAAGATCCTCGACGGCCGCGAAGCCGGCAAGCCGGTGGACTGCATTCCGCTGACCGCCTCGCGCGACATGCGCGTCATCGACAAGACCGCGATCGTCTATGATTCCGGCCGCGTGATCTACGTCAACCGCCCGACCAATGCCAAGGCGCTCGACGACGACGACGTGCTGGTGACCAATCCGCACGGCAGCCAGCTCTGCCGGCTCGATGTGATCAAGCTGCACGACCGTTCGGGCTTCTGGTATTCCGGCTTCGTCGGGCTCGAGCAGTTCGTGCCCTATCGCAAGGTCGCCATGAGCGACTGACGCGACGCGCTGAATCCCCGCCGGCGCGGGGGTTCAGCCGGCGCCGCTCTTTTCCCGCACGATCCCGGTCAGCTCCTCGTAAAGCATCACCGACGTCGCATCGAGGTTGAAGGCCGGGTCGATCGGCATCGCCGGCGTATCGCGCATGGCGAACATGTTTTCGATCACCCAGTCGGGATCGTCGGTCTCCATGTCGTAGATCGCCAGGTACTTGTTCAGCGTCTTGCCCATCGAGACGCTGTGCAGCTTGAACCGCTGCGCCGTGGCGAAGCCGGGCAATGCGCAGATGTCGTCGAGATGGCGCCCCGTGTACCACGCGTCGAATTCCGCCTCCCGGCCCTCGAAGGGCTCCGAAAAGACCAGCATCTTGAAACGCCGCATGTTCCTCTCCTCTTGTCGTTGTCGCATCAGATGAACGGACGGGATAGCGCCGGATGTTCGCATCGGCCGTCGCCAGCGTAAAGCCCTCGGCCAGGGCGTGGGCGACCAGCATGCGGTCGACCGGGTCGCGGTGGATCGGCAGCAAGTCGGAAGCGAGGCGCCAGCAGTGCTGCGGAAAGTCCTCGATCGCCAGGTCGAACCTGTCCACCAGCTCGGCCAGAGGCTCATCGACCGGAATCCGCTTGCTCATCTGCAGATCGGTATATTCGAACGCGACCACCGAGCTGACGTGCAGCGAAGCGTCCGGCGCGGCGATGGCGGCTATCCAGCCGGCATGGAGCCGGTGATCGCCATCGACCATCCAGACCAGCATCTGGGTGTCAAGCAGGAGGCGCACCGAATTTCCGTGCGATGGCCCGAAGCTATCTTGGCCAAGCACCTTGGTCGAGCTGACGGGCTCATTCCCACTCGATCGTGCCGGGCGGCTTCGAGGTATAGTCGTAGACCACCCGGTTGATGCCCCGGACCTCGTTGATGATCCGCGTCGCCACCCGGCTGAGGAAAGCGGCGTCGAAGGGGTAGATGTCGGCGGTCATGCCGTCGGTCGAAGTCACGGCGCGCAGCGCGCAGACATTGTCGTAGGTGCGGCCGTCGCCCATGACGCCGACCGTCTTGACCGGCAGCAGCACGGCGAAAGCCTGCCAGATGGCATCGTAGAGCCCGGCGTTGCGGATTTCCTCGAGGTAGATCGCGTCGGCCTTGCGCAGGATGTCGCAGCGCTCGCGGCTGACTTCGCCCGGGATGCGGATGGCAAGGCCGGGGCCGGGGAACGGGTGGCGGCCGACGAAGATCTCGGGCAGGCCGAGCTCGCGGCCGAGCTCGCGCACTTCGTCCTTGAACAGCTCGCGCAGCGGCTCGACCAGCTTCATGTCCATGCGCTCGGGCAGGCCGCCGACGTTGTGGTGGCTCTTGATCGTCACCGAAGGCCCGCCGGTGAAGCTGACGCTCTCGATCACGTCGGGATAGAGCGTGCCCTGGGCGAGGAATTCGGCGCCGCCGATCTTCTTGGCCTCGCCTTCGAAGACGTCGATGAAGGTCTTGCCGATGAACTTGCGCTTGGCCTCGGGATCGGTGACCCCTTCCAGCCCCTTGAGGAACAGCGTCGATGCGTCGACGTGGACCAGCGGGATGTTGTAGTGGCCGCGGAACAGCGAGACGACCTGCTCGCTCTCGCCCAGCCGCATCAGCCCGTGGTCGACGAAGACGCAGGTCAGCTGGTCGCCGATTGCCTCGTGGATCAGCACGGCAGCGACGGCCGAATCGACCCCGCCCGAAAGCCCGCAGATCACCCGGCGCGAACCGACCTGGGCGCGGATCTCCTCGATCTTGGTCTTGCGGAACTCGGCCATGGTCCAGTCGCCGGCGAGGCCGCAGACGTGGCGCACGAAGTTCTTGAGCAGCCTCGCGCCGTCGGGCGTGTGCACCACTTCCGGATGGAACTGCATCGCATAGATGCGCCGCGCATCGTCGGCGATCACGGCAAAGGGCGCGCCGGCGCTGGCGGCCACGGGGCGGAAGCCCGGAGCCAGGCGCGTCACCCGGTCGCCGTGGCTCATCCACACCTGGTGCGTCTCGCCTTCGCTCCACAGGCCGTCGAACAGCGCGCAGCTGTCGGCGATGTCGATGAAGGCGCGGCCGAATTCGCCTGCGTCGCCTTCGAGCACTTCGCCGCCGAGCTGGTGCATCAGCGCCTGCTGGCCGTAGCAGATGCCGAGCATCGGCAGGCCGCTGTCGAGGATCGCACCGGGGATGCGCGGGCCGTCGGCATCGAGCACCGAGGCGGGCGAGCCCGAGAGGATGATGCCTTTCGGCTTCATCCGCGCGAAGGCGGCCTCGGCGCTGCCGAAGGGCGCGATCTCCGAATAGACCCCGGCTTCGCGCACGCGCCGCGCGATGAGCTGCGTGACCTGGCTGCCGAAGTCGACGATGAGGATGGAATCTGAAGGCTGGACGCTCATGGCCGGCAGTTAATCGCGTGCGGGCCGGGTGTCCAGTAGCCTGCTCCCTCGGGGCGCGGCAGCGTCGCCGCCGACGAGCGAAGCGCCGCCGCAATACGCTCAGTTGCGTATTGTGCAACTTCTATTGTTTCTTTTGCGAGTGCAAATATTACTAACCTAGCTATGTTGCATTTGCGAACGGGGTTCCCGGCCCGGCATCTGCCCCCAGCCGGGAGCTGCGCATTGAAGGAGTAAGGCACATGCAACGCATCGTTCTGAACGTCTTCGGCCTCGCGGTTGCCCTCGGCACCAGCGGCCTGATGTTCGCCGCCACTCTCGCCTGAGGTGGCGGCGCGAAAGGACCGGCCTTGTCGCTGAAGTCGGGAATGCCCGGCCGAAGCGCAAGGCCGGATCCCTCCCCGATCCGATAGACAAGAAAGCCCGCCCTCCCGGCGGGCTTTTCTGTGGATGGAGGGGGCCGAATCCGCTTTCTCCAGGGCCCCTTCGTGCCTATATGCTGGGCATGGCCAGCACGAACGAAAACATTCCCAACACCAACGCCTACGGCGCGGATTCGATCAAGGTCCTCAAGGGTCTCGATGCGGTCCGCAAGCGTCCCGGCATGTACATCGGCGATACCGACGACGGCTCGGGCTTGCACCACATGGTGTTCGAGGTATCCGACAACGCCATCGACGAGGCGCTGGCCGGGCACTGCGACCTCGTGCTGATCGAGCTTAATCCCGACGGCTCGGTCTCGGTGACCGACAACGGCCGCGGCATTCCCACCGATATCCACAGCGAGGAAGGCGTCTCGGCGGCCGAAGTCATCATGACCCAGCTGCACGCTGGCGGCAAGTTCGAGAACACTTCGGACGACAATGCCTACAAGGTGTCCGGCGGCCTGCACGGCGTCGGCGTCTCGGTGGTCAATGCCCTGTCCGAATGGCTGGAGCTGACCATCTGGCGCGACGGCAAGGAGCACTGGATGCGCTTCCGCCACGGTGACGCCGAAGCGCCGCTCAAGGTGGTGGGCGACGCGCCGATCGAGAACGGCCGCCCCAAGAAGGGCACGCGCGTCACTTTCCTCGCTTCGACCGACACCTTCAAGAACGTCACCGAGTTCGATTTCGAGAAGCTCGAGCACCGCTACCGCGAGCTCGCTTTCCTCAACTCGGGCGTGCGCATCCTGCTGCGCGACAAGCGGCACGAGGAGGTGGTCGAGCACGACCTGTTCTACGAAGGCGGCATCGCCGCTTTCGTCTCCTGGCTCGACCGCAACAAGCAGGCGCTGATGCCCGATCCGATCGCCATCTCGGCCGAGCGCGACGGCATCGGCATCGATGTCGCGCTGGAGTGGAACGACAGCTACTACGAAAACGTCCTGTGCTTCACCAACAACATCCCGCAGCGCGACGGCGGCACCCACCTTGCCGCCTTCCGCGCCGCGCTGACGCGCACGCTCAACGGCTATGCCGAGCGCTCCGGCATGCTCAAGAAGGAGAAGGTCAGCCTTACTGGCGACGACATGCGCGAGGGGCTGACCGCGATCGTCTCGGTCAAGCTGCCCGATCCCAAGTTCTCGTCGCAGACCAAGGACAAGCTGGTCTCCTCCGAAGTGCGCCAGCCGCTCGAAAGCCTGATGGCCGACAAGATGAGCGAATGGCTCGAGGAGAACCCCGGCCACGCCAAGTCGATCGTCCAGAAGATTATCGACGCCGCCGCCGCTCGCGAGGCGGCGCGCAAGGCCCGCGAGCTCACCCGGCGCAAGGGGGCGATGGACATCGCCAGCCTGCCCGGCAAGCTCGCCGACTGCCAGGAGCGCGACCCCGCCAAGTGCGAGCTGTTCCTGGTCGAGGGTGATTCGGCCGGCGGTTCGGCCAAGCAGGGGCGCGACCGCCACATCCAGGCGATCCTGCCGCTCAAGGGCAAGATCCTCAACGTCGAGCGGGCGCGCTTCGACCGCATCATTTCGTCGAAGGAAGTCGGCACGCTGATCCAGGCGATGGGCACCGGCATCCGCGACGAGTTCAACCTCGCCAAGCTGCGCTACCACAAGATCGTCATCATGACCGACGCCGACGTCGACGGCGCCCACATCCGCACCCTGCTGCTGACCTTCTTCCACCGCCAGATGCCCGAGATCATTCGCGCCGGCCACCTCTTCATCGCCCAGCCGCCGCTCTACAAGGTGAACAAGGGCCGCAGCGAGGTCTACCTCAAGGATGCCGACGCGCTCGATCGCTACCTGGTCGAAGCCGGGCTGCAGGGCCGCGTGCTCGAGACCGCGGGCGGCACGCGCGGCGGGGCCGAGCTCGAGGGCCTGGTCAAGCACGCGCAGCAGATGCGCAAGCTGATGGCCTTCGTCCCGCGCCGCTACGACCCCGCGATCATCGAGGCGCTGGCGCTTGCCGGCGTGCTCGATCCCGAGCTCGACCGGGCCGGGCGCGAGGCGGCGCTGGCCAAGGCCGCGACCTGGCTCGACATCGGCGACCGCGAGGCGAAGTGGACCGCCGCGATGACCGAGAACGGCAACGTCACCGTCCAGCGCCTGTGGCGCGGGGTGACCGACCACCACGTGATCGAGGCCGCCTTCCTGACCAGCGCCGAGGCCCGCAAGCTCGCGCGGCTGGCCGGCGAGCAGGCCGATGTCTACGCCTCGACCACGCGGCTGGTGAAAAGCGGCGTCGCGGTGGAAGAGGCCCCCGAAGCCGAGCCGGCAACAGAGGACGAGGAAGCGAATGCCCCCGCCCCGACTCGCCCCCTCAGCAACGAGGGAGAGATCACGCGGCCGTCCGAACTGCTCGACGCCGTCCTCGCCATCGGCCGCAAGGGCCTGTCGATCGCACGCTACAAGGGCCTCGGCGAAATGAACGCCGAGCAGCTGTGGGAAACCACGCTCGATCCCGACAACCGCATCCTGCTGCAGGTCAAGGTCGAGGACGCCGACGTCACCGACGAGATCTTCACCCGGCTGATGGGCGACGTCGTGGAGCCGCGCCGCGACTTCATCCAGGAGAACGCGCTGAACGTGGCAAACCTGGACGTTTGATCCGCGGCGAAGGCTGGGGAGCAGGCAACGCCGCGCACTTCCCGAATGGTCGTGACCTCTCGCATATCGTCACCCTGAACTTGTTTCAGGGCCCATTTCTCCCCACGCACCGGTGGACCCGGAGGCGCGATGGGTGCTGAACGAGTGCAGCATGACGAGTGGGTGCGCGAGGAGATAATCCCACGCAGATGTGACCGGGGGTGACGGGGGTCTGGCGGTGTGCAAAACTCCCGTCATCCAACCCAGCCAAACCCCGACCGTCATGCGCCGCCCAGCCTCCGCTCTCCTCGCCCCGCTTCTCCTCGCCGCCTGCGCGGGGCCGATGGCTTCGCGCCCCGGCACCGAGCCCGTCACCGTCGGCATCGTCGCTTTCAACGACTTCCACGGCGCGATCGAGCCGCCCAACCAGTCGGCCTTCATCCCCGACGGCAAGGGCGGCATGGTCGGCGTCCCGGCCGGCGGCGCGGCCTGGCTGGCTTCGGCGATCGATGCCGTCCGAGCCAAGTATCCCAACCACGTCACGGTTTCGGCCGGCGACATGATCAGCGCATCGCAGATCGCCTCTTCGCTGTTCCTCGACGAGCCGACGATCGGGGTGATGAACCGCATCAAGGTCGACTTCAACGCGGTGGGCAACCACGAATTCGACCGCGGCCGCGACGAGTTGCTGCGCATGCAGAACGGCGGCTGCGCGCAGCATACGGCGCGCAAGCCGTGCCAGCTCGAGACGTTCGAGGGCGCCGGCTTCCGCTTCCTTGCCGCCAGCACCCTGACCGAGGACGGGCGCACGCTGTTCCCGGCGACCGGGCTCAGGAGTTTCGGCCAGGGCCGCCGCAAGGTGACTCTGGGCTTCGTCGGGCTGACGCTGAAAGGCACGCCCGAGCTGGTCTCGCCCGCGGGCATCCGCGGCCTGGCTTTCGGCGACGAGGCCGATGCGATCAATGCCGCCGTGCCCAGGCTGAAAGCGCAGGGCGCCGACGCGGTGGTCGTGCTGATCCACCAGGGCGGGCGCACCAAGGTGCTCACCGACCCCAGCGGCTGCGCCGAATTCGCCGGCGACATCCAGCCGATCGTCGCGCGGCTGAAGCCGGGCGTCGACGTCATCGTCTCGGGCCATACCCACTGGCCCTACGTCTGCGACTACGGCGCGGTGGACCCGGCGCACCCGGTGCTGCTGACCAGCGCGGGGGTCTACGGCGCCTACGTCACCGACATCGCGCTGTCGATCGATCCCGCCGCCGGGCGCGTCGTCGCCCGCCGCGCCGCCAACGTCGTCGTCCAGTCGCGGCCCTATGTCGCGACGCGCGGACCCGTGGCGAACAGCGACCTCGTCCCGCGCTTCGAGCCGCGCGCCGACGTCGCTGCCTATGTCGCGCGCTATGCCGCGGCGGCGAAGGCCTATTCGGAGCGGGTGATCGGAACGCTCTCCGGGCCTGCGGAAAGGAACCCGGCCGGCTCGGTCGACCTGGGCGGGCCGCTCGGCAACCTCATCGCCGACGCGCAGCTTGCCGCCACGGCGGGAGCGGGCGCGCAGATCGCGCTGATGAACCCCTTCGGCATCCGCACCTCGCTGATCCCCGCCGCCGACGGCAGCGTCACTTTCGGCGCGATCTATGCCGTGCAGCCGTTCAACAACGAACTGGTGACGCAGAGCATGACCGGTGCCGAGATCAAGGCAGTGCTCGAGCAGAGCTTCATCGACACCGGGCCCGAGCAGTTCCTCTCGCCCTCGGCGGGCTTCTCCTACGTCGTCGACCGCAAGGCGCCCGCCGGCGAGCGGGTGGTGGCGATGGTGCTGAACGGCCAGCCCATCGATCCGGGGACCTCGTACCGGGTGACGACCAATGCGTTCCTCGCCAACGGCGGCGACGGCTATACCGCGCTGATCGGGCGGCGCGATCGGGTGATCGGGGGAAGCGACATCGACGCACTCGAAGCCTGGCTGAAAGCCGTGCCGCCGCGGCCGGTGCCGAGGGACGTCAGGGTCCGGGAAGTGGGGAGATAACATCCTCCCCGGCACGGGGAGGGGGACCGCCGCCGCAGGCGGTGGTGGAGGGGGCTACCCTCTTGACGCAGCGTCGATGAGGAGAGCCCCCTCCACCGCCCGCTTCGCGAGCGGTCCCCCTCCCCGTTCCGGGGAGGATCTTGTCCTCTCAGAACCCCGCGCCGTCCGGCCACCCGGGCGCGGCAAGGCCCATGACCTTGAACAGCTGCCCCATCTCCCCCGCATCGACCAGCCGCTGCTTCTGGCGCTCCAGCACCGCCGCCCGGTCCGGCGCCGCGGTGGCGAGCGCTGCGGCTCTCGCCTCGATCCCCAGCGCCTGCAGCCAGTCGCCCTGGGTCACCGTGCCCAGCCAGCGGCAGCCCTGGGTGCGGGCGACGGCGGCGAGCGCGGCGAAATCGACATGGGTGGTGAGGTCGGCTTCTCCCGGCGCGGCGAAGGGATCGACCTTGCGGTGCGCGCGCAGCGCCTGGAGGGTCGAGCCGGTGCGCGGCGCGGTGTGGCCGTAGTCGATGAACAGCGCCGCGCCGCCCTGCGCGACGAGCCGCCGCGCGACCTCGCCGACCACCGTCGCCGCGCCGGGGCAGGTTTCGAGCACGGTGCCCTCCGCCGCCTCGCGCCAGGTCGCGGGCACTGCCGCGTCCATCGGGCGCGGCCCGGCGATGGGCACGAAAGCCCCGTCGCGGCAATCGACCATGACCTCGCGCCAGCCCTCGCCGGTCCGCACCAGCTGGCGCACCGGCAGCGCGTCGAGGAATTCGTTGGCGACCAGCAGGATCGGCCCGTCCTCCGGCACCGTGGCGAGGTCGTCATGCCGGGTCGCGCCGGGCACGGCGTCGCGCTGCAGCGCCGTCAAGGCCGGCGAGCTTTCCACCAGGTGCACCGCCGGCGCCAGGCCCTGCCGACGCGCGACGCGCAGGGCGTCGCGCGCCAGGGTGCCGCGGCCCGGGCCCAGCTCGACATAGTGCGCCGGCGCCGGGCTGCCGGCGCGCTGCCACATGTCGGTCAGCCACAGGCCGATCAATTCGCCGAACATCTGGCTGATCTCGGGCGCTGTGATGAAGTCGCCCTCGCTGCCCAGCGGGTCGCGCGAGGCATAGTAGCGCGCGTTGCTCTCGCCGATGTAGTGGCCGAGGCCGATCGGCCCGGTCCGGGCGATGAGCCGGGCGAAGATCGCCGCAAGCGGCTCTTCGGCTGTGGTCATGCAGGCGCCGGCACACCGCTGCCGAGCGGCGGCCGCAGCAGGGCGCGCGCGATGAAGTAAAGGCCGACCACGATCATCGGCACGGTCAGCCACTGCCCCATCGACAGGCCGGTGCGCGCGGCGAATTCGGCGAGCTGCGAATCCGGCTCGCGGAAATACTCGACGGTGAAGCGGCTGAGCCCGTAGCCCAGCGTGAACGTGCCGACCAGCAGGCCCGGCCGCCAGCGCGCCCGCGTCTTCCAGAACAGCAGCAGCAGCACGGCCATCAGCACCAGCCCTTCGAGCGCCGCTTCGTAAAGCTGGCTCGGGTGGCGGGGCAGCGGGCCGGCGTCGGGAAAGACCATCGCCCAGCGCACGCCCTCGCCCGCGACCCGCCCCCACAGCTCGCCGTTGACGAAGTTGGCGAGCCGGCCGAACAGGAGCCCGAAGGGCACGCAGGTGGCGAGGTAATCGGCAGTCCGCACGAAGTTCAGCCCGCCGCGCCACGATACCCAGGCGATCGCCATCAGGGTGCCGATCAGGCCGCCGTGGAAGCTCATCCCGCCGTGCCACAGCTGCACCAGCTGGACCGGGTCGGCCCACAGCTCCGGCGCGTAGAAGGTCGCATAGCCGAGCCGCCCGCCGAGGATGATCCCCAGCGTGCAGTAGAAGAACAGGTCGTCGCAATGCCGCTGCGCCAGCGGCGAGCCCGGCGCCCGCGCCATCCGCGTCAGGTGCCAGTAGCCGAGCACGATCCCGGCGAGATAGGCGAGCGAGTACCAGCGCAGCGTGAAGAAGCCGAGCTCGATGCCGCGGCTGAGGCCGAGGTCGGCCCAGTGGATGGGATCGGCGCTTGCGGCAGCGGCGGCGGTCATGAGAAGCAAATGCCTGATCCTTCTGACGGATGCGGATGCGCGCGCTTCTGGCACAGCCGGCGCGGGAATGTCACTGGTGATTTGTTCGCCAGGCCCCATCGCCGTCGCGGGTCGAGCCCGCGATCGCGAATTGCTTCACTCCCCTGCCCACAAATCCGATTCCACCGCCCCCGCACATGCTCTAGACCGTCCGCATGAGCGTCATCCGCATTTCCAACCAGCGCGCCGTGATCGACCGGCGCGCGATCAGCGAGCAGATCGCCGGCCTCGTCCAGGACAAGGGCGCGCCCGCCGCGCGCCCGGCGATCGTCGAGCTGTTGCGCGCGGCGCTGTCCGACGGCCGCGATGAGATCGCCCGGCGCCTGGCCGAGCGGCCCTCGGCCGGGCACGACGTCGCCGAGGCGCAGGCCTTCCTGGTCGACCAGCTGGTACGCATCATCCACGACCACGTGGTCGAGCGCGTCTATCGCGCCAGCAACCGCTCGGCCGGGGAGCGGCTGACGATCATGGCCGTCGGCGGCTACGGGCGCGGCGAAATGGCGCCGCATTCGGACGTCGACATCGCCTTCCTCACCCCGATCAAGCAGACCTCGTGGTGCGAGCAGGTGATCGAGGCGATGCTCTATTTCCTCTGGGACCTGGGGCTCAAGATCGGCCATTCGAGCCGCTCGCTCGACGACATGGTGCGCATGTGCCGCTCCGACCTGACGATCCGCACCGCCATGCTGGAAGGCCGCTACATCTGGGGCGACCAGGCGCTGTTCGAGGAAGCCCGGCAGCGCTTCCGCGACGAAGTGGTCAAGGGCACCGAGCGCCAGTTCGTCTCGGAGAAGCTGGCCGAGCGCGACGAGCGGCACAAGCGGCTGGGCGACAGCCGCTACGTGGTCGAGCCCAACGTCAAGGAAGGCAAGGGCGGGCTGCGCGACCTGCACACGCTCTACTGGATCGGCAAGTACATCCACAAGGTCCAGGACCCCAGCGAGCTGGTGAAAGTCGGCCTGTTGAGCCAGGACGAGTACCGCGCCTTCCGCCGCGCCGAGACCTTCTTCTGGGCAGTGCGCTGCCACCTGCACACCATCACCCGCCGCGCCGAGGACCGGCTGACTTTCGACCTGCAGCGCGAAGTGGCGACGCGGATGAATTTCTCCGACCGCCCGGGCAAGAGCGCGGTCGAGCGCTTCATGCAGTACTTCTTCCTGCAGGCGAAAGTCGTCGGCAACCTGACCGGCGTGTTCCTCGCCCAGCTCGACGAGCAGTTCGCCCAGCAGAAGCCGCGCGGCTTCTTCGCCGGGTTCCGGGCGCGCTCGCGCATGGTCAAGGGCTACCGCGTGACCGGCGGCAAGCTGCGCGCGCTGGAGGACGACTGGTTCGTCCAGGACCCGGTGCGGCTGCTCGAGATCTTCACCACCGCCGATGCCGAAGGGCTGGAGATCCATCCCGACACGCTGCGGCTGATCTCGCGCGACAACCGCCTGATCAACGGCGACGTGCGCCGCGACCCGCGCGCCAATGCCCTGTTCCTCGAGCTGCTGACCAGCCGCAACGATCCCGAGAAGGTGCTGCGCTGGCTCAACGAGGCCGGCGTCTTCGGCCGCTTCATTCCCGACTTCGGCCGGGTCAACGCGCAGATGCAGTTCGACATGTACCACCACTACACGGTCGACGAGCATACGATCCACGCGATCGGCCTGCTCGCGCGGATCGAGAAGGGCGAGCTCAAGCAGGACCACCCGCTGGCCAACGACATCGTCCACAAGGTCCATTCGCGCCGCGCGCTCTATTGCGCGGTGCTGCTGCACGACATCGCCAAGGGGCGCGGCGGCGACCATTCGGTGCTGGGCGCCGACATCGCCATGAAGCTCTGCCCGCGGCTGGGCCTCGACGACAACGAGACCGAGCTGGTCGCCTGGCTGGTGCGCCACCACCTGCTGCTGTCGTCGACGGCGCAGAAGCGCGACCTCGCCGACTGGAAGACGATCGCCGACTTCGTCGAAGTCGTGCAGTCGGTCGACCGCCTGCGCCAGCTGACGCTGCTGACCATCGTCGATACGCGGGCCGTCGGGCCCAACACCTGGAACAGCTGGAAGCGCCAGCTGATCCACGAGCTGCACGACGCCGCCGAGGAACGCCTCCGGCTCGGCCACGTCCAGCACGGCCGGGTGCAGCGCATCGCCGCCAAGAAGGCCCAGGTCCGCGAGCGCCTGGGCAAGGACAAGGCCCTGGTCGAGGACATCGGCAAGCTGCTCGGCGACGCCTACTGGATCGCCGAGCCCGACGACATCATCGCCAAGAACCTCGTGCTGCTGTCGGAAGCGCGCGGCCAGCCGCTGGCCATCGCCAGCGAATACTACGCGGCGCGCGGGGCGACGCTGGTGACCGTCGTCGCCACCGACCACCCGGGGCTGTTCTACCGCATCGCCGGCGGCATCCACCTCGCCGGCGGCAACATCATCGACGCGCGCATCCATACCGCGCGCGACGGCATGGCGGTCGATAATTTCCTGGTGCAGGACCCGCTCGGCCGGCCGTTCATGGAAGACGGCCAGCTCGCCCGGCTGCGCACCGCGATCGAGGATGCGCTGGCCAACCGGGTCAAGCTGGTCCCGCAGCTTGCCGCGCGGCCGCTCGCCCGGCCGCGGCAGGATGCCTTCGACGTGCGCCCGCGGGTGATCTTCGACAACAAGGCGTCGAGCCGCTTCACCGTCGTCGAGATCAACGCCCGCGACCGCCCGGCCCTGCTCAACCGCCTTGCCCGCGCGCTGTTCGAATCGCGGCTGATGGTCCATTCCGCGCACATCGCCACTTACGGCGAACGCGCCGCCGACACCTTCTACGTCACCGACCTGCTCGGCGAGAAGATCGACAGCCAGACCCGGCTGAAGGCCGTCGAGAAGCGCCTGCTCGAAGCGGCGAACGAGGATACGGTGGAAGTCGAGGCGGCCTGAGGGATCAGGAGCTGGTGCGCGGCCAAAAGATCCTCCCCCATCGGGGGAGGTGGCATTCGCGCAGCGAATGACGGAGGGGTGTCAGCGTTCGAGGAGAGGGGGACACCCCTCCACCACGCCGCTTCGCGTCGCGGTCCCCCTCTCCCCATGGGGAGGATCTGCGGCGAACCCAGGCTACCCCGCGGCCGCTGCGCGCAGGCGCGCGGCGGCTGTGTCCTGACCGATCAGCGGCAGCAGTGCGCCCATGTCGGGGCCGTGGTCGCGCGCGGTGAGCGCCTGGCGCAGCGGCAGGAACAGGGCCTTGCCCTTGCGCCCGGTCGCCTGCTTGAGCTCGCCGGTCAGTTCGTGCCAGCAGTCGCCGGTCCACTGCATCGCCGCGAGCGTGTCCGCCGCCAGCTCGAGATAGCCGCGCGTCTCGTCGTCGAAATCCGCTTGCTCGACCGGACCGGTTACCACCTGCCACCATTCCGCCGCCTCGCCGATATGGGCAAGGTTGGGGCGGATCGCTTCCCAGGCCGCTTCGCTCATGCCGGCGGGCAGGAGATGGGCGACGCGGGCATAGGGCAGGCGATGGACGACGGCGGCATTGATCCGGTGCAGCTCGGCCTCGTCGAAGCGCGCCGGGGCGCGGCCGAAGCGCGAAAGGTCGAAGCTCGCCGCCAGGGCATCGGCATCGAGCGAGGGGTCGACCGGGTCCGAGGTACCGAGCCGCGCCAGCAGCGCGACCAGCGCCTCGGGCTCGATCCCGGCGGCGCGCAGGTCGGCCATGCCGAGCGAGCCCAGCCGCTTCGACAGCTTGCCCTCGGTCCCGACCAGCAGCGCTTCGTGCGCGAAGCGCGGGGCGGGCGCGCCGAGCGCGGCGAACATCTGCACCTGCGCCGCGGTGTTCGAGACGTGGTCCTCGCCGCGCAGCACGTCGGTCACGCCCATGGCGACGTCGTCGATCACGCTGGGCAGCATGTAGAGCCACGAGCCGTCGGCGCGGCGGACGACCGGGTCGGACATCTGGCGCGGATCGAAATGCTGCGGGCCCCGGATGCCGTCGAGCCATTCGATCGCACTGTCGCGGTCGAGCAGGAAGCGCCAGTGCGGCTTCTCGCCGGCATCGGCAAGGGCCGCGTGATCGGCCTCGCTCAGCGCCAGCGCGGCGCGGTCGTAGATCGGCGGCAAGCCGCGGCCGAGCAGCACCTTGCGCTTGAGATCCAGCTCCTGCGCGGTCTCGTAGCAGCGATAGACCCGGCCCTGGGCGACGAGCGCGGCGAACTCGCGCTCGTAGAGATCGCCGCGCGCCGACTGCCGCTCCTCGCCGTCGGGCACCAGCCCCAGCCAGGCAAGGTCGGCGCGGATCGCCGCGACATATTCCTCGCGGCTGCGCTCGGCATCGGTATCGTCGATCCGCAGCAGGAAACGGCCGCCGGCTTTCTTCGCCAGCAGCCAGTTGTGCAGCGCCGTGCGCACGTTGCCGACATGGAGCAGGCCGGTCGGCGAAGGGGCGAAGCGGGTGGTGACGAATTCGTTCATGCCGTGTGTCGGGTGCATGTCGCGCCTTCTCACCCTGACCGGAACGAATGCGTGATCGGGTACCGCCGGTCGCGGCCGAAGTTGCGGTTGCCGAGCTTCACCCCCGGCGGGGCCTGGCGGCGCTTGTACTCGGCGAGGTGGAGCAGGCGCTCGATGCGGGCGACGGTGTCGCGGTCGAAGCCTTCGGTGACCAGCTGGTCGACGCTCTTCTCGTGCTCGACGAGGCCGAGCAGGATCGGGTCGAGCACTTCGTAGGGCGGCAGCGAATCGGAATCCTTCTGGTCGGGGCGCAGCTCGGCGCTGGGCGGCTTGACGATGATGTTCTCGGGAATGACCGGTCCCTCGGGGCCGAGGCCGATCTTCGGCCGATGCTGGTTGCGCCAGCGCGAGATGGCGAAGACGGTCAGCTTGTAGGCATCCTTGATCGGATTGTAGCCGCCGGCCATGTCGCCGTAGATCGTCGCATAGCCGACGCTCATCTCGCTCTTGTTGCCGGTGGTCATCAGCATGTGGCCGAACTTGTTCGACAGCGCCATCAGCGTCACCCCGCGGACGCGCGACTGCAGGTTCTCCTCGGTGATGTCGACCTCCCGGTCGGCGAAGCTGCCGGCCAGCATCTCGTCGAAGCCGGCCACTGCCGGCTGGATCGGGATCGTCGAATAGCGGCAGCCGAGCGCCCTGGCGCAGGCTTCCGCATCGTCGAGGCTCTCGCGGCTGGTGTAGCGGCTGGGCAGCATCACGCACCACACCCGGTCGGCGCCGAGGGCATCGACGGCGATCGCCGCGCAGATGGCGCTGTCGATGCCGCCCGACAGGCCGAGCACCACGCCGGGAAACCGGTTGCGGTTCACATAGTCGCGCAGCGCCAGGACCATGGCGCAGTAGATGTCCTCGGGATGATCGGCGAGCCGGGCGATGTCGCCGCGGTCGCAGCGCCAGCCCTTGGCGGTCTTGGTCCAGCGGGTGCGGACCTGCTGCTCTTCCCAGTCGGCCATCTGCACGGCAAGGCCGCCGTCGCCGTTGACCACGAAGCTGGCGCCGTCGAACACCAGCTCGTCCTGGCCGCCGACGCGGTTGAGGTAGGCGAGCGGCAGGCCGGTATCGACCGCGCGGCGCTTGGCGACGCCGTCGATGCGCAGCGTGTCCTTGTCGATCTCGTAGGGGCTGCCGTTGATGCAGATGAAGATTTCGGCGCCGAATTCGGCGAGGTGGCGGCAGACGTCGGGCTGCCAGATGTCCTCGCAGATCGGCACGCCGATCATCGTGCCCTTGACGATGATCGGTTCGGGCAGCGGGCCGGGCTGGAACAGCCGCACTTCGTCGAACGTGCCGTAGTTCGGCAGCTCGCGCTTGAACCGCGTCGCCGCGACCTTGCCGCCGTCGAGCAGCGCCACGCCGTTGTGCAGCGCGCCGTCGCGGACGAAGACCGAGCCGACCAGCATTGCCGGCCCCTCGCTCGCCGTCGCCTGGGCCAGCTTCTCGAGCTCGGCGGCGGCGCGCTCGATCAGCGCCGGCTTGAGAATCAGGTCCTCGGGCGGGTAGCCGATCAGCTGCAGCTCGGGGAAGACGATCAGGTCGGAACCTTTCGCCTTGTCGCGCGCGGCAAGCATCGCCGCGGCATTGCCGGCGAGATCGCCGACCGACTGGTTCATCTGGGCGAGCGTGATGTCGAGGGTATCAGCCATGGCGCTCTGTTGCCGTCTCGGTCCGGGTCATGCAAACGAAAACCCTCCCGGGCCGGGAGGGTTGCGTGCGATCCGGCTTGCTGCCCGCCGGCAAGGCCAGCGGTCCCGGCTTTCGCCGGGACCGCTGCATGATTGGCCGAACGTTCGGTCGACGAGGCCTGCCCTGCCGGCCGAGCGTCCCGGCCGGAATTACATCTTCTTCTCGGCTTCCATGGCCGCGCCTTCGGCCGCTTCGCTGGCAGCCGCGGCGGAATCGCTGGCGGCAGCGGCAGCGTCCGACGCCACGTCGGACGGGGCAGCCGTCGCGTCGGCCGCGTTCACCGCTTCCTCGGCGGGCATTTCGACATTCTCGGCCGAGCTTTCGTCGTTGGCCTTGTCGGAGTTGCCGCAGGCGGCGAGCGCCAGGGCAGCCACCGACGCGAACGCGGCATAAGCGATCTTCTTCATGCGAATCCCCTACGATTGTTCAAACGGTCGTGCAGCAGGCGCAACGACCGCACTTTCGGCCGGCCTGCGCGCATGGTGTAGACCAGCGGCCGGACCATGGCAATTCGGCCCCTCCGGCTCGTAAGCGGCGGAAATGCCAGGGGTTGCGAACATATAAAGATTTCTTTATATGGCATCCATGCGGATCGATCCACTTCTCCGGGCACTAGCCGACCCGACCAGGCTGCGGATCATGCGGCTGCTGGCGCACATGGAGCTGGCGGTGGGCGAACTCGCGCAGGTGCTGGGGCAAAGCCAGCCGCGCGTCTCGCGCCACGTCCGCATCCTGTGCGACGCCGGCCTGGCCGAACGGCGCAAGGAAGGCAGCTGGGTGTTCCTGCGCGCCGCGATCGGCGAAGACCGCGCCCCGCCGGTCGGTGCCGCCGCCGCGCAGCTGCTTTCCGCCGCCGAGCGCGACGACGCCGGCTTCGCCGCGCGCTGCGGCGAGGACCGCCGCCATCTCGCCGCGATCCGCGCCGCCCGCCAGGCCACTGCCGAAGCCTATTTCGCCCGCCATGCCGAGGAATGGGACACGCTGCGCGTGCTGCATTCGCCCGACGAACCGGTCGAGCAGGCGCTGGCCGATGTGCTCGCGGCGATGAGCCCCGGCGGCGACCTCGGCACTCTGCTCGACGTCGGCACCGGCACCGGCCGCATGGCCGCGCTTTTCGCGCCGCACAGCCGCCACGTCACCGCTTTCGACAAGAGCCCGGAAATGCTGCGCATCGCCCGCGCCCGGCTGCAGCACCTGCCGCCCGACAGCGTCGAGCTGGTCAAGGGCGATTTCACCCGGCTGCCTTTCGCCGATGCCGGCTTCGACACCGTGCTGTTCCACCAGGTCCTGCACTATGCGCAGGAACCCGAAGCGGTGCTGGCCGAAGCGGCGCGCGTGGCGCGGCCGGGCGGCCGCATCGCCGTGGTCGACTTCGCCGCGCACGACCGCGAGGAGCTGCGCGAGCGCCATGCCCACGCCCGCCTCGGCTTCTCGGACGAGCAAATGCTCGCGCTGCTGAGCGAGGCCGGCTTCGCTCCGGCCCCGGCGATCGCCCTGCCCGGCCGGCCGCTGACCGTGAAGATCTGGACTGCGGTCAAGGATGGCGCCCCCGCGCCGGTGCAGCTAGGGACCCCGGCACGATGACCACGCAACCTTCCCCTTCGCAGCGCGAGGACACTCCGCTGTTCGCCGGCCTGCCGGGCGACATCGGCTTCTCCTTCGAATTCTTCCCGCCGAAGAACGAGAAAATGGAGGCCCAGCTGTGGGACGCGATCGAGATGCTCGCCCCGCTCGGGCCGGACTTCGTCTCGGTGACCTACGGCGCCGGCGGATCGACGCGCGAGCGCACGCACAATACCGTGGCGCGGATCGTCAGGGAGACGAGCCTGGTCCCCGCCGCGCACCTCACCTGCGTCTCGGCCAGCCGCGACGAGATCGCCGAAGTCGCCGACCAGTACTGGAACGCCGGCGTGCGCCACATCGTCGCCCTGCGCGGCGATCCGCCGCCCGCGGACGGCGGTCGCTTCGTGCCGCACCCGCAGGGCTATGCCAGCGCCGCCGATCTGGTCGCCGGGCTCAGGGCGCTGCACCCCTTCGAGATCTCGGTCGCCGCCTATCCCGAAGTCCACCCCGAGGCGGCGAGCGCCGAGGCCGACCTCGACAATCTGAAGCGCAAGCTCGACGCCGGGGCGAGCCAGGCGATCACCCAGTTCTTCTACGCCACCGACGCCTATTTCCGCTTCCTCGACAAGGCTTTGGCCGCGGGCATCAGCGCGCCGATCCTGCCCGGCATCATGCCGGTGACCTCATTCGAGGCGATCCGGAGAATGTCCGGCAACACCGCCATCCCCGCCTGGCTCGAACAGGCCTTCGAAGGCCTGGACGACCGTCCCGGCCCGCGCGCCCTGGTCGCGGCGACCGTGGCAGTCGACCTCTGCCACCGCCTCTACCGCGGCGGCGTCCGGCACTTCCATTTCTACACGCTCAACCGCGCCGAGCAGGCCTATGCCATCTGCCAGCTGCTCGGGGTGCGGCCCAAGGCGGAGGTGGCGGGATGAGCGATCCTGGCCGCTTCGCGCACCCCGTCGCTCACACCCCTGTCATGCTGAACTCGTTTCAGCACCCATCGCGCCTCCGGGTCCCGTTGGTTCGTGGTGAGAAATGGGCCCTGAAACGAGTTCAGGGTGACGAGAGGGTCGGCGAAGGGATGGCCAACCGAGCACCTCTCCAGCAGGGAGCAATCCAATGACCGCCGTCGAAACCGCAGAGTCCGCCTTCCGCCAGGCGGCGCGCGAGCGCATCCTCGTGTTCGACGGCGGCTACGGCACCGCGATCCAGAAGTTCGGTCTCGACGAGGCCGACTATCGCGGCGACTTGCCGCTGGAGAAGGACCAGAAGGGCAACAACGACCTGCTCTGCCTGACCCGGCCCGACATCATCGAGGGCATCCACAGCGCCTATTTCGACGCCGGTGCCGACATGGTCGAGACCAACACCTTCTCCTCCACCCGCATCGCCATGGCCGACTACGGCTGCGAGCACCTGGTGCGCGAGATCAACATCGCCGCGGCCCGGCTTGCCCGCAGCGCCGCCGAGAAGGCCCAGGCCCGCGACGGCCGCCGCCGCTTCGTCGCCGGATCGATCGGCCCGACCAACAAGACGCTGTCGATCTCGCCGCAGGTCAACGACCCCGGCTTCCGCGAGATCGACTTCGACGCGCTCAAGGCCGAGTACCGCGAGCAGTGCGACGCGCTGATCGCGGGCGGGGTCGATTTCCTGCTGATCGAGACCTGCTTCGACACGCTCAACGCCAAGGCCGCGGGCATGGCCGCGCGCGAGGCCGAGGCCGCATCGGGCCGCGAGGTGCCGCTGATGGCCAGCTTCACGATCACCGACATGAGCGGGCGCAACCTCTCGGGCCACACGATCACTGCCTTCTGGTACGCGCTGCGCCACCTGAAGCCGCTGACCATCGGCGTCAACTGCGCCTTCGGGGCCGACCTCCTGCGCCCCTACCTGACCGAGCTGGCCAGGAGTGCCGACGCGCTGATCCTTGCCTATCCCAACGCCGGGCTGCCCAACGACCTCGGCCAGTACGACGAGCTTCCCGCGCGGACGGCCGAGCTGATCGGGGAATGGGTGCGCGAGGGGCTGGTCAACGCGGTCGGCGGCTGCTGCGGCACGACGCCCGACCACATCGCCGCGATCGCCCGGGCCGTCGCCGGCGCCAGGCCGCGCACGGTGCCGGTGCTCGAGCCGGTGACGCGACTGGCGGGGCTGGAGCCGTTCGTGATGGCGGCGTAATCCTCCCCGGAACGGGGAGGGGGACCATGGCGCGAAGCGGCATGGTGGAGGGGGCTCGCCACCAGCGCAGCACCCGGCCGACAACCCCCTCCACCGCCTGCGGCGGTCCCCCTCCCCGTTCCGGGGAGGATATTGAGAGAACCCGATGACCCAGTCCACCACTTCCTCCGCCCGCTTCGTCAACATCGGCGAGCGCACCAACGTCACCGGGTCGGCGGCGTTCAAGAAGCTGATCCTCGCCGGCGACTATGCGAAGGCGGTCGAGGTCGCGCGCCAGCAGGTCGAGAACGGCGCGCAGGTGATCGACGTCAACATGGACGAAGGCCTGCTCGACGCGGTCGAGGCGATGACCACCTTCCTCAAGCTGATCGCCGCCGAGCCCGACATCGCGCGGGTGCCGGTGATGATCGACAGCTCGAAGTGGCACGTCATCGAGGAAGGGCTGAAATGCGTCTCGGGCAAGCCGATCGTCAATTCGATCAGCATGAAGGAAGGCGAAGCGCCGTTCCTCGACCAGGCGCGCAAATGCATGGCCTACGGCGCCGCCGTGGTGGTCATGGCCTTCGACGAGAAGGGCCAGGCCGATACCAAGGAGCGCAAGGTCGAGATCTGCGCGCGCGCCTATGACCTGCTCACCGGGATCGGCTTCCCGCCCGAGGACATCATCTTCGATCCCAACGTCTTCGCCGTCGCCACCGGCATCGAGGAGCACGACCGCTACGCGCTCGACTTCATCGAGGCCGTGGCCGAGATCAAGGCACGCTGCCCGCACGTCCACTGCTCGGGCGGGCTGTCGAACCTGTCGTTCAGCTTCCGCGGCAACGAGACCGTGCGCCGCGCGATGCATTCGGTGTTCCTCTACCACGCGATTCCCGCCGGGCTCGACATGGCGATCGTCAATGCCGGCCAGCTCGACGTCTACGACCAGATCGACCCGGTGCTGCGCGAGGCCTGCGAGGACGTGATCCTCATGCGCCGCCGCGATGCGACCGAGCGGCTGATCCAGCTTGCCGAAAGCTACAAGGGCCAGGACAAGGCGGCCGAGAAGGAGGCCGAGGAATGGCGCGGCTGGGACGTCGTGCGGCGCCTGGAGCACGCGCTGGTGCGCGGCGTCGACCTGCACATCGTCGAGGACACCGAGGAAGCGCGGCTCGAGATCGCCGCCCGCGGCGGCCGCCCGATCGAGGTGATCGAAGGCCCGCTGATGAGCGGGATGAACACGGTCGGCGACCTGTTCGGCTCGGGCAAGATGTTCCTGCCGCAAGTGGTCAAGTCCGCCCGCGTGATGAAGAAGGCGGTCGCCCACCTCATCCCCTTCATCGAGGCCGAGAAGGAGGAAGGCGCACGGCCCAAGGGCCGGATCGTCATGGCCACGGTCAAGGGCGACGTCCACGACATCGGCAAGAACATCGTCGGCGTGGTCCTGCAGTGCAACGGCTACGAAGTGATCGACCTCGGCGTCATGGTGCCCTGGTCGGCGATCCTCCAGGCGGCGAAGGACAACGACGCCGACATGATCGGCCTGTCGGGCCTGATCACCCCCTCGCTCGACGAGATGGTCACCGTCGCCGAGGAGATGCAGCGCGCCGGGCTGACGATGCCGCTGCTGATCGGCGGCGCCACCACCAGCAAGGTCCACACCGCGCTGCGCATCGATCCCGCCTACGAAGGCCCGGTGATCCACGTGCTCGACGCCAGCCGCGCGGTCGGCGTCGCTTCGCAGCTGCTGTCCGACACCCAGGCCGAAGGCTTCGTCGCGGCGACGGCAAGCGACTACGAAGCGGTGCGCGAAGCCCGCGCCGGCAAGGAAGGCAGCGCGCTGCTTCCGCTTGCCGAAGCGCGCGAGAATTCCTTCAAGCCCGACTTCGCCGACAAGCCCGGAGCGCCCGCGCAGCCCGGCGTCCACCGCTTCGAATGGGACCTTGCGGACCTGCGCCGCTACATCGACTGGACTCCCTTCTTCCGCGCCTGGGAACTGGCGGGGAACTTCCCCGCGATCCTCGACGACGCCGTGGTCGGCGAGAGCGCGCGGGGGTTGTACGCCGATGCGCAGGCGATGCTCGACCGCATCGTCGAGGAAAAGTGGCTGACGGCGAAAGGCGTCGTGGGGCTCTGGCCCTGCCGGCGCGACGGGGATGATGTCGTGCTGGAATCGGTGCGCCTTGCCTTCCTGCGCCAACAGGTCAAGAAATCGCGCGAGCGCGCCAATTTCTGCCTGGCCGACTTCATCGACCCGGCGGGCGACTGGATCGGCGGCTTCGCCGTCGCCATCCACGGCAGCGAGCCGCATCTGGCGCGGTTCAAGGCGGCGCACGACGACTACAACGACATCCTCCTGAAAGCCCTCGCCGACCGCTTCGCCGAGGCTTTCGCCGAGCGGCTGCACCTCCACGTCCGCACCACGCTGTGGGGCTATTCGCCGGGCGAGCAGCTGACCAACGAGGCGCTGATCCGCGAGCAGTACCGCGGCATCCGCCCGGCGCCGGGCTATCCCGCCTGCCCCGACCACAGCCTCAAGCCGATCCTGTTCGACCTGCTCGACGCGGGCGCCAACGCCGGGCTGACGCTGACCGAGAACAACGCCATGCTGCCGACCGCGGCGGTATCGGGCTTCTACTTCGGCCACCCGGAAAGCCAGTACTTCGGCGTCGCCCGCGTCGGCCGCGACCAGCTCGAGGACTATGCCCGGCGCCGCGGCGTCGATCTCCAGACCGCCGAGCGCTGGCTGAGGCCCAACCTTGACTGACGTGGCGAGGGTTGCCGCCGATTGCCGTGCGACGGGCGACAGGCTGGGCCTTGCCCTCCCCGTCGACGCTGCGGCGCTGCGCGAAAGCGGGGCCGAATGGCTGACCCGGGCTTTCCATGCCATGGGCTCGCTGCCGGCCGGCAACCGCGTGGTCGAGATCACCCGCTGCGAAGGCTTCGCCGGCGGCGGCACCGGCACCAAGGCGCTGCTCTCGGTCCGCTACGCACAGCCCGGCGAAGGGCTGGAGCAGGACCTCTTCGTCAAGTTCTCGCGCAATTTCGCCGATCCCGAGATGGACCGGGCGCGCTTCCACATGGGCCCCGAAGTCCGCTTTGCCGCGCTGTCGCGCCAGCCGGGGTTCCCGGTCGCCGTGCCGGCCTGCATGTTCGCCGATTTCCACGCGGAAAGCGGCACCGGCCTGCTCGTCACCCAGCGCATCGCTTTCGGCCAAGGCGGCATCGAGCGGCAGTACGGCAAGTGCATGGACCACGAGATGCCGGAGCCGCTGGCCCACTACCGCGCGCTGGTCCGCACGCTCGCCCGGCTGGCCGGCAGCCACAAGGGTGGCAGGCTGCCCGCCGATGTCGCCCAGGAATTTCCCTTCAGCCTCGCCCAGGCGCTGGAACGCGACCGCCTGCCTTATACGCCGCAGCAGGTCGCCAACCGCGTCGCCCGCTATGCCGCTTTCGCCGAGGAGCTGCCGCAGCTGCTGCCGGCGGCGATCCGGACCCCCGCCTTCGTCGCCCAGCTGGCCGAAGGCGCCGCGCTGTTCCAGCGCCACGAGGACGCGATCAAGCGCTTCCTCCACGCGCGCGCGGACTTCATCGCGCTGTGCCACTGGAATGCCAATTCGGACAACGCCTGGTACTGGCCCGACGCCGCGGGCGAGCTGCAATGCGGCCTGCTCGACTGGGGCAGCGTCGGCCAGATGCACGTGGCGATGACGCTGTGGGGCTGCCTCAGCAGCGCCGAAAGCTGGCTGTGGCGCGACCATGTCGACGAGCTGCTGGCGCTGTTCGTCGCCGAATATGCCGGGGCCGGCGGCCCGGTTCTGCCGGTCGCCGAGCTGAAGACCCACCTGCTGCTCTATGCCGCGATGATGGGCCTGTGCTGGCTGATGGACGCCCCGCCGCGGATCCGCCGCGAAGTGCCCGAGCTGGCGCAGTGCCGGGGCCCGCTCGACCCGCGCATCACCGCCAGCGAGACGGCGCGGGTGCAGCTGCAGATGATGAGCAACTTCCTGTCGTTCTGGCAGGCGGAGGGCCTGAACCGGGTGCTGCGCGAACTGATCGAGAACTGATCCCCGGCTACGAACCTGCTCCCCCCGCATTCCCCCCACGCATTCCCGGCTCGCCTCACCCCGTCAGCTCGGCGAAGTCCAGCGGCGCCGGCACCGCGTCGGGCAGGCGGGCCAGCAGCTCCAGCGCCTGCCCTACCGAGGCGCCGCGGATCGCCGGCGAGTGTCCGCTGACGATCGCCTCCATCCCCAGCGCCCCCAGCCTCTCCACCTCGGCGCGGAACAGGGCGCGGTCGGCCAGTGCCACCCAGGGGCACAGCGAGCTGTAGTGGAACCGGGCCATGCCCTCGGCCCAGAGGTCGGGCGCGATCTCCTCGACCCAGTCGACCGGATCGCCCGGGATCGGCGCGCAGAAGGCGTCGGACGCGTAGTAGACGCGGGTCGCATGGTCGAACAGGCCGCGCGTATAGGGGCTGTCGTAGACCGGCGGGCGCAGCGACTGGAGCTTGCGGCCGGCGATCTCGAAGACCTCGCCGTCGTCGAGCAGCCGCATCCGCTCGAACGGCACGCCCATCGAGGCGTTGACCCGGAACGATTCGCCGCGGCTGGAAATCACCCGGGCATTGGGGCAGCGCTCGAGCGTCTCGACGAGGTTACCCGAGTGGTCGCAATCGAGATGGGTGAGGAAGATCCAGCGCAGCTCTTCCGGGTCGACCAGCGAGAACAGGTCCTCGAACCAGCTGTCGCGGTGCGTGCCCATGCCGGCGTCGACGGCGATCGGCTCTGCCCCCCGGATGACCATCGCGTTGAGATTGGTCCAGCTGCCGCCGACCGAGGGCGTCAGCGCGCGGATCACGTAAGTGTCGCGCGCGACTTCCAGCGGCTTCTGGCGCGGCGTCGGGCTCGACAAATCCGGCATGAAATGGCTCATGGCAATTCCCTCGGCGAAACAATTTTCCTACTACAGGGCGTTGTGGCACCTTCGCATGCCCGCAACTTTCCCACTCTCGCGCCGGATCATGACCCGCAGCTTCCACTCTCGCGAACTAATCGGCGTTTCCGATCGATGGGCGCGTTCTGATCGGTTTCGTTTTTTCTCTTGAGCACTGTCAACACTGTCAACCACGTGTCAACACCTAGTACCGATCTCCTGCCAGGCCTTGCCGAAGCGCTGCACGACACGTTCGGCTTTTCCGCCTTCCGCGGCGTGCAGGAGCATGTCGTGCGGCGCGTGCTGGCGGGGGAGAGCACGCTGGCGGTCATGCCGACCGGGGCCGGCAAGTCGCTGACCTACCAGCTGACCGCGGTCATGCTGCCGGGCACCTGCGTGGTCATCAGCCCGCTGATCGCGCTGATGCACGACCAGCTGCGCTCGGCGACGGCGAACGGCATCCGCGCGGCGACGCTGACCAGCGCCGACCTCGACCGCGAGCAGACTATCGACCGCTTCCGCGCCGGCGAGCTCGACCTGCTCTACGTCGCTCCGGAGCGCGCCAGCCAGCCCCATTTCCGCGAGCTGCTGGCGACTGCGCCGATCTGCCTCTTCGCCATCGACGAGGCGCATTGCGTTTCCGAATGGGGCCACGACTTCCGCCCCGACTACCGCCTGCTGCGGCCGCTGATGGACGCTTTCCCGCATGTCCCGCGGCTTGCCCTGACCGCCACGGCCGACGCCCATACCCGCGCCGACATCCTCGCCCAGCTCGGCATCCCTGATGAAGGGCTGATCGTCGCCGGCTTCGACCGGCCCAACATCCGCTACGCGATCCGCCCGCGCGACGCGCTGCTGCGCCAGCTCCAGGCGCTGCTGGCCGAGCAGCCCGGGCCCGGCATCGTCTATGCCCCGACGCGCGCAAAGGTCGAGCAGCTCGCCGAGGCGCTGGGCGCGGGAGGCCGGGCAGTGCTGCCCTACCACGCCGGGCTCGATCCCGCGGTCCGCGCCGCCAACCAGGCTGCTTTCGTCGCTTCGGAAGACATGGTGATGGTCGCCACGGTCGCTTTCGGCATGGGCATCGACAAGCCCGACGTCCGCTTCGTCGCCCATGCCGGCCTGCCCAAGTCGATCGAGGCCTATTACCAGGAGACCGGCCGCGCCGGGCGCGACGGCGACCCCTCGATCGCGCTGATGCTGTGGGGTGCCGACGATTTCGTCCGCGCCCGCCAGCGCCTCGGCGAAGTCGAGGAGCGCCGCCGCGACGGCGAGCGCGCGCGGCTCGACGCGCTGGCCGCGCTGGTCGAGACGGGGGACTGCCGCCGCGCCATCCTGCTCCGCCATTTCGGCGAGGACCCGCCGGCGCGCTGCGGCAACTGCGACAACTGCCTCGACGCGCCGGGCGTGGTCGACGCCAGTGTCACCGCGCAGAAGCTGCTGTCCGCGGTCTACCGCACCGGCCAGAGCTTCGGCTTCGGCTATCTCGAGAAAGTGCTGACCGGCCAGGCCGACGAGCGCATCCGCCAGCGCGGGCACGACGCGCTGTCGGTCTTCGGCATCGTCGACGGCGAGGAAGCGGCGCTGCTGCGGCCGCTGTCGCGCGCGCTGCAGGCGCGCGGCTCGCTGGTGCCGACCGAGCACGGCGGCCTCGCTTTCGGGGGCGACGCCCGCGCCATCCTGCGCGGCGACATCAGCCTGCAGCTGGCCCTGCCGCCGCGGCAGGAGCGCAAGCGCAAGCGCGACCGCGGCGGAGTCAACCCGGTCGGCGATCCGCTGTTCGACGCGCTGCGCGAGCTGCGCCGCGAGCTGGCCCAGCAGGCCGGGGTGCCGCCCTATGTCGTGTTCCACGATTCGACCTTGCGCGAGATGGCGACGCTGCGCCCGGCCTCGCTGGCGGCGCTGGGCGAGATCGGCGGCGTCGGCACGCGCAAGCTGGAAGCCTATGGGGATGCGTTCCTGGAGGTGATCCGGCGGTACTAGCAAGCAGTCGAAGGGAGAGAGCGAACCATGACCGACAATACCGAAGGCGCGCTGGTCGTGCCCGAGCGGACCATCCCCGTCCCCGCCCATCTCAGCCCCGAGGCGCGCGCCTTCCTGTCGCTGGGCCGGCTGGTGAGCGGCACCTATCCGGCGCTCGACGATGCCGAGGGCTGGAAGCGCCACGTCGCCGCTTCCGAAGCCATGATCATGCAGATGTTCATGCGCGGCGACGGCCCCGCCTGCGCGGTGCGCGACTGGACCGCCAGCAGTGCGCGCGCCTACGAGCTGGTGCCCGATGGCCTGCCGGAAGGCGACCGCCGCGTCTATCTCGACATCCACGGCGGCGCGCTGATCATGGGCGCGGGCGAGGTCTGCAAGGCGATGGCGCGCAAGTCCGCCGCCATGGTCGGCGCCCGGGTGATCGCGGTCGACTACCGCATGCCGCCCGACCACCCCTATCCGGCCAGCCTCGACGACTGCCTAGCCGCCTACCGCGCGCTGCTGGAGCAGCGCCGGCCGCACGAGATCATCGTCGGCGGCGGCTCGGCCGGCGGCAACCTGGCGGCGGCGATGCTGCTCAGGGCGCGCGACGAGGGCCTGCCGCTGCCGGCCGCCGCGGTGCTGCTGTCGCCCGAGGTCGACCTTACCGAATCGGGCGACACCTTCCGCACCAATGCCGGGATCGACGGCATGGGCACCCTGATGCAGGCCAACCTGCTCTATGCCGGCGGCGCCGACCTTGCCGACCCCTACCTTTCGCCGCTGTTCGGCGACTTCGCCAGGGGCTTCCCGCCGACGCTGCTGACTTCGGGCACGCGCGACCTGTTCCTGTCGAACACCGTGCGCATGCACCGCGCGCTGCGCGAAGCCGGGGTCGAGGCCGAGCTCCACGTCCTCGAGGCCGCGCCGCACGGCGGCTTCGGCAGCAGCTCGCCCGAGGAAGCGGCGGTCGACCGCGAAGTGCGGCGGTTCTGCGAGACATGGTGGGGGTAGGAAGCATCCTCCCCAGCATAGGGAGGGGGACCGCCGGGCGCAGCCCGGTGGTGGAGGGGGCTAGCCCCCTGGCGCTGCAGCGATGGGGCGAGCCCCCTCCACCACGTCGCCCTGAGACAAGCTCAGGGCGTCGCGGTCCCCCTCCCCGTGCCGGGGAGGATCGCTTACCTCAACCCGAAGAACTTCTCCGCGCAGCC
>CAUJJI010000205.1 GCA_963205265.1 Pseudomonadota bacterium
GCGGCTGACCGCGCGGCGGGCCGCGGCCGCCCCGTATGCACCAAACACACCACCCGCCCCGGCACGGGGCGGGGGCCGCCCTGCACGGGCTGCCGGAGGGGTGTCACCGCGGGCGGCTACACCCCTCCACCGCCTTCGGCGGTCCCCCTCCCCTTACAGGGGAGGATCCTTCCTCAGATCTCCGCGTAGTCGACCAGCGGGCGGCTTTCGCGCGTGCCGCGGTAGCGTGCCTGCGGATCGGTGGGATCGCCGGCGATGACGACGAAGTCCTCATGCACTTCGAGCAGCGTGCCGACGAAGGGAAAGCCTTCGAGGCTGCCGGTCACGCGATAGCTGACCGTGTCGCCGATCTTGAAGGTCGCCGGATCGAAGTTGAACTCGAAGGGGCAGGCTTCGCCTGTTTCGCCCATACCTTGCATCGCAATTCTCCTTTGCCGCCAAAATAGCAATGGATCGAGGCGAATGCAAAAGGCCGCCGGATCGCTCCGGCGGCCTTGCAATTTGCCTGCGTCGGAAGCGAGGCGATCAGCCGACGATTTCCTCGGGCTTGAAGAAGAAGTCGATCTCGATCTTCGCGTTCTCCTCGCTGTCCGAGCCGTGGACCGAATTGGCCTCGATGCTTTCCGCATAGGTCTTGCGGATCGTGCCTTCGGCGGCATCGGCCGGGTTGGTCGCGCCCATCACGTCGCGATTGCGCTTCACCGCATCCTCGCCCTCGAGGACCTGGACGACGACCGGTCCGGAAGTCATGAAGCCGACGAGGTCGTTGAAGAAGGGCCGCTCCTTGTGGACGGCATAGAAGCCTTCGGCCTGCGCCTTGGTCATCTGGATGCGCTTGGAAGCGATGACGCGCAAGCCGGCCTCTTCCAGCATCCTGGTGACCGCGCCGGTCAGGTTGCGGCGGGTGGCATCGGGCTTGATGATCGAAAAGGTGCGGGTAACCGCCATCGATTGGTTCCTTGTTGGACTGTTGGGAAAGTCGGGGGCGCCCCTAGCGGCGGGGGCGCCGGAATGCAACCTCGATCCCGGTCAGGGCCCCTCGACCCACTTCGCCCCTTCCTGCTTCCAGAAGCGCCGGTCGATGCCCTCGCGCTTGCCGAGCATGCGCCAGCAGTCGCGCGCCGGCTGCAGCGTCGCCTCGTCGAACAGGTAGAAGGTGCGGTCGAAGGCGGGGTCGCCCTCGCGCCAGACGCCGTCGGCAATGGCCAGGAAGCGCGCGCCGTTGCGCGGCTCGACCGTGCCGGACAGCAGGATGGGCTGGCGCGCGTCGTGCTCGCCGCCGGCAAGGCCGTGGGCGAGGAAGCTGTCCGCCCACCGGGTCCACAGGGCCTCGCTGATCCGGCCGAGCTGGTCCTGCGCCGCCGAGACCACCAGCAGCCGCTCGCCGGCCTTCAGGCTGTTGCGCGCGATCTGCGGCAGCACCCCTTCGGCCGGATCGCGGCTGAGCTGGTAGAAGTCGACGCGCATGCCGCTCTCGGATCAGCCCTCCAGATTGTCCCGCACGTAGCGGTCGAGCAGCCGCACGCCATAGCCGGTCGCGCCCTTGTCCCAGGTCGCGCCGGGCTTGTCGGCCCAGACCATGCCGGCGATGTCGAGGTGCGACCAGGGCGTGCCCTGGTCGATGAAGCGCTGCAGGAACTGCGCTGCGGTGATCGAACCGCCGAAGCGGGGCCCGACGTTCTTCATGTCGGCGATCGGGCTGTCGATGAGCTTGTCGTAGGCAGGTCCCAGCGGAAAGCGCCACAGCCTGTCGCCCGAGCCGGTGCCGGCGGCGATAAGCCCCTCGGCCAGCTTGTCGTCGTTGGCGAAGAGGCCGGCATATTCGTTGCCGAGCGAGACGATCATCGCCCCGGTCAGCGTTGCTAGGTCGACGATCGCCGCGGGATGGTATTCGCGCTGCACCCAGGTCAGCGCATCGCAGAGCACCAGCCGGCCTTCGGCATCGGTGTTGATCACCTCGATCGTCTGGCCCGACATCGAGGTGACCACGTCGCCCGGCCGCTGCGCATTGCCGTCGGGCATGTTCTCGACCAAGCCGCAGACGCCGACGACGTTGGCATTGGCCTTGCGCCCGGCGATCGCCAGCATCGCGCCGGCCACCGCGGCGGCGCCGCCCATGTCCCACTTCATGTCTTCCATGCCGGCGGCCGGCTTGATCGAGATGCCGCCGGTATCGAAGGTCACGCCCTTGCCGACGAAGGCCATCGGCCGCTCGCCTTCCTTGCCGCCGCGCCATTCCATGGCCAGGATCCGCGCCGGCCGGACCGATCCCTGCGCGACGCCGAGCAGCGCGCCCATGCCCAGTGCGCGCATCTCGGCATCATCCAGCACGCGGATCTGCACGCCGGTGCCCGCCAGGCGGCGGCTGCAGCGTTCGACGAAGCTTTCCGGGTAGATCACGTTGGCCGGCTCGGTGACCAGCTCGCGCGCGAATTCGACGCCTTCGGCAACCGCCGCCTCGCGCAGCCATTCGCCGCCGGAGCCCGGAGCCGCGCCCATGACGGTGATGGTCTGCAGCGTCTTCTTCTGGTCGTCCTTCAGGCGCGTGCGATAGGCATCGTGCCGCCAGCCGCGCAGCCGCGCGCCGAGCAGCAGCGCCGCCGTCTCCTGCGCCGACAGCCCGCTGGCCGAAAGGTCGAACGCCAGCGCCGGCTCCCCGGCCGTCAGGTATTTCGCGACGACCCCCGCACCGGCCTTCTCGATCGCCGCGCGGCGATCGTCCGCCGAAGGGCTGCCGATCCCGGCCAGCACCACCCGCACCACCGGCCCGCCGCGCTGGACGAAGCCTTCGAAGATCTGTCCTGCCTTGCCGGTGAAGCGCGACAGCTTGGCCGCTTCCGCCAGTACCAGCTCGAGGTCGGTGGGGAGCGCATCCTGGTTCACCGGGCGGACAACGACCCTCGGCGTCGGAGCAGTGGTGGCATCGACGAACTGAATTTGCATGGATTCTCCCAGTTTGGTGGCGAATTGAGGTCGGCTGCGACCGGGGCGGATTGCAGTTAAGCGCAGGCAGTGCGATAGGCAAGTGATGCTCCCTGCCCCGCGGTCCCTGCTTCATGCCTGTGCCGGCCGCTGGCGGTCGCTGGGCTGGCTGGTGGCAGCCTCGGCGCTCATCGCGCTTGCCGGCGTCGACCGGGCCGATGCACAGGAGGCTCCGGACAACAGCGAGCGGTCGCTGCCCAATCCCGACATCGATCGCGAAACGCCGATCGCCTTCGAGGCGGATCGAGTCGAATATCGCTTCGAGACCGAGGACACGGTGATCGCCAGCGGCAACGTCGTGCTGCGGCAGAACCAGCAGTCGGTCCGCGCCGAGAGGGTGACCTGGGACCGCAAGAGCGGCCAGATCGTCGCCAGCGGCAACGTCCGCATGGTCGACCAGGACGGCAACCAGCTGTTCACCCAGCGCGTCGAGCTGACCGACGAGCTCAAGACCGGCGCGATGGAAAGCCTGCTGCTGGCGCTGCGCGAAGGCGGCCGGCTGGCGGCCGCCAAGGGCGAGCGGACGGCCGACGGCAAGATCCTGCTGACGCGCGCCGCCTATACCGGCTGCGAGGTCGAGGATCGCGACGGCTGCCCCAAGAAGCCGAGCTGGCGGGTGACGGCCGGCAAGGTGATCTACGATCCCGCGGCGAAGCGCGTGCGCTTCAAGGGCGCTCGCCTCGAAATGCTGGGCTTCGTGCAGCTGCCCCTGCCCGGCCTCAATCTCCGCACCGACGGGGGGGCGAGCTCCGGGTTCCTCGTCCCGGACCTGCGGTCGTCGCCGTCGAACGGAGTCGAGATCGCCTCGCCCTTCTACTGGCGGCTGGCCGACAACCGCGACCTGACGGTGACTGCGCACGCCTATACCAAGGTGCCGCCGATGATCTCGGGCGAGTACCGGGCGCTCAACCGCAACGGCGCCTATCAGATCACCGCCTACGCCACCGAAAGCCGCCGCATTCCTATCTTCGGGACGACGCCCGGCTCCGAGCGCGATCTCCGCGGCTACGTCTTCGCCAACGGCCGCCTGCAGCTTGGGCCGCACTGGAGCGTGACCGGCTCGATCCGCCGCGCGACCGACCGCACATTCCTGCGCCGCTACGACATCAGCCGCGACGATCGGCTGCGCTCGCTGATGGAGGTCGAGCGGATCGATCCCAATAGCTATCTGTCGGTATCCGGCTGGGCGGTGCAGACGCTGCGCGTCGGCGATGCCCAGGGACAGGTGCCGGTGGCGCTGCCGGTGATCGACTATCGCCGCCGATTCGCCGATCCGCTGCTCGGCGGGCGGATCGAGCTGCAAGCCAACAGCCTGGCGATCATGCGGTCGAGCGGCCAGGATACCCAGCGCGCCTTCGCCAGCGCCAACTGGAGCCTGCGCAAGCTTACGGGGCTTGGCCAGGAAGTGGTCTTCACCGGCCTGCTGCGCGGCGACGTCTATCATTCCGACGAGAACGCCCTCACCGCCACCGCCATCTACCGCGGCAATTCGGGCTGGGAAACGCGCGGCGTGGCGACGGCCGCCGTCGACGTGAAGTGGCCGCTGGTCGGCAGCCTCTTCGGCGGCACCCAGGTGCTGACGCCGCGGCTGCAGCTGGTCGCCAGCCCCAAGGTGCGCAATCTCGCGGTGCCCAACGAGGATGCGCGGGCGATCGACCTCGAGGACAGCAACCTCTTCGCGCTGAGCCGCTTCCCCGGCTACGACCGGGTCGAGGACGGGGTCCGGTTCACCTACGGCGTCGACTGGCAGTTCGAGCGCCCGCGCTGGCGGATCAAGACGACGGTCGGCCAGTCGGTGCGGTTGAGCAGCAAGCCGACTCTGCTGCCCGACGGCACGGGGATCTCGAGCCGGACGTCCGACATCGTCGGGCGAACCGAAGTGCGCTACCGCGACTTCATCAACCTCGTGCACCGCTTCCGGCTCGACAAGGACAACTTCGCCATTCGCCGCAACGAATTCGACGCGACGATCGGCAGCCACCGGACCTACGTCGAAGTCGGCTACGTCAAGCTGAACCGCGACATCGCCACCGGCCTCGAGGACCTGCAGGACCGCGAGGAACTGCGACTCGCCGGGCGCGTGGCATTCAAGCGCTACTGGTCGCTGTTCGGCTCGGCGGTGGTCAATCTCACCGACCGCAACGAGGACCCGACCTCGAGCTCCGACGGCTTCCAGCCGCTGCGTACCAGGCTGGGCCTCGCCTACCTGGACGACTGCCTGGAAGTCGGCGCGACCTGGCGCCGCGACTACCAGAGCACCGGCGATGCCCGCCGCGGCAATTCCTTCCAGATCCACGTCGCCCTGCGGAACCTGGGCTTCCGCTAGCCGCCCGGGCCGTGGCGGGACGAGGGATTGTTGGCAGAACCCTGCAAACGCGCTATCGCGCCCGCTCAGTTTTGGTTAAGCCGGCGCGCGGCAGATGGCGCGTGCTCGGGAGGCCGGTTTGACCACTCCGCAGACAGGATCGAAGCCACGGTGAACACGACTATTCGCAAGTGCATCCAATTCCGTTCGATTCTGGGGATCGGTCTTTCGGCAGCGCTGCTGGGGACCGGCGCCACGGCGCAGGACAGTCCCACCGGCGGGGCGCAGGGCAACATCTCGATTCCCGAGAACGTGCAGATCTTCGGCAAGAGCGACCCCAACGTGCGGCGCGCGACCGCGGTGGTGAACGGCGACATCATCACCGGCACCGACGTCGACCAGCGGCTGGCGCTGATCCTCGCGGCCAACGACAACAAGCCGACCGAAGAGGAAATGCAGCGCCTCCGCCTGCAGGTGCTGCGCAACCTCATCGACGAGACGCTGCAGATCCAGGAAGCCAAGGCTTCGGACATCGAGATCCCGGAATCGGAGATCGAGGAAAGCTATACCCGCGTCGCCGCGCAGAACTTCAGCCAGAACACCAAGGCGATGGACGCCTACCTCGCCCGCGTCGGCTCCTCGCCGGCGTCGCTCAAGCGGCAGATCCGCGGCGAGCTGGCATGGCAGCGCCTGCTGCGGCGCAACGTCGCGCCCTTCATCAACGTCTCCGAAGACGAAGTCCGCGAAGTGCTCGAACGGCTGAAAGCGGCCAAGGGCACCGACGAATACCGCATCGGCGAAATCTATCTCGCCGCCACGCCCGAATCCCGCGCGGCAGTGCTCGAAAACGCCAAGCGCATCGTCGAGCAGCTCAAGCAGGGCGGCAGCTTCGTCGGCTATGCCCGGCAATATTCGCAGGCCTCGACCGCGGCGGTCGGCGGCGACCTCGGCTGGATCAGGCTGGCGCAGCTGCCGACCGAACTGTCCAACGCAGCGGCGCAGATGCAGCCCGGCCAGCTGGTCGGTCCGGTCGAAGTCAGCGGCGGCTATTCGATCATCTACATGATCGACAAGCGCCAGGTACTGATGGCCGACCCGCGCGACGCGGTGCTGTCGCTCAAGCAGATCTCGGTCGAATTCCCCAAGGGCACGACTCAGGCGCAGGCCAACAAGAAGGCCGGCGAATTCGCCCAGGCCATGGAGGGTGCCAAGGGCTGCGGTGGGGTCGATGCGGTCGCGGCGCAAGTGGGCGCCATCGTCGTCGCCAACGACCAGGTCCGTGCCCGCGACCTGCCGGGACCGCTGCAGCAGGCGGTCCTGAGCCTCTCGATCGGCGAGACTTCGCCGCCGTTCGGTTCGCTGGACGAAGGCGTGCGCGTGCTGATGCTGTGCGGCCGCGACGATCCGCAGGCCAGCGACGGCCCCAGCTTCGACCAGCTCATGGCGCAGATGGAGGACGACCGCGTCAACAAGCGCGCGCAGATGTACCTGCGCGACCTGCGCCGCGACGCGGTCATCGACTACAATTGACCCCAACGGGATGATGGCCGGCGCTCTCGCCGTTTCGCTCGGCGACCCGGCCGGCGTCGGGCCGGAGCTGCTGGCGGAAGCCTGGAGCCGGCGCAGCGAAGAGCGGCTTCCCCCCTTCTTCGCCGTCGGCGGCGCCGGCCTGCTCGTTCGGGCGGCCGAGCAGCGCGGCCTTCGCCTGCCGATCGCGCCGATCGCCGAGCCGGCCGAAGCCGTCGATGCCTTCGCCAGGGCTCTGCCGGTCCTGGGCGAAGCCGATGCCGACTACCGCCCCGGCGAGCCCGATCGTGACGGCGCCGCTTTCGCGCTGGGCTCGTTGCGCGATGCTGCCCGGCTCGCCGTCGCAGGCGAGGCGGGCGGCCTGGTCACCGGCCCGATCGCCAAGGCGCTGCTGGCCGCGGTCGGCTTCGCCCATCCCGGCCAGACCGAATTCGTCGCCGAGGCATGCGGTGTCGCTGCGCAGGACGCGGTGATGATGCTGGCCGGTCCGGCGCTGAAAACGGTTCCGCTGACCGTCCACGTCGCCCTTGCCGCGGTTCCGGCCCTGCTGACCGCCGGCCTGATCGTCCGCCGCGCGACGATCGTCGCCGGGGCCCTGCAGCGCGATTTCGGCATCGCCCGGCCACGCCTGGCGATCGCCGCGCTGAACCCGCATGCCGGCGAAGACGGCCGCTTCGGCGACGAGGAAGCGCGGATCATCGCCCCCGCGGTCGCCACTCTTGTCGCACAGGGCATCGCCGCGACCGGCCCGCACCCGGCCGACGCGCTGTTCGCAGCGCATGCGCGCGAGGGCTACGACGTCGCGCTCTGCATGTACCACGACCAGGCCCTGATCCCGCTGAAGGCGCTGGACTTCGACAACGGCGTCAACGTCACCCTGGGCTTGCCGATCATCCGCACTTCGCCCGACCACGGCACCGCCTTCGGCATCGCCGGCAAGCGGCTGGCCAGTGCCGGGGCGACCATCGCCGCGATCCGCATGGCGGGGGACTGCGCCGCCCGGCGCCGGCACGCATGAGCCGCCCGCCCGCGCCCGCTCTCCCGCCGCTGCGCGAGGTCATCGCTCGCCACGGCCTGACCGCCGCGAAGGCGCTGGGCCAGAACTTCCTGTTCGACGAGCAGCTGCTCGACCGGATTGCGGCGATACCCGGCAAGCTCGAGGGCAAGCCGGTGCTGGAAGTGGGCCCGGGCCCCGGCGGGCTGACCCGCGCCCTGCTGCGCGCCGGAGCCCTGGTCACCGCGATCGAGATGGACCGCCGCTGCCTTCCCGCGCTGGCGGAACTGGGCGAGGCATTTCCCGGCCGCCTGCGGGTGATCGAAGGCGACGCTCTGAAGATCGATCCGGCGACCCTGTTCGCCGAGCCCTACGCCATCGTCGCCAACCTCCCCTACAACGTCGGCACGGCGCTGTTCACCGGCTGGCTTTCGGGCGAAAGCTGGCCGCCGGCCTGGTCTTCGCTGACGCTGATGTTCCAGCACGAGGTCGCCCAGCGGATCACCTCCGCGCCCGGCACTTCGGCCTATGGGCGGCTGGCGGTGCTGGCGCAGTGGCGCAGCGAGGCGCGGCTGGCGATGAAAGTCCACCGCAGCGCCTTCACCCCGCCGCCCAAGGTGATGTCGGCGATCGTCCACCTCGTCCCGGCGGCGATGCCCGAAGGCGTCTCGGCGCGCATGCTCGAGCGCGTCACCGAGGCCGCCTTCGGCCAGCGCCGCAAGATGCTGCGCCAGAGCCTCAAGGGACTGCCCGGCGCGCTCGAGGCGCTCGCGACGCTGGCCATCGAGCCCGAGCGCCGCGCGGAGACGCTGAGCGTGGCGGAATTCGTGGCGATCGCCCGGGTCCTGTCGGGGTAGTGAGCGCAGCTCCTCCGCCATCGGAGGAGGACCGGCAGCCGGCAAGGCTCAGCGCCGCAGGGCTCGTCTCACCCGGCGCTTCAATCCGCTCCAGAACCGCTCCAGCATAGCCCCCTCGTCCTCGCCCTCGACCAGGCCGTCGACGCTGATGCGCTCGCGGAACTCCATGCCGAAGCGGCGCACGTTCGACCATTTGACCTGGCCGATGAGGACGATGTCGCCCACCACCAGCTCGACGTGGGAGCCGGGGCGCGGGGGCTTGTCGACAGTCGCGGCAAGTCCGCCCGAGGAGACGTCGACGATGCAGGCTTCCCGCTCGGGGCCCGCGCCGCGCAAGCGGGCGCGGAGCATGATGGCAGTGCGCTCCTCCGCCCTTGGCCTGTAATGCAGCAAAGGACCGGCTCCTCAAACGATCACCGGGTGGTAGGCTGCAATTCCTTACCGGAATGTTAAGCCGGCACGCCCGCAGCCGCCTTCTTCTTCTGGCGCCAGGCGTGGAGCAGCGGCTCGGTATAGCCGCTCGGCTGCTCGACTCCCTTGAACACGAGGTCGCAGGCCGCCTGGAAGGCGAGGCTGCTGTCCCAGTTGCCCGCCATCGGCTCGTAGAGCGGATCGCCGGCGTTCTGCGCATCGACCTTGGCGGCCATGCGCTGCAGCGAATCCATCACCTGCTCGCGCGTGCAGACGCCGTGCAGCAGCCAGTTGGCCATGTGCTGCGACGAGATGCGCAGGGTGGCGCGGTCTTCCATCAGGCCGACATCGTTGATGTCGGGAACCTTGGAACAGCCGACGCCCTGGTCGATCCAGCGCACGACATAGCCGAGCAGGCCCTGGGCATTGTTGTCGAGCTCGGCGCGGATCTCGTCCTCCGACCAGTTCGTGCCTTCGGCCAGCGGGATCTTCAGCAGGTCGCCGAGGCCGGGGACCGGCTGCCCGGCGAGTTCCTTCTGCACGGCGAAGACGTCGATGGCGTGGTAGTGCATCGCATGCAGCGTCGCCGCCGTCGGCGAAGGCACCCAGGCGGTATTGGCGCCGGCCTTGGGGTGGACGGTCTTCTCGGCCATCATCGCCCCCATCCGGTCGGGCGCCGCCCACATCCCCTTGCCGATCTGCGCGCGACCGGAAAGCCCGTGCTTCAGGCCGATCGCGACATTGCGCTTCTCGTAGCAGGCGATCCAGGCCGAGCTCTTGATGTCGTTCTTGCGGATCATCGGCCCGGCGCGCATCGAGGTGTGGATCTCGTCGCCGGTGCGGTCGAGGAACCCGGTGTTGATGAAGACGATGCGGTCCTTCACGGCATGGATGCAGGCGGCAAGGTTGGCGCTGGTGCGGCGCTCCTCGTCCATCACGCCGACCTTGACCGTGTGGCGCGGCAGGTCGAGCAGGTCCTCGACTGCGTCGAACAGGTCGTTGGTGAAGGCGCATTCCTCGGGGCCGTGCATCTTCGGCTTGACGATATAGATGCTCCCCGCCCGGCTGTTGCCGTACTTGCCAAGCCGCTTGACGTCCTGCGCGCTGATCGCGCTGGTGAGGACCGCGTCCATGATGCCCTCGGGGATCTCGCCGCCGTCGGGCAGCAGGATCGCCGGGTTGGTCATCAGGTGGCCGACATTGCGCACGAACAGCATGCTGCGTCCCGGCAGGACCAGGCTGGAGCCGTCCAGCGCGGTCCAGACGCGGTCTTCCGCCAGCTTGCGAGTCAGCGTCCGGCCGCCCTTGTCGAAGGTGTCGGCCAGGTCGCCGCGGATCACGCCGAGCCAGTTGCCGTAGGCGACGAGCTTGTCCTCGGCATCCACCGCCGCGATCGAATCCTCGAGGTCGACGATAGTGGTCAGCGCCGATTCCAGGACGACGTCGGCAATGCCGGCCACGTCGGTCGCGCCGACGGGATGCGAGCGGTCGAGCACCAGTTCGATATGCAGGCCGTTGTGGCGCAGCAGCAAGCCGCCCTGGCGCCGGGCGACGAGCTGCGAAGGGTCTGCCAGCGGGGGATCGCCCACGCCGTCCCAAGCCGACCAGTCGCCCTCGGCCAGCGGCACGGCGCTGTCGAGGAAGGCGCGCGCCGCGCGGATGACCGCGGCACCGCGCTCGGCATCGTAGCCGCCGGGGCGTGCCGGCGGCGCGTCGAGGGCATCGGTGCCGTAGTAGGCGTCGTAAAGGCTGCCCCAGCGGGCATTGGCGGCATTGAGCAGGAAACGGGCGTTGAGCACCGGCACGACCAGCTGCGGGCCGGCCAGGACGGCGATCTCTTCGTCGACGTTCTGCGTCGTGACCTGGAAATCGCCGGGCTCGGGCACGAGGTAGCCGATCTGGCGCAGGAAAGCCTCGTATTCGCCGGCGTCGAGCGGCTTGCCGGCACGGGCGACGTGCCAGGCGTCGATCTCCGCCTGCAGCGCGTCGCGCTTGGCCAGCAGGGCGCGATTCCTCGCGGCGAAGGCGACGGCGAGCGTCGAGAAGCCCTGCCAGAAAGCGCCCGCGTCCGTGCCGAGCGGCGCCAGCACCTGTTCGTCGATAAACTGCGCGAGTGCCGCATCCACCCGCAGCTCGGAACGTTCAACCCGTCGTGTCATGTCGCCTCGCCATCGATTGCGCCGCCGATCAGCCGGCGACGGCAGGAAGTCCAACCAATCCTGGGGAAGGAATGGCAGCGCCTATGGCCGAAGGCCCCGCGATTGGCAACACTGCGGACGCCGCATCTTGTCGGCTGGATTTACACCGGGCCAGGGGTTAACCATCGCTTTGCACCAAGCTCTGCGGCTGGCATGATGGTTGCTATCACCCATGGGCAGGAAAGGGTTAAGATGACCAAGAAGTTCGCAAGGCTGTTCGTCATCAAGACCCGGGTCGAGGCCTTCCTGATCATCTATGCCCTTGCTCTCGGCGCCAGTGAGCGCGGCCTGGTCTACCTGCGCCAGTTCCCCGGCTGGGGCGGCAAGCTGCTGTTCCTCGCCTGCACCGGCGCGGTGTTCATGGCCGGAGCGAAGATTCTTGACTGCCTGCGGCTGGAAAAGGCGGCGGAAGCGGGCGCGCCGCCGACCTGATAGCCTTCCCGTGCCGGGCAGGAACTGAAATGGGAAAGTGGGGCGTTTCTGTTGCCAGGTACGCCCCGAACCCCTGGAATCCGCTTCTGTTGCCCGGTGGGTCCAACCGCGTTCTAACTTTGTAACTTCAGGGCGTTAGCCCCTAGAATTACGCCGCGAGAGCAAGTGCTTCGTTGTCGTTGGCACTTATGAGTTTTGAGCCTTGAACGGGTTCCTCAGCCCGGGCAAAAACAGCGCTTTTCAACACACGTCGATCCTAGTTCGGCCCCGTCATATTCCCCGAACCGACCCACGAAGGCCGGACGAGGAAGGTGGTGGAGCCGCCGGGTACCGCCCCCGGGTCCGCTGCGCCTATTGTACGCTGCAATTTATCACCATAGCCGGCCGAGACCGGCAGGACCCTATATAGGCGACCCGAGATGAATGTGAAGTGAGCAATCCTTCCCTGGGCGGGGACGAACTTCACCCGCGCTTGCGCAGTTCGTCCCTGATCTCGGCGAGCAGTTCGACTTCGCTGGGGCCGGCCGGCGGCGCTTCGGCTTCCTGCTTGCGCATCGCCTTGTTCGCCGCCTTGACCAGTAGGAAGATGACGAAGGCCAGGATGAGGAAATTGATCACCGCGCTGATGAAGGCGCCGTAGCCGATCATGGCCGCGCCGGCGGCCTTGAGCGCGGCGTAGTCGCCGAGCGAGCCGGTGTAGTTCTCCGGCACCTTGAGCAGGACGAAATAGTTCGAGAAGTCCATCCCGCCGAACAGCGCGCCGACGATCGGCATGATGATCTCGTCGGTCAGCGAAGTGACGATCTTGCCGAAAGCAGCGCCGATGATGACCGCGACGGCCAGGTCGACGACATTGCCCCTTGCGACGAACTCCTTGAACTCCCTCAACATCGCTGTGTACTCCAAGACTGCGAGAACCGATCGCGGTTTCATGAACTGCAGAACGACGATTGTTAAGCCTTATCCTTGCGCGGATCGCCGGGCCCATTACATTCCGCGCCGGAGCCGGGCGATGGGAACCGGCAAAGGGAAGGAACCGTCGATGTCCGACATGCGCGCCGTTCTGCCGAGATACGCTTTCGCCGCCACTGCCGCCGTCTGCCTTGCCGGCTGCGGGATCAATTCGGTGCCGACGGCCGAGGAAAAGGCCAAGGCCCGCTGGGCCGATGTCCAGGCGGCCTTCCAGGAACGCGCCAATCTCATTCCCAATCTCGCCGCCGTGGCCAAGGGCGCGGCCGAGCAGGAGAAGGGCATTCTCACCGGAGTGATGGAAGCGCGCGCCAAGGCGACCAGCGTCCAGGTGACGGCGGACGACCTGACCGACCCGGCCAAGATGGCGCAGTTCCAGCAGGCGCAGAACCAGCTGTCGGGCTCGCTGGCCGGTCTCGGCCGCCTGCTCGTCAACGTCGAACGCTACCCGGAACTCAAGAGCATCACCAACTACCAGATGCTGCAGAGCCAGCTCGAAGGCCAGGAGAACCGCATCCGCGTCGCTATCCGCGACTACAACGGCGCCGTGCAGGAATACAACACCACGGTCCGCACTTTCCCCTCGGTCATGGCCGCGAAGCTGATCTACGGCGCCAAGCCGATGGTGACCTACCAGGCGGTCACGCCGGGCGCCGAAGTCGCGCCCAGCCTCGAAGGGAAGCTGTGACCGAGGCGGGGCGCCGGGTGATGGGGAACCGGCTCGCGGCCTGGGTCGCAGGCTTCCTCGTTCTCGCGCTCGCCCTGCCCTGGGCCGCTCCCCTCGCCTTCGCGCAGCAAGGGCCGAAGTTCCCGCCGCTGACCGGGCGCGTCACCGACGCCGCCGATGTCATCCCGCCCGATGTCGAAGCCCGGCTCGACCAGAAGCTGACGGCACTCGAAGCCGGAACCGGCCGCCAGCTGGTGGTGGCGACGGTGCCCGACCTCCAGGGCTACGAGATATCCGACTACGGCTACCAGCTGGGCCGCACCTGGGGCATCGGCAGCAAGGAAAGGAACGACGGCGCCCTGCTGATCGTCGCGCCCAAGGAGCGCAAGGTGCGGATCGAAGTCGGCTACGGCCTCGAAGGCGTGCTGACCGACGGGCTGTCGTCGCTGATCATCAGCCAGCAGATCGTGCCCCGGTTCAAGCAGGGCGATCTTCCCGGCGGGATCGAGGCGGGCACCGATGCGATCGTCCAGCAGCTCGGCCTGCCTCCGGGCGAAGCGCAGCAGGCCGTCCAGCAGGCCGAGGAGCCCGCCGGCCCGGCGCCGGACACGCTGATGTTCGCGCTGTTCTTCGGCGTTGTCATCCTCTTCCAGTTCGTCTTCCCGCTGATCCGCACCGTCCAGCAGCGGCGGCGCTATCCCGGGGCGGCGAGCAGCGTGTTCATCTACGATCTGATGGCCAACATGCCACGGTCGAGCAGCGGCGGCGGCTCCAGCGGCGGCGGCGGCTTCTCGGGCGGCGGCGGCAGCTTCGGCGGCGGCGGGTCGTCGGGTAGCTGGTAGGAGAAGACGATGGCACAGCTTGCGCCGATGACCGATTCCGACCGCGCCCGGGTCAGCGCCGCCGTATCCGCCGCCGAATCCCGCTCGGCCGGCGAGATCGTCACGATCATGGCGGAGCGATCGGACGACTATGCCGACGTCGCGCTGGCCTGGGCGGCCTTCGTCGGCCTGCTCGCGCTCGCCGCGCTGACGATCGCGCCGGAATTCTACCTCGGCATCTACGAGACGCTTTCCGGCGGCTGGGTCCACGAATGGACGCCGCGGACGATCTTCAGCGTCGCCTTGCTGGTCTTCTCGCTGAAGTTCACCGGAACCTGGCTGCTGCTGCTGTGGCGCCAGTTGCGCCTGTGGCTGACGCCGCGCGCCCTGCGCAACCTGCGCGTGCGCGAGCGCGCGGTGAACTGCTTCAAGGTCGGCGCCGAACGGCGCACCCACGGCCGCACCGGCATCCTCATCTACCTGTCGCTGGCCGAGCATCGCGCCGAGATCGTCGCCGACGAAGCGATCGCTTCCAGAGTCGCGCCCGAAGTCTGGGGTGATGCCATGGCGGCGATGCTTGCCGAATTGAAACAGGACCGGCTTGCCGACGGCCTCATCGCCGCAGTCGAGCGGGTCGGCGGCGTGCTGGCCGAGCACTTCCCCCGCGAGGAGAACGACGTGAACGAACTGCCCGACAGGTTGATCGAAGTATGAGCAGAAGCGGCGACGAGGCCGACGAGATCGTCTGGGAAGGCAAGTTCATCACCACGCGCAAGAAGGGCACGTGGGAATACGTCAGCCGCTCGCGCGGGATTCGCGCCGCGGTGATCCTGGCGGTGGACGCCGATGACCACGTCATCCTGGTCGAACAATACCGCGTGCCACTGGGCAAGCCCTGCATCGAGCTGCCGGCCGGCCTGATCGGCGACGACGACAGCTGCGAGGGCGAGGACGCGACTGCCGCGGCCGCGCGCGAGCTCGAAGAGGAGACGGGATATCATGCCGACCGGATGGAAGTGATCGGCGAATTCTATTCCTCCCCAGGCATGGTCAGCGAAAGCTTCACGCTGCTACGGGCGCATGGCCTTGCCAAGGTCGGCAACGGCGGCGGCGTCGGCAGCGAGGAGATCGTCGTGCATCGGGTGGCGTTGACGGAAATCGGCGAAGCGATCGCGCGCTGGCGCGAGCAGGGCTACGGCATCGACGTGCGCATCCTGCTGCTGCTCGGGCCGGGGATCCTGGCGCGATGAGCGGCCGCGTCGCGGGCAAGCGGGCGCTGGTGACCGGCGCCGCCAGGGGGCTCGGCGCAGCGACGGCGCGCATGCTGGCGCGCGAGGGTGCCCGGGTCCTGCTCACCGACATCGACGCCGCCGGCGCCGCCGCCCAGGCGGCGGCGATCGACGCCGAATTCGGCGCCGGCACGGCCTTTTCCATCGGGCACGACGTCACCAGCGAGAGCGACTGGCAGGCGGCGGTCGCTGCCGCGCGCGAGCAGCTGGGCGGCCTCTCCGTGCTGGTCAACAACGCCGGGATCGCGCCCGGGGGATCGATCGAATCGCTCAGCTTCGAAACCTGGAAGCAGTGCTTCGCGATCAACGTCGACGGCGTCTTCCTCGGCTGCAAGATCGCCTTGCCGCTGCTGCGCGAGACCCAGCCGGCCTCGATCGTCAACATGTCGTCTATCGCGGGGCTGATCGCCGGCCCCGCGCTGATCGCCTACAACGCCTCGAAAGCGGCGGTGTGGATGCTGACCAAGTCGGTCGCGCTGCAGTGTGCCAAGAAAGGCTGGGACATCCGCTGCAACTCGGTCCATCCGACCTTCATCGACACCGACATCCTCGAGAACTTCCGCCTCGACAAGTCGGCCCCGCGCGAAGCCACGGTTGACAAGCTGGCCGCGCAGGTGCCGATCGGGCGCGTGGGAGAGCCGGACGACGTGGCCTACGGCGTGCTCTACCTGGCCAGCGACGAGAGCCGGTACATGACCGGGGCCGAGCTGAAGCTCGACGGCGGGATATCGGCGATGTGAGGCCCTCCTCCGAGGGGGAAGGGAAAAGACCTCACAGGGTCGTGAAGATCGCGCCGAAGTCCTTGCCGCCGCCGCCGGCCTCGTTGAACGCCTCGTAGATCTCGGTCGCGTGCTTGCCGAGCGGGACCTTGGCGCCGCTCGCTCCGGCCGCGTCCATGGCGAGGCGCAGGTCCTTGAGCATCAGCGCCGAAGCGAAGCCGCCCTGGTAGCCGTTGTCCGCCGGGCTGGCCGCACCCACGCCGGGCGCCGGGGTATAGTCGTTCAGCGACCAGTTGTAGCCGGTCGACTTCGAGCTGATCTCGTAGAACTTCTGCATGCTGAGCCCGGCCTTCTCGGCCAGCGCCAGCGCCTCGCAGGTGCCGATCATGTGGATCGCCAGCAGCATGTTGTTGCACATCTTGGCGACCTGGCCGCTGCCCGCCTCGCCGGCGTGGATCACCGCCTTGGCCATCGGCTGCAGCACCGCCTCGGCGCGCTTGAAGGCGCTCTCGCTGCCGCCGACCATGAAAGTCAGCGTGCCGGCATTGGCCGCGGCGATGCCGCCCGAGACCGGCGCGTCGACCATCTCGTAGCCCGCCTGGGCCGCCGCCTCGCTCATCTCGCGGGCGGTCCCGACGTCGATCGTCGAGCAGTCGAGGAACAGCGCGCCGGCCGGCGCCTGGCCGATCACGTCGGCAGTATAGACGCTCTTCACGATCGCGCCGTTGGGCAGCATCGAGACCACGGCGTCGACGCCCTGCACCGCCTCGCGCACGGTGCCGTAAGTCTGGCAGCCGCTGCCCTTGGCCTTGTCGAGCGCTTCGGCCGCGAGGTCGAAGGCGTGGACTTCGTGCCCGGCCTTGACCAGGTTCGCGGCCATGCCGCCGCCCATGTTGCCGAGGCCGATGAATGCGATCTTCATGACAGACTCCCTAATTCGTCGTCCCGGCGAAAGCCGGGACCGCTGGCGGCCGGGCCGAACGTTCGATCGATGAGGCCGGTCCCTGGTCGAACCCGGGACGACGCGGCGCTCAGCGACCCTTCCACACCGCCGGGCGCTTCTCGACGAAAGCCTTCATGCCTTCGTCCTTGTCCTCGGTGGCGGCCAGGATCGACCAGGTGCGACGTTCGAACAGCAGGCCCTGCTCGAGCACGGTCTCGAAGGCGACGTTGACCATCTCCTTGTTGAGCATGGCGGCAAGACGCGGCATCGCGGCGATCTCGGCGGCGATGGCGACCACCGCGTCGACGAAGCCCTCGACGGGCAGGACGCGGGCGACGAGGCCGGATTTCTCCGCCTCGGCGACGTCCATCATCCGGCCGGTGAGGCACAGGTCCATGGCCTTGGCCTTGCCGATCGCGCGCGTCAGGCGCTGGGTGCCGCCCATGCCCGGCGCAACGCCGAGCTTGATCTCCGGCTGGCCGAACTTGGCCTTTTCCGAAGCGATGATCATGTCCGCCATCATCGCCAGCTCGCAGCCCCCGCCCAGGGCGAAGCCGTTCACCGCGGCGATCCAGGGCTTGCGCGACTTGGCGGCGATGTCCTTCTGCCAGCCGTCGAAGAAGCCCTTGGCGTAGAATTCGGTCGACGCCATCGTCGCCATCTCGGCGATGTCGGCGCCGGCGGCGAAGGCCTTGTCGCCCGCGCCGGTCAGCACCACACAGCCCTGGCTGTCATCGGCCTCGAACGCGGCCATCGCCGCGATGAGTTCCTTGAGCACCGTGCTGTTGAGCGCATTCAGCGCCTGCGGGCGGTTGAGCATGATCAGCGTGACGGCGCCGCGCTGCTCGACGAGAAGGGTTTCGTATTCGGCCATGCGATATCTCCAGATCGTCAACCTGAACTTGTTTCAGGGCCCATTTCTCCCCATCGACCACTGGGACCCGGAGGCGCGATGGGTGCTGAAACAAGTTCAGCATGACTATTTCACTTCAAGGCAAGCGGCTTCCATTCCTCGTCCGCAGGCAGCGGCGCGAAGATCGAATCGATCAGTTCGTCGCTCACGCCCTCGGGCGTCGCGGGGTCCCACTTGGGATCGTTGGTCTTGTCGACGATCACCGCCCGGACGCCTTCGGCGAAGTCGGGCCGCGTCAGCACCCGCGAGGCGATGCGGTACTCCATCGCCATGTTGTCGGCGAAGTCGGTCATCCGGGCGCTCTCGGCCAGCTGGCGCAGCGCGACCTTGCAGGTCTGCGGGCTCTTGGTGCGCAGGGTCGCCAGTTCCTTGGCGGCCCATTCGCTCGGGTCGGCCTCGAGCGAGGCGAGGATGTCCTCGAAGCGGTCGGAAGCGAAATGCTTGGCGATCTGCGGCGCCGTGCCGGCCACCCGCGCCTCGGGCGGCGTCACCGACAGCGCCGACAGGACCCCGCCGATCTCGTGCCCGGCGGCAAGGCGCGACTTGGCCTTTTCCAGCTCGTCCGCCGGCAGGTAGTGCGTGGACAGCCCGGTCCAGACGCATTCCGCACCGTCGAAACGGGTTCCGGTCAGGGCCAGGAACTGGCCGATGCGGCCCGGCAGCCGGGCCAGGTACCAGCCGCCGCCGACGTCGGGGAACAGGCCGATTCCGGTCTCGGGCATGGCGTAGCGGGTATTCTCCGTCGCCACGCGATAGCGCGCCGGCTGCGAGATGCCGACGCCGCCGCCCATGGTGATGCCGTCCATGAAGGCGACCACCGGCTTGGGATAGGTGAACAGCAGGTGGTTGAGCTGGTATTCCTCGTAGAAGAACCTGCGCCCGGACACGCCGTTGTCGTTGAGCGCGGAGTTGCGCAGGAAGGCGATGTCGCCGCCCGAGCAGAAGCCCCTGCCCTCGCTGTGATCGATGATCACCAGCTTGACCTCGGGATCGTCACGCCACTTGAGCAGCGCCTCGGTCATGGCGTGGTCCATCGCCGCGGTCAGCGCATGGATCGCCTTGGGCCGGTTCAGAGTGAGGAAGCCGGCCGCGCCTTCGCGGCGGACGATGAGTTCGTCGGTCATTGGCGAAGCAGATCCCTGCCGATGATCATGCGCATGATCTCATTGGTGCCCTCGAGGATGCGATGGACTCGCAGATCGCGCCAGAAGCGCTCGATCGGGTAGTCCTTCAGGTAGCCATATCCGCCGAACATCTGCAACGCCTTGTCGACGATCTCCGAGCCGTTGTCGCTGGCGAGCCGCTTGGCCATGGCGGCGAAGCGGGTCTTGTCGGGCGCGCCGGCGGTGACCTTGGCGGCAGCGAGATAGAGCAGCGCGCGCGCCGCCTCGAGATCGGTGGCCATGTCCGCCAGGGTGAACTGGGTGTTCTGGAAATCGGCGATCGGCTGGCCGAACTGCTGGCGCTCCTTCACATAGCCGATCGCCTCGTCGAGGCAGCGCTGCGCGCCGCCGAGCGAGCAGGCGCCGATGTTGAGGCGGCCGCCGTCGAGGCCGGCCATGGCGAAGCGGAAGCCGTCGCCCTCGGCGCCGACGCGGTTCTCGACCGGGACGCGGACGTTGTCGAAGCTGACCTGCGCCGTCGGCGAGCTGTTCCAGCCCAGCTTCTTCTCGTTGGCGCCGAAGCTGACGCCTTCCCATTCCTTCTCGATGACCAGGCAGGTGATGCCCTTCGCACCGTTGTCGCCAGTGCGGACCATGGCCACGTAGTAGTCGTTGACCCCGCCCCCGGTGATGAACTGCTTGGTGCCGTTGACGACGTAGTGATCGCCCTCGAGCCTGGCGGTCGTCCGCAGCGCCGCCGCGTCCGAGCCCGAGCTCGGCTCGGTCAGGCAGTAGGAGCCGAGCTTCTCCATGCCGACCAGGCTGGGGAGGTAGCGCTGCTTGATCTCGTCGCCGCCGAACTTGTCGATCATCCAGCTGGCCATGTTGTGGACCGAGATGAACGCCGCGGTCGACGGGCAGCCGTAGGACAGCGCCTCGAAGATCAGGGCCGATTCGAGGCGGCCGAGATTGATCCCGCCCATCTCCTCGGAGATGTAGATCGCCCCGAAGCCGAGCTCGCCGGCCTGGCGCACGACGTCGCGGGGGAAGTGCTTCTCCTCGTCCCACTGGGCGGCATTGGGAGTGATCGCATCTGCGGTGAACCGGCGCGCCATGTCCTGGATGGCGAGCTGGTCTTCGGTAAGCTGGAACTGTTCGGTCATGTGCCCCGCTCTGGTATCAATTTAACTGCGCGATTAAACGCCCCTAACAGCGAATCCGGTCGGTTGGAAGATGGACATTTTGCCTGTTGCGCAACTCGGAATCGCCAAGGCGATTCCTGCTCCCCCCGCGCCCCGTTCTCCTTGCTCCCCCGCGCCCCGTCCGCGCTCCCCCGCGCAGGCGGGGGCCTCGGTCGGCTGCAGAAGAAGTTTCGCAAAGCGCGCCTTCTCGACGTCCGGTCCGGCCGACCGAGGCCCCTGCTTTCGCGGGGGAGCAGCGGTGACGAAGTTCAGACTTTGCGCGAAATCATCCGATCAAGTCGATGATGTCCTTGCCGAACAGTTCCTCGTCGCTGGGCAGAACCTTGGTCTTGGCCAGCGGCTTCGACACCCAGGTGAGGTTGACCAGGTCCATCCAGGTGATGTTGTTGTTGGTCGCATTGCCGCCCCACGAACCGCAGCCCAGCGAGAAGGTCTGGCGCATGCCGTTCCACAGGTTGCCCGAGTTCGAGGCCGACTGCGGCTGGTTGACCATGACGCGGCTGGTCTTGGTGCCCATCGCCAGCTTCATGATGTTCTCGTCCGACCGCGAGTAGATGCCGCACGAGTGGCCCTGGCCCTGGTAGGCCTGGATGGCATTGGTCAGCGCGATCGCCGCGTCGAGGTCCCTGGCGCGGTAGAGCGCCATGGTCACGGTCATCTTCTCGCCCGAGAAGGGATGGTCGGGACCGGTGCCGGTTTCGGGCACGATGAAGAACAGCTTGCCCTCGGGGATCGAGAAGCCCGCCATGCCGGCGATCTTCTCCGCATCCTGCGCGACGACGTTGGCGTTGATGTGGCCGTCGACCCAGATCACCTCCTGGAGCTTGGCCTTCTCTTCCGCATCGACGATGTAGCCGCCCTGGTGGACCAGCTTGTCGATCATCTGGTCGTAGATGGCATCGAGCAGGATGACGCTGTTGTCCGACGAGCACGAGGCCGCGAGGTCCAGCGTCTTCGAGATGCGGATCTTCTCGGCGGCATCGTCGAGGTCGGCAGTCTCGTCGACGGTGATCACCGCATTGCCGACGCCGACGCCCAGTGCCGGGGTGCCGCTGGAATAGGCGGCCTTGACCATCGGCGAGCCGCCGGTGGCGAGCACGCGGTCGCACTGGCGCATCAGCTCGTTGGTCTTCTCGACCGAGGGCGTCTCGATGGCGATGACGAGGTCGGCGGGCGCCCCCATCTTCTCGAGCGCGCCGCGCATCAGGTCGCAGATGATCTTGTTGGTGATCTTGGCGCGCGGGTGCGGCGCGATGATGATCGAGTTGCGGCCCTTCACCGCCGAGATCGACTTGATCACCGGCGTCGCCTCGGGATTGGTCGAAGGCGACAGCGCGCCGATCACGCCGACCGGCTTGGCGATCTTGACGATGTTGCGCTCGGGCAGTTCCTCGATCACGCCGACCGACTTGTCGTTGATGATGTCCATCAGCGTCGCGCGAGTCTTGCGGAAGATCTTGAGGTACTTGCCGTCGTAGTTGCCGAGCTGGGTCTCGTCTACCGTGTGCTTGGCGATCATTTCCGCCGTCGCTTCCTTGGCCACGGCCCAGACCATGCCGCGGATCAGGCGATCGACCTGTTCCTGCGTGTAGTTCTCGATCTGGGCCTGCGCCGCGCGGCTGCGGGCGATGAGCTCCGCGATCTCTTCAGCGGCGGTGGATTCGACGATCTTTTCGATGGTGGCCATGTCCAAAAATTCCTCAGAAGTTGTATGAGGACCGTGAGTTCCCGCCTGCGCGGGACGGCCCTGCGCTTCCAGCATCCGTCTCCCTCGCCGCCCCTGCACGCAACGGGCGCGGCAGGCAAGATGATTCGGCTTGCCCGGCCGTCGCAGGGAATGACGGTTTTCCGCCATTGCCATGGGGGTCAAATGGGAAGTTCCGCGCGCGACATCAAGTCGCGCGGGAAGCCACTGGCGAAGCCGGGGCCGGCGATAGGCTGTTGCTCTCTGCAATGCGCTTCGCCATGACGCGACCGGAAAGACAATTTGCCATGGGGAATCCAGGAGTGAGTGGAGCAAGCATCGATCCGGCCCAGTTCCGGCAAGTCCTGGGCAGCTATCCGACGGGGGTGTCGGTCGTCACCGCCATCGATGCGGACGGCAATCCGGTAGGCATGGTGGTGGGGACCTTCACTTCGGTTTCGCTCGATCCGCCCCTCGTCGGCTTCCTGCCCGACCGCAAGTCGACCACCTGGCCGCTGATCGAGAAGGCGGGGCGCTTCTGCGTCAATGTCCTCGCCAGCGACCAGCAGGCAGTCTGTCGCCAGATGGCGGCCAAGGGCACCGAGAAATTCGTCGGGCTCGAAATGCGGGTCAGCGAGCACAACCTGCCGGTCATTGCCAACTCGATCGCGCGAATCGAATGCACCATCCATTCGATCACCGAAGCCGGCGACCACTGGTTCGTCCTCGGCGATGTCCTCAGCCTCGAGACCACGCGCGACGAGGACCCCATGCTGTTCCACCGCGGTCGCTACGGCGGCTTTGCCGAACTGGCCTGAAGCACAGTCGGGCTTGACTCCGGCGGCAACAATGCTGTTCAGGCGTTCAGCATTCTTCGACGGAGAGGACGAGACATGACGAGATCACTCAACGGCCGCGTGGCGGTCATCACCGGCGCGGGTTCGGGAATGGGCCGCTCGATGGCCCTGCGCCTGGCCGAAGACGATGCCCGGATCGCGATCTGGGACATCAACGGCGAGGGCGCCGAAGAAACCGCCCGGCTGGTGCGCGAGGCCGGCGGCACGGCCCTGGCGATCACCGCCGACTGCGCGGACCCGGCGGCGATCAAGGCCGCGGCCGACCAGACGCGGCGCGAGCTGGGCAAGATCGCGATCCTTATCAACAACGCAGGCATCGCACCGTTCACGCCGTTCCTCGAAGTCGACGCGGCCCTGCTCGAGCGCGTGATGCGCATCAATTTCTTCGGGCCGTTCCTGGTCACGCAGGAAGTGGTGCCCGACATGATCGAGGCGAAGTGGGGCCGCATCGTCAACATCACTTCCTCGTCCGTACAGACCGGCTCAGCGCTGCAGACGCACTACACCAGCTCGAAGGGCGCGCTGCTGGGCTTCACCAAGTGCCTGGCCATGGCGCTGGGCGAGCACGGCATCACCGCCAACATGATCCCGCCGGGCTCGATCGACACCCCGATGCTGCGCGGCGCGGAAATCATGCAGCAACAGGGCGCAGTCGAGGCCTACGGCGCCGCGCTGCCGGTCAAGCGGATCGGCAAGGGCGAGGACATCGCCGCCGCCGCCGCCTTCCTCGTCTCGGAAGAGGCCGGCTACATGACCGGCCAGACAATCAGCGTGAACGGCGGCCGCTACATGGGTTCGGCCTGACCCTTCGGCCTCCCGGCGCTCCTTCGCGGTACCGGAATCCCCGTCGTCCCGGGCTCGACCCGGGACCGCTGTGATCTGGACCGGACGCTTCATATTCGTCACCCTGAACTCGTTTCAGGGCCCATTTCACCTCGAGGCTCCGGAGCTTTGCATGGACGGGCAACGGCGCCGTTGCGTTTCAGTCGTGAGCTTCGGGGCCTGGGGCACAATGGGTGCTGAAACAAGTTCAGCATGACGGGGTGGAGTGTGGGAGGCGGACAATCCCCGTCGTCCCGGGCGTGTACCCGGGCCGCAGTGTTAGGGGTCGGGGGGTTCGGGGGTGAGGGGAGAGGGGACCGGGAAAGAC
>CAUJJI010000206.1 GCA_963205265.1 Pseudomonadota bacterium
CCCGGTGCTCTTCGTCTTCCTGATCTACCTGCTGCAGACCACCGGCGAGCTGTGCCTGTCCCCGGTCGGCCTCTCGGCGATGACTCGCCTGGCGCCGCTCCATCTCGGCAGCTTCATCATGGGGGCCTGGTTCTACATGACCGCCGTGGGCCAGTTCGTCGCCGGCAAGATCGGCGAAGCCACCGGCGGCGAAAGCGGAGAGATGTCGAAGGAGCTGACGCTGGCGATCTACCAGCAGATCGGCTGGGTCACCATCGGCGTCGCAGCCGTGGTGCTGCTGGTCTCACCCGTCGTGCGGCGCTGGATGCATGTCGATACGCTCGAGGACGGCCCCGCGCCGGGCTAAGGCACCACTCGTCGTCCCCGGCTCGTCGTCCCGGACTTGATCCGGGACCGCTGGCCGCGTCGACGGAACGACCTGCCCGGCCTCCAGCGGTCCCGGGTCAAGCCCGGGACGACGGGTTTCGCTTTGGCCTAGGCCCGCGCCTCGGTCACCCCGGCACTGTTGTGGCGCAGCGCCTTGAGCACGGTGTCGACGATCTGCGGGGCGTTTAGCCCGGCCAGGTCGTACTGCTTCTCGGGCGAATCCTGGTCCTGGAAAAGGTCGGGCAGGCGCATGGTGCGGATCTTCAGCCCGGTATCGGTCAGCCCCTCGTCGCTGGCCATGGTCAGCACATGGGCGCCGAGGCCGCCGATCGAGCCTTCCTCGATCGTGACGACCACTTCGTGCGTCGTCATCAGCCGGCGGATCAGCTCCTGGTCGAGCGGCTTGGCGAAGCGCAGGTCGGCCACGGTGGTGGAAAGTCCGCGGGCTTCCAGCTGGTCCGCGGCCTTCAGCGCCTCGGCCAGGCGCGTGCCCAGCGAAAGCAGCGCGACCTTGGTGCCCTGCCGGACGATCCGCCCCTTGCCGATCTCCAGCCGCTCAGGGACGTCCGGCAGCGGCACGCCGACGCCGTTGCCGCGCGGGTAGCGGAAAGCGATCGGGCCGCTGTCGTGCAGCGCGGCAGTGTGAGTCATGTGCACCAGCTCGGCCTCGTCGGCGGCGGCCATGACGACGAAGTTGGGCAGCGTCGCCAGGTAGGTGATGTCGAAGCTGCCGGCATGAGTCGACCCGTCGGCGCCGACCAGCCCGGCGCGGTCGATGGCGAAGCGCACCGGCAGGTTCTGGATGGCGACGTCGTGCACGACCTGGTCGTAGGCGCGCTGCAGGAAGGTCGAGTAGATCGCGCAGAACGGGCGCATGCCTTCGGCGGCGAGGCCGGCGGCGAAGGTCACCGCGTGCTGCTCGGCGATGCCGACGTCGAAGCTGCGATCGGGGTAGAGCTCGGCGAACTTGTCGAGCCCGGTGCCCGACGGCATGGCCGCGGTGATCGCGCAGATCGCCGGATCGCGCGCGCCTTCGGCGATCAGGGCCTTGGCGAAGACGCCGGTATAGCTCGGCGGACCGGCGGCGGACTTCGCCTGCTCGCCGGTGATGACGTTGAACTTCTGGACGCCGTGGTACTTGTCGGCGCTCTCTTCGGCCGGGCCGTAGCCCTTGCCCTTCTGCGTCACGACGTGGACGAGGCACGGGCCTTCGTGCGCGTCGCGCACGTTCTCCAGCACCGGGATCAGCTGGTCGAGATTGTGCCCGTCGACCGGCCCGACGTAGTAGAAGCCCAGCTCCTCGAACAGCGTGCCGCCCATCGCCATGCCGCGGGCGAATTCGTCGGTCTTCTTGGCGGCGCGATGCAGCGGCTCGGGCAGCCTGCGCGAGATTCGCCGCGCCAGGTCGCGCAGCTCGAGGAAGGGGCGCGAGGAGACCAGCTGGGCGAGATAGGCCGAGAGCCCGCCGACCGGCGGCGCGATCGACATGTCGTTGTCGTTGAGGATGACGACCAGGCGGTTGCCCGCCTGCTTGGCGTTGTTCATCGCCTCGTAGGCCATGCCGGCGCTCATCGCGCCGTCGCCGATGACGGCGATGCCGCGGCCCGGTCGCTCCGACAGCTGGTTGGCGATGGCGAAGCCCAGCGCCGCCGAGATCGAGGTGGAGCTGTGCGCCGTGCCGAACGGATCGTATTCGCTCTCGCTGCGCTTGGTGAAGCCGGAAAGGCCGCCGCCTTGGCGCAGGGTGCGGATGCGATCGCGGCGGCCGGTGATGATCTTGTGCGGATAGGCCTGGTGGCCGACGTCCCAGACCAGCTTGTCTTCGGGAGTGTCGAACACGTAGTGGAGGGCGACCGTCAGCTCGACCACGCCGAGGCCGGAGCCCAGATGCCCGCCGGTCTGCCCGACGACCGAGATCATCTCGGAACGCAGCTCGTCGGCGAGCTGGCGCAGCTGCCAGCTGTGCAGCCGGCGCAGGTCGTGCGGGGTGTCGACACTATCGAGCAGGGGAGTTGCCGGAGGGGCGTTCATGCAAATCGCCTTACACGGATCGCAATTTGGTGTCGATTGAGCCAATGGCAATAAAACGGCAATAGGAACCTTGTGCCGTATCGGGAGGTAGCCGCCATGTCCTCGCTCGCAACCGCCGCGCCGGTGAGCTTCATCCTGACGGCCAACCGTGCCGCCGCCAAGCCCTTCTACGCCGGCGCCCTCGGCCTGGCGATCGTCGCCGAAGACGACTTCGCCGTCACCTTCGCGCTGGCCGGCGGAGCGACCATGCGGCTGACCGACCTTCCCGGGCACCGGGCGCAGAACCATACGGTGCTGGGCTGGGCCGTCGCCGACATCCGCGCCGCGGTGGCGGAGCTGCGAACGAAAGGCATAACCTTCCGCATCTACGACGGCTTCGGCCAGGACGCCGACGGCATCTGGTCGCCGCCCGGCGGGGAAGCCCAGGTCGCCTGGTTCACCGATCCCGACGGCAACGTGCTGAGCCTGACGCAGTTCGCCTGACCCCGGGCGGCCAAGGCAGTGCGGAGATCAGTACCTCCCCGGAACGGGGAGGATGGGCCCCCGAACCTCCCCGGAACGGGGAGGGGGACCGCGACGGCGCAGCCGGCGTGGTGGAGGGGTCGGGAGGTTCGATCTGGACGCTGGCTTGTGTGGGAGAGGTTTCGCCCCCTCCACCACCGGCTGCGCCGCCGGTCCCCCTCCCCGTTCCGGGGAGGTACTTAGATCCTCCCCTGGAAGGGGAGGTGGCATTCGCGTAGCGAATGACGGAGGGGTGTCAGCGTTCGATCGGAGGGGGACACCCCGCCACCCCCGGCTG
>CAUJJI010000207.1 GCA_963205265.1 Pseudomonadota bacterium
GCGTCACCGAAATGCTCGTCCCGTTCCGCTCCCGCCCATACCGCTGACAGGGGGATCAGGTGGGCGAGATTGAGTGTGGAAATGGGCGGCTGCCGGACATTGGCGTAGACATGGCCGGGAAGCGATCCGAGCCAGGCCTCGATCGCATTCATGCCTTCGATCGTGCAGGTGAAGTCTCGGCCCTGAATGATCTTCTCGACCAGACGCAGCTTCTCGTCGGCGATACGGGGGTCGGCGTCCCAGACGGTGACGGTTGCTGTGACATAGGCCATGCCGGCGACGTCAGCGCCCAGTTCCTGCAAGGCCATGTCGGCATCGAGCGCCTTGTTGGACGCATCGGTGTCCACCAGCGCCGATTGCTCGTTGGTCATCACCTCCTTGAGGATCGCGGCGATGGATTTTCTCTTGGCGAACCATTGACGGCGGATTTTGGTGAGGAGTTTCGTCGCGTCCGTCTTGTCCATCAGGATGGCGCGGGTGGACCAGCGATACGGGAACGCGAGCCGGTTCATCTCGTCGAGCAGGCCGGGCGTGGTCGCTGTCGGAAAGCCGATAATGGTCAGGACGCGCAGATGCTTGTTACCAAGGCGCGGTTCCAACCCGCCAGTCAGCGGCTGATCGGCCAGCAGCGCATCGAGGTGCATGGGCACTTCGGGCACGCGAACACGATGGCGGTTCGTGGAAATCGTGGAATGGAGATAGGTCAGCGTGCCCGCGTCATCGATCCAGTGGCATTCGGGCATGAAGCCGTCGAGCAGCGCCAGCACGCGGTCGGTGCGGTCGATGAAGCCGCGCATCAGCTCCCATGGATTGACGCCGGATTGCTCACGGCCCTCGTAGAGCCAGGTCTCGGCGCGAGCCGCATCTTCGGCGGGTGGCAGCCAGAGGAAGGTCAGGAAGTAGCCTGACACGAAATGCGTGCCCGCTTCCTCGAAGGCAGCTTTGCGCTCGGCATCGACCAGAGCGGAGGCCGGATCAGGAAATTGGCTGCCGGGATAGGTCGCGGCTTCGCTTCGTTGTGCCTCAACAAAGATCGACCAGCCGGAGCCGAGGCGGCGCACGGCGTTGTTGATACGCCCAGCGACCGCGACCAGTTCGGCGGCAACAGCCGAATCCAGATCCGGCCCGCGAAACTTCGCAGTCCTCTGGAAACTGCCGTCCTTGTTCAGCACGACGCCCGAGCCAACCAGCGCGGCCCAGGGCAGGAAATCCGCGAGGCGGGTAGCGGTACGGCGATATTCGGTGAGGTTCATCATGGCTGCGCCCTCACACCGACAGATGACCGGGTATGCGCAGATGCTTACGGCCCACCTCGACAAAAAGCGGATCGCGTTTGGCAGCCCATACCGCGAGGAAATGACCGACCGCCCAGATGGCGATGCCAACCAGCCAGAGACGAAGGCCGAGGCCGACGGCGCCGGCCAGCGTGCCGTTGACGATGGCAATCGAACGCGGTGCGCCGCCGAGCAGGATATGCTCGGTCAGCGACCGGTGAACCGGGATGGAGAAGCCCGGCACCGCATCGAGCTGTTCAAACCCGCCCGCCATCAGATGAGCGCCCCGCCGCCGAACGAGAAGAACGACAGGAAGAAGCTCGACGCGGCGAAGGCGATGGACAGGCCGAAGACGATCTGGATCAGGCGGCGGAAGCCGCCGGAGGTATCGCCGAAGGCCAGCGCCAGGCCGGTGGCGATGATGACGATGACGGCGATGATCTTGGCGACAGGACCCTCGATCGACTGGAGAATTGATTGAAGCGGGGCTTCCCAGGGCATCGACGAGCCGGAGGCGTGCGCGGCGGGTGCCAGCATCAGGTTGATGGAAACAGTGGCAGCGGCGGTTGCCATGATGCGGCAGCCGCGTGAAATCGTGCGGATCATGAAGGGTTTCCTTTCGGGGTGGTTGCCAAAGTGATGGGATGCGTGATGGCGTAATCGCCGTCCGGCCCCAGCCCATCGACGCGGGCGAGTTCGACCAGCCGGCGGGAAGAGCCGCGTCCAGCAAGAACGGCGACGAGGTCGATTGTCTCGGCAATCAGGGCGCGCGGGACGGTGATGACGGCTTCCTGGATGAGCTGTTCGAGGCGTCGCAGCGCGCCAATGCCGGAACCGGCATGGATGGTGCCGATCCCGCCCGGATGGCCGGTGCCCCAGGCTTTAAGGAGGTCGAGAGCTTCGGACCCGCGCACCTCGCCGACCGGGATGCGATCCGGGCGCAGGCGTAGCGACGAACGCACCAGATCGGAGAGCGTCGCCACGCCATCTTTGGTGCGCATCGCGACCAGATTGGGCGCGGCGCATTGCAGTTCGCGCGTGTCTTCAATGATCACGACGCGGTCCGAAGTCTTGGCGACTTCTGCCAGCAGCGCGTTGGTCAGCGTGGTTTTTCCGGTCGAGGTGCCGCCCGCGACAAGGATATTGGCGCGCGTAGCGACGTTCAGGCGCAGCACCTCGGCCTGAGCACTGGTCATGATCCCGGCGTTTACATAGTCGTCGAGCGTGAACACCGCGACGGCAGGCTTGCGGATGGCAAAGGTCGGCGCCGTGACGACAGGCGGCAGCAACCCTTCGAAGCGCTCTCCGGTCTCGGGCAGTTCAGCCGACACACGCGGATTGCGGGCATGAACCTCGGCGCCGACATGATGGGCGACCAGCCTGACGATCCGCTCGCCATCGGCAGCCGACAGCCTCTCCCCCGTATCGGCCAGCCCTTCGGAGAGCCGATCCACCCAGATGCGGCCATCGGGATTCAGCATCACCTCGACCACAGCAGGATCTTCCAGAAACCGGGCAATCGATGCCCCGAGCGCGGTGCGCAGCATCCGCGCACCACGCGCAATCGTCTCGGGTTTCTGATGTGATGCGGTCATGGCGGCCCCATTCATGGCGGGACGCGCAAAAGACGGACCCCGGATTGGGGTCGATTAAAAGAACCTGA
>CAUJJI010000208.1 GCA_963205265.1 Pseudomonadota bacterium
TGGATATAGAGGTCCGGCCCCTTGTATCCCAGCCCGACGGCGACAGCGAAGGCTGAGAAGCGCTTGAAGCTGCCCCATTCCGGGAAGTAGTTCACCCCATAGACCATCAGCGCCACAAAGCCGCCCAGCACTATTGGCATGACCAGCCTAGCGAAGACCACGGCAACGGCCAGTTCCTTCTTGCGCACGCCGGCCTGCGCCAGTTTCTGGCGGATATCGGCCAACTGGCTTTCCTGCAGCATCTTGAAGCTGGACAGCGCCGAACGCATCTTGTCGGCGGTTTCATTGCGGTGGACGATGCTGGTGCGCTTGCGCGCGGTGGTGGTGATGCCGGCCTTGAGTTGCTCGCGCCGGTCGTTCAGCGATTTCACCCGCTTGGCCATGGGATCGCGCACGGTGACCGCGGCGTAGATCGCCAGCAGCACGGCGGCCGCGGCGACGCCGACCAGGATCGTGCCGATCCAGATAACGTCGAAGCCGAGAAGCATCGGGCCGGACGGGGTGTTCATCATGGCTGCCGTGGACTCCCGCTCAGATCTCGAAACTGACCATCTTGGCCATGATGAAGGCGCCGATGCTCATCCAGACGAGCCCGCCGATGCCGGTGACGATCAGGCGGTCATCGGTGAAGAAGCCGTCGAGGTAGCCCGGGCTGATCCACCAGATCAGGCCGAAGACGATGAACGGCAGCGAGCCGACGATATAGGCCGAAGCCTTGGATTCCGAGCTCATCGCCCGGATCTTGAGCTTCATCTGCGCGCGCTTGCGCAGCACGTCGGCGAGGTTGGACAGCGTTTCGGCCAGGTTGCCGCCGGTCTCGCGCTGGATGGCCAGGGTGATGCAGAAGAAGCTGAATTCCGGCGTGTTCAGGCGATCGGCGGTTTCCTGGAGAGCGTCCTCCATGGTGCGGCCGATCTTGATCCGCTCGGTCACCAGCTTGAATTCCTCGCCGACCGGGCCGGGCACTTCGCTGGCGACGACGCCCAGCGTCTCGGTGACCGGCAGGCCGGAGCGCAGGCCGCGCACGAGCAGCTCGATGGCGTCGGGGAATTTCGAAGTGAACGAGTCGTTGCGCTTGTTGACGAAGAAGCCGACGACCATGTGCGGGATGCCGGCACCGCCGAGCACGCCGACGCCCAGCGCCAGCAGCGGAGCGCCGCTTTTCAGGAAGACCAGCACCGCCAGGGCGAGGCCGAGCCCGACCGAGGCGTAGACGTACTGCGAGATGGTCCAGTTCTTGCCGGTGCGATGCAGGCGCAGGGCCAGCGCTTCGATGCGCGAGGTCGAGCCGGCGGTCTGGTGGACCTTGGGCTTGCGCGCGGCGACCGCCTTGCGCAGCTGGGCCTCCATCTTGTCGACGGTGTTCTCGGAATGGCGGAAGCGCACGGCCTGCAGGCGGCGCGCGCTTTCCTTCGCCGGCGAAGGGCCGGCGAAGGCCAGCCAGACCAGCGCCAGCGACATCGTCAGCCCGCCGGCTATGAGCAGAAGCTGCAGTGTGCCCATCGGCCTGTCTCGCCTTCCTTAGCTAAAGCCCGTCGATGCGGACGGAGCACGGCATCGGGCCGTCACTCCGCCGCGATCGCCGCTTCCGACATGGCCGCGTCCTTGGCCGCGGCCTTCCCCTTCTTCGGCAGCATCGCCTTGAGATCGAGCTTGCCGAGCAGCGACTTCTTGCCGCGGCTGCCGCTGTCGATGACGTCGTCGTCGTCGGCGCTGCCGAGCACCGCCTTGGCGACGTCGCGCATCACCGCGGCGGCCTTGCTGGCGCGGTTGGCGTCGACGAAGGTGTGGCCGAGCTTGGCGGCGTTGGCGGCCGCCTTGATGTCGTAGGGGATCGAGAAGGCGATCTTGCTTTCGATCGAGGTCTCGAAATCGGCACGGCTGATCTCGGTGATGCCGCCCTGGACCTTGTTGGCGACGACCATCACCTCGGCATGCGGGGCGTTGGCCTTGAGCCAGGACAGCAGGCGGATCGCGTCGCGCGCCGAAGCGAGCGTCATTTCCGTGACCAGCAGGATGACGTTGGCGTCGTTCACCAGCTGCGGGAAGTTGATCAGCATGTTGCGCGGCAGGTCGATGACCGTCATCTCGAAGGCGTGGCGGAATTCTTCCTCCAGCTGGAGGAAGGCCGCACCATCGGTCATCAGCGGCGAGTTGATCGGCGCTTCGGCGGACAGGATGGCGAGATTGTCGTTGGCGCGGATCATCGCGCGTTCGATGAACAGGCCGTCGATGCGGCTCGGGTTCTCGATCGCGTCGGTGAGACCGCGGCCGGGCTCGAGATCGAGCGACAGCGCGCCGGTGCCGAAATGGATGTCGAGATCGAACAGCGCGGTCGGCAGCTTGTTGTCGGCGCTGAACAGCCAGGCGAGCGAGGTCGCCAGTGTCGAGGCGCCGACACCCCCGCGGGTGCCGATGACGGCCGTCGTGATATGCCGCTTGGTGCCGGCCGCATCATGCTTGGGCTGGGCGAAGACCGCCTGGGCCATGACCAGCGAGTCGCGCACCTGGGCAGGTGACAGCGGCTTGAGCAGGTAGTCGTGGATGCCGCTGGCGATCAGGTCGCGGTAGAGGCGGACGTCGTTGACCTGGCCGATCGCGATCACGATCGTGCCGGGCTCGCAGACTTCGGCCAGCGCGTTGATGTCGTTCAGCGGGTCGCCGCTTTCCGACAGGTCGACCATCAGGATGTTCGGGCTGGCGGTGATCGAAAGCGACTGGACGGCATTGCGCAGGCCGCCCTTCTTGCACTTCTCCGGCTGCCAGCCGAGCTCGATGACCACTGGCCGCAGCACGTCGAGCGAAGTCTCGTCGCAGATGAAGGCGGCGAAGCTGTCGCGGTTCCCTTGCGGACCAACTTTCCAGGGTGCGTTCATGACTTAGTTCCCTGTCGACGATTGCTGCTTGACGGTGGTGCCGCCGTTTCCGGACGGCGCGGCCTTGCGATAGCTTTCGATGGCCTTGCTCGAGCTCATCACCACGGTATCGCTCTGGCCCTCGGCTCCCTTGATCAGGTGCTCCGGGTTGGCGACCATGGCGGCGAGGTTGCTGTTCGAGGCGCAGCCGTAGTTGCTGCTGATCGCATTGTTCAGGTTGGCGTCGGACTTGGCCGACCAGTCCGGGCAGCCGGGAACGGTCGCCTTGGCGCGGGTAATGACGACTCTCGCCGTGCCCGCACTGATCTGGTCGCCGGTGACCGGCGCATCGTCGCTGACGAGGATGCCGTAGCGTCCGGCGACGGCTTCCACCGCCTGCCGCGTGGCCTCGCTGCCGAGCGGATCGTCGATGGCGATGCGGTCGCCGTAGCGCAGCTTCATCGCCTCGAACCAGCCGGCGAGGCGGCGCTGCTCGGGATAGGTGAGGCCGCCCGGGCCCGTGGTGACGTCGAGCGTGTAGTTCACCCGTTCGACGACCGGCTGGTGCACGCTTTCCAGCGAGCGGTTGTCGGGCATCCCGCCGCAGCCGGCGAGCATCAGCCCGAGCGAGAGGGCGAGAGCCGTGCCGACGCCTTGCGACGCCGATCGATGCAGAGTCTTTGTCATGGTCCTCACCTCACTCATTTCAGATTGAAGCCGGGAGCGGGGATGGCGGCGGCACTCGCTTCGCGCTTGCTGCGCTTGCGTTGCTTGCCTTCCCGTTGCTCGCTGTCGTCGGCGCCGACGGTCGGATTGGCGGCGCGGTCGGGCGCTGCGGTCGGCTTGGGCCGCGCAGCGCCGGTGACGCCGTCGTTGTCCATGTTGCCCAGCAACTGCTGCACCGCGTTCGGTGCCCTGTAGCCGTCGGTCGGCAGCTTGATCTCGGCCGCGTCGACCGGCTTGACCAGGTAGGGCGTGACGACGATCACCAGTTCGGTCTCGCCGCGGCGGTAGCTGCGCGAGCGGAACAGCGAGCCGAGGATCGGCACGTCGCCGGCGCCCGGCATCTTGTCCATCGTGTGCTGCGAGTTGCTGCTCAGCAGGCCGCCGATCATGAAGCTCTGGCCGGAGCCGAGCTCCACCGTGGTTTCGGCGCGGCGGACGGTAAGGGCGGGGATCTCGAAGTTGTTGAGCGTCACCGCGCCCTGGCTGGAAAGCTCCGACACTTCCGGACGGACGCGCAGCGAAATGCGGCCGTTGGCAAGGACTGTGGGCGTATAGGCCAGGCTGACGCCGTACTTCTTGTATTCGACGCTGGTGGTGCCGAGACCCTGGCTCATCGGGATCGGGAACTCGCCGCCGGCGAGGAAGTCGGCGGTCTCGCCCGAAAGCGCGGTGAGGTTGGGCTGCGCCAGCGTGGTGACGAGGCCGATGCGCTCGCCGGCGTCGAGCGCGCCGATCACGTCGAGCCCGAGCAGGCGGCCGGCGCCGGCCAGAGTCGAGCCGATGTCGACCGGGGTGACGGCAGTGCCCGGAAGCAGGCCGATCTTCCCGGTGAGCGGGTCGATGGCGTACTGCTGGACGGTCGTGCCGACGCCCAGCACGCGGCCGGGATTGAAAGTGGGAACGAACGAGCGGCCCTGGCCGATGCCGAACTTGAAGCCGCCGGTGCCGTCGATCGAGCGCAGGTTGACGCCGATCTCGCGGACCAGCGAGCGGCTGACCTCGGCGATGCGCACTTGCAGGTTGACCTGCAGCGGCGTCGCCATCTTGAGCCGGCTGATGACATTGGCGCCCTCGCCGACGAAGGCCTGGACGAGGCGCTCGGCCTCGGCGGCGTCCTCGGGCGCAGCGACGGTGCCGGTCAGCAGGAAGGTGTTGGTGCCCATCGTCGCCACCGAGACTTTCGCCTCGGGCATGGCGAGCCGCAGCATCTGGTCGACGCTGCCGATGTTGGAACCGACGCGGACGTTGGCCGACCAGATCACCTGGCCGGCGGAATTGCTCGCATAGACCGTGGTCTCGCCGCCGCCCTTGCCGAACAGGTAGAGCTGGCGCGACGATTTCACCTCGACGTCGGCGACCGCCTCGTTGGCGACGAAGACATCGGCCATGGTGCCGGGGACGGTGACCAGCTGGCCCTGCCCGATCGACAGCACGACGTCGTTGGCCGGCCGCTGGATCGACTGGGCCTGGGCGGCCGTCGGCAGGATCGCCAGCGGCGCCAGGGCGCAGGCCGCGGTCAGCATGGAGTGGATGAAGCGGCGGTTCATTGGCTTGCCCCCAGAAATCGCGGGTTTCGTGTCGGTGGTCTGCGTGGCCATCTCAGTTGCCTCCCACCGCTACGGTTTCGGTGTTCTTGCCGCGGGTGATGCGGACCATCGGACCGGTGCGCCAGGGGTCGAAGCCGCGGCTGGACGGTGCGGTTGCGGCCGGTGCGGCGGGCGCGGCCGGTGCGGCGGCGACCTGCGGACGCGGCAGCGAGCGGCGCTGGAAGCGCGAGACGTCGCCACCGGTGACGAAGGACGTGGCGCCTTCGACCGGGCGGCTCCGCGCCGAGTTGAGCAGGCGGTCTTCCTCGGCCTTGCTGGCGCCTTCGGGCACCTTGACCGAGCCGTTGGCGATGGCGCGGTCGAGTTCCGACTGGTTGTCGGCGATCGAGCGCAGCGACAGGCTGAGCGTGCCGATGGTGTCGGCGACGGCGATCTTCTCGGCGATGCGCGGGGTGACTTCGAGCGTCACCGTGCGGAACGAGTGGACGACGGTCTTGCCGCCCTCGGTGGTCTCGCTCTCGGTCGACTGGTCGGTGGCCAGCACGCGTAGGTTCTTGAGGATGGTCTCGGCGGCCTTGAGCGAATCGCCTTCGCCGTTGACGGTCTGGGTCAGCATCAGGTCGACCCGGTCGCCGGGGAAGACGAAGCCGGCGACGCCGGTCTTGGCCGAGACCGTGATGGTCACGGCGCGCATGCCCGGGCCGAGTGCCGCGGCGAGGAAGCCGCGATCGCCCGGCGCGACGAGAGCGCCCTGGGTGATCGGCTCGCCGGCGGTGATGGCGTGGCGGACGACGGTCCCGACCATCTTCGCCATGTCGGCTTCGCCGTCGAGGAAGTAGGCGTCCTGCACCATTTCCTTCGGCCATGCCTGGAAGGAGACCGCATCGGCCGTGATGATCGTGCCGACGGGCAGGGCGCGCTGGGCGACCAGTACCTTGGGCCCCTTCTGCGCATCGACCTGGGTGGCCTCTGCCGAAGGAGCGGAAGCGCCGGTCAGGATCGAGCGCGCCGCGAATGCCGTGCCGACCGCAACGACGAGCGCGACGACCAGCAGGATCAGCTTCTTCTTGTCCATGGCTTTGCAAGCCCCCTAGTGAACCCCGAACGGCTTAATTCGGGTAAATTGGTTAAAATCGGGTTCATCCGGCCGCCCCCTGCAACATCGGCAGGTAATCGGTCGCGAGGACCCAGAGTCCGGCAAAGGAAATGGCGATGCCGTAGGGCACGGCGACTCTGCCTTCGCAGTGGCGGAAGCGGTGCCAGCCGGCGAAGACCAACGTGATGATTCCGCCGGCGACGGACATGACCACGAGCAGCGAGGCATAGGGAATCGGCTGGATCCACAGCGCCAGCGCGGTCAGCAGCTTGACGTCGCCGCCGCCCATGCCGCCCATGGCGAAAAGCGCGAAAAGCACCGCGAAAGTGGCGGTGGCTATGGCGATCTGGAAAGCGACGTCGAGCCAGCTCAGGTCGCTGGCGAGCCAGAACAGCGGGGCGCAGAGGGCGATGGCGGCAGTCAGCCAGTTGTCGATCTGGCGGCGGCGCAGGTCGGTCACGGCGGCGATCAGCAGCGCGATTGCCAAGCCGGCCAGCAATGCGTACGAAAAAATGGCGCCCTGCATCGAGATGCCCCCTGCTCTCGATGTCGGCTTACCGGCCAGGGCTTACCAAAAAGTAACCAACGCCCTGAGTTCGGTATTACCCTTAGTTCGGAATTACCCAAGTGACCGGAATGTACAGCAGCGCGGCAAAGGCGTTCGATCGGCGCGCCATTCCGGCAGAGGCGGTCGAGACGCGCTGGCGCGCTCGCGACGGACATGCGATTCGCCGTATCGACTGGCTGCTGCCCAACGGCGCGACCCGCGGATCGCTGCTGTTCATGCCGGGCCGGGGCGACACTTACGAGAAATACCTGGAAACGCTCGACCACTGGCATCGCCGTGGCTGGCGCGTCACTTCGTCGGACTGGCGCGGGCAGGCGGGCTCGGGCCGCCTCGGCCTCGACGCGGTAACCGGCCATGTCGACGATTTCTCGGTGTGGGTCGACGATTTCGCCGGCTTCTGGACGCAGTGGCGCGAATCGACTCCGGCGCCGCATGTCGTGGTCGGCCATTCGATGGGCGGTCATCTCGTGCTGCGCGCGCTGGCCGAGCGGCGGATCGATCCGGTGGCTGCCGTGCTGTCGGCGCCGATGCTGGGGTTCCATCCCGGCTTCGTGCCCTGCGGGATCCTCCACCGGCTGGCGCGCCTGCTGGCCAGGCTTGGCGATCCGCGGCGGCCGGCCTGGAAATGGAGCGAAAAGCCCGGCGCCTTGCCCGAGGACCGCAGCGAGCTGCTGACGCACGATCGCGATCGCTATGCCGACGAGCTGTGGTGGCGCGAGGCGCGGCCCGAGCTGGTCATGGGTCCGGCAAGCTGGGGATGGGTCGAACGGGCGCTGGCGTCCTCGCTCCTGCTGCAGCAGCCCGGTATGCTTGAACGGATCGAGACGCCGGTGCTGATGCTGGCGACCAGGCGCGACCGCCTGGTCGATTTCGGCGCCATCGAGCGCGCGGCGCGGCGCATGCCCAGGGCCCAGCTCACCCGATTCGGCGAGGAAGCGCGACACGAGCTGCTGCGCGAGGCTGATCCGGTGCGCGACCGCGTGATCGCCGTGATCGACGATTTCCTGGCGCGCATGGCGCCGGTCGTCGACTGACGGCCGGAGCGGCAGCAGGGCCATGGGCGCAGCCTACGACATCGCCATCGTCGGCGCCGGCATGGCGGGCGCCTCGCTGGCCGCCGCGGTCGCCGGGCGCGCCCGCGTGCTGCTGCTCGAAGCCGAGGATCGCCCCGGCTACCACGCCACCGGCCGGTCGGCGGCGTTCTGGACGGAAAGCTACGGCGGCCCGGCGATCCAGCCGCTGACCAGCGCATCCGGGCCCTTCCTCCGCGACGGCGGCTTCCTGTCTCCGCGCGGCGCCCTGACGATCGGCCGTCGGGGCCAGGAGAGCGAGATCGCGGCATTCGCGCGCCGCTTCGCCGCGCTCGGGGTGCGGGTCGAACTGCTCGGCCGCGCGCAGCTTGAGGCGCGCATTCCCGGCCTGCTCGACGACTGGACGTGCGGCGCGCTCGAGCCCGATTGCTGCGACATCGATGTCGCCGGGCTGCATCAGCACTATCTCGCGGCGGCGCGGCGGAGCGGAGCCGAGCTGTGGTGCTCGGCGCGCCTCGCCGGCGCATTCGAGGAGGCCCGCAGGTGGCGATTCGTCCTGGCCGACGGGCGCGAGGCGGAAGCGGGCATCCTGGTCGACGCCGCCGGTGCCTGGGCCGACCGGGTGGCGGACCTGTCCGGAGTCGCCCCGCTCGGCATAGGCCCGCTGCGCCGGACCATCGCGCAGCTGCGGGTCGCCCCGGCCGTGCCGGACAGCCTGCCGCTGGTGCTCGACATCGCCGAGCGCTTCTATTTCAAGCCCGAAGCCGGCCGGCTCTGGCTCAGCCCGCACGACGAGACGCCGAGCATCGCCTGCGACGCCGCGGCCGAGGAAATCGACGTAGCCGAGGCGATCGCGCGACTCGAAGGCGTGGTCGACTGGCAGGTCGAGCGCGTCGAGCATCGCTGGGCCGGCCTGCGCAGCTTCGCGCCGGACCGGCTGCCGGTCTATGGCTTCGACCCGCGACATCCGCGCTTCTTCTGGTTCGCCGGCCAGGGCGGCTTCGGCATCCAGACCGCCCCGGCCGCGGCCGAACTCGGCGCGCGGCTGCTGTTGGGGCAGGGCAGCGGCCCGATCGATCCGGCGCAGTTCTCGCCGGCACGGTTTTACTAGCGAATCGATGCATTCCGGCTAGGCTGCGCCTGGGTACACGTCCAGGTTGGAGGGATAATCATGGCGCACCGTTTCGAGATCCGTAAGAACAAGGCTGGCGAATTCGTTGCCTATTTCTGCCACAACAGCGAAGCGATCTTCTGGACCGAAGGCTACAAGAGCAAGTCGAGCGCGCAGAACGCCATCGATTCGATCCTCAAGAACGGCCCCGCCGCGGAAGTGGTCGATACGACTGCCGAATAGCTGCTGCGCGCCTGCTCGTCGTCCCGGGCTCGACCCGGGACCGCTGTGGTCTGGGCGGGGCGCTTCATATTCGTCACCCTGAACTCGTTTCAGGGCC
>CAUJJI010000209.1 GCA_963205265.1 Pseudomonadota bacterium
CGCATCCGGATAAGTGGTCGCCCTGACAGGCGCCGGCCCTTGGGGTAGCGGCGAGCGAACCGGTTCCGCTCCCTCGCACCCGTGAGGTATGGGGCATATAACCAATGTGGTTCGTGTTGTCAAGCGAAATCGCACCTCGTCATCCCGGGCTTGACCCGGGACCGCTGGAGACTGGGCTGAACGTTCCATCGACGAGGCCAGCGGTCCCGGGTCAAGCCCGGGACGACGAATGATGCCCCCCCTACCGTCATGCTGAACTTGTTTCAGCACCCATTGCGCCCCAGGCCCCGAAGCTCTGACAAGAATCGCAACGGCGCCGTTGCCCGTCCATGCAAAGCTCCGGCGCCTCGAGGTGAAATGGGCCCTGAAACGAGTTCAGGGTGACGAATATGAAGCGTCCGGTCCAGATCACAGCGGCCCCGGGTCAAGCCCGGGACGACGGGTGTCGCAGCGCGCTTGCGTCAGGGTTTCGCCGGCGCTGCCGGCTTCGGGGCAAGGCTCCAGCGCTTAGGCGAAGGGGGCCAGCCCCGTCAGCAGCAGGCGGACCAGATCGGCCTGGCCGCTGGCGCCGGTCTTGGCGTAGATCCGCTTCGAATAGTTGCGCGCCGTCTCCGGCGTCAGTTGCAGCGCCGCGCCGCCGGCGAGGATCGACTGGCCGCGGCTGATCTTCTCGGCCAGCGCCGCCTCGCGGTCGGACAGGCCCAGGGTGGCGGCGACGACTCGCGCGGCGGCGGCTTCCTGTTCGCGTCGCGGTCGGCGGATCAGGCCGACGGCAGTAGCGCCGTCGGGAAGGCCGCGCGGAACTTGGGGCGCCGGGCGGAGCAGCATGTCCCTGGTCTCGCGCTCGTCGATGCGTACGACCTGGCGCCTGTGCGCGGGTGTTGCCGCCAGCGCTGCGCAGGCTGCGCCCAGCGCCTGCTCCTCGCGCGGGCGCAGGCGCGGACGGCCGTTGGCCTGGACGTCGAGTTCGGCGGCGGCGACGGCATCGGCGGCGACGATTCGCCCGTCCGCATCGAAGGCCGCCTGGCCGACGCCGAGCATGGCCAGCGCTTCTTCGGCCATCGTCGCTCGCAGCCGCAGGCCGTCGGCTTCCAGCAGCAGGCCGATGGCGACGGCGACGTGCGGCGCCAGCGCCGAAAGCAGCGCGCTGTCGGCGGCGCGGAAATCCTGGCGGTCGTCCATCAGGAACAGCCAGGCCATGTGGTCGCCCGGCGTCGGGATGCGGATGAAGCGGGCAAAGGAAATGCCCGCCCGCGCGAGCGCGGCGGCCTGCTGCCGCGCGGCATCGCTGTCGTCGCGGATCAGCAGCTCCTCCAGCGAATAGACCCGGTTCGGCCGCGGCGAGCCGTAGGCGAGCAGGATCGAATCGGCGAAATCGTCCATGTCGATGGCCGCTCGCGCCGGCGCACCCGGGGCGAACAGGATGCGCTGGTAGAGCACCCGCTTGCCGGAGGCGGCGGATGTCACGAACAGCGAGATCCGCTCTCCCCCCGTGCGGGCGAGCAGGCGGCGCAGGAAGATATCCCAGAGCGAATCCGCCTGGATGCCCGAATAGAGCGGGATCAGGAGGTCGCGTTCGTCCGATGGTGCCAAGGCCATGCCGTTTGCTCCCATATGGGAGCATTGTCGTCAAGTGCGACTCGGCATGGAGCTTCCAGACCGACCGCACGAGCGGAGAGGAAAGACACTAAGACATGTCCAAGGCACTCACCCACCTCGAGCGTCTCGAAGCCGAGGCCATCCACATCATCCGCGAAGTCGTCGCCGAGACCGAGAAGCCGGTGATGCTCTATTCGGTAGGCAAGGACAGCGCCGTCATGCTGCACCTGGCGCGCAAGGCGTTCTATCCCTCGCCGCCGCCGTTCCCGCTGCTGCACGTCGACACCACCTGGAAGTTCCAGGAAATGTACAAGCTGCGCGACCGCATGGCCAAGGAGAGCGGCATGGAGCTGCTCGTCTACCACAATCCCGAGGCGCAGGAGAAAGGGATCAACCCGTTCGATCACGGCCCGCTCCACACCGATATGTGGAAGACCGAAGGGCTCAAGCAGGCGCTCGACAAGTGGGGCTTCGACGCGGCCTTCGGCGGCGCGCGGCGCGACGAGGAGAAGAGCCGCGCCAAGGAGCGCATCTTCTCGTTCCGCACCGCCTCGCACGGCTGGGACCCGAAGAACCAGCGGCCCGAGCTGTGGAACCTCTACAATTCGAAGAAGAACAAGGGCGAGAGCATCCGCGTCTTCCCGATCTCGAACTGGACCGAGCTCGACGTCTGGCAGTACATCCATCTGAACGACATCCCGATCGTGCCGCTCTACTTCGCGGCCAAGCGCCCGACCGTGGAGCGCGACGGGCTGCTGCTGATGGTCGACGACGAGCGCTTCCCGCTGCAGCCGGGCGAAGTGCCGGTCGAACGCTCGATCCGCTTCCGCACGCTCGGCTGCTACCCGCTGACGGGTGCGGTGGAGAGCGAGGCGAAGACGCTGCCCGAAGTGATCCAGGAAACGCTGCTGACGACCACGTCCGAGCGCCAGGGCCGCGCCATCGACAAGGACGCCGGCGGTGCGGGGATGGAGAAGAAGAAGCAGGAAGGGTATTTCTGATGCCGCTTCCTGGTCTTGGGGTCACGCGGAGACGCGGAGACGCGGAGTCTTTTGGTTTCGCGCAGAGAACGCAGAGAGCGCAGAGATATCGCGCTGCGGCGCAGCCGCCTTTCTTCCCGGAAGGATTCGACAGGCCTTCGGCCGGACGCGACATCTTTGCGTCCTCTGCGCTCTCTGCGCGAAAAAGCGATCTCAACCTTCTCCGCGTCTCCGCGTGAAACCCAAACCACGACCCAGCCTCACGAGACCCCCGCCTGCGCGGGGGAGCAAGTTCATGCGAGGAAGTACTGACATGTCCGACACCACCACCAAGGACAGCCAGCCCGTCTATGTCGTCGACGAGCTGATCGCGAAGGACATCGATGCCTATCTCGAGCAGCACCAGCACAAGACGATGCTGCGCTTCATCACCTGCGGTTCGGTCGACGACGGCAAGTCGACGCTGATCGGGCGGCTGCTCTACGATTCGAAGATGATCTTCGAGGACCAGCTCGCCGCGCTGGAAAGCGATTCGAAGAAGGTCGGCACCCAGGGGCAGGAGATCGACTTCGCCCTGCTGGTCGACGGCCTTGCCGCCGAGCGCGAGCAGGGGATCACGATCGACGTCGCCTATCGCTTCTTCTCGACCGAGAAGCGCAAGTTCATCGTCGCCGACTGCCCGGGCCACGAGCAGTACACGCGCAACATGTTCACCGGCGCCTCGACCGCCGACCTCGCGGTGATCCTGATCGACGCGCGCAAGGGCGTGCTGGTGCAGACGCGGCGGCACTCGTACCTGTGCCACCTGATCGGCATCAAGAACATCGTCCTGGCAGTCAACAAGATGGACCTGGTCGACTATAGCCAGGAGGTCTTCGACAGGATCGTCGCCGACTACGGCGAGTTCGCGCGCTCGATCGGTATCGAAAGCTTCGTGCCGATGCCGATCTCGGGCTTCAAGGGCGACAACATCACCGGCCTTTCGCCCAATACGCCGTGGTACGCGGGGCCGACGCTGGTCGACCATCTCGAGACGGTCGAAGTCGACACCGCGATCGACGCGGCCAAGCCGCTGCGCATGCCGGTGCAGTGGGTCAATCGCCCGAACCTCGACTTCCGGGGCTTCTCGGGGCTGATCGCCACGGGCTCGGTCAAGCCGGGCGACGCGGTGCGCGTGCTGCCCTCGGGCAAGACCAGCACGGTGACGCGGATCGTCACGCTCGACGGCGATCTCGACGAAGCGGTCGCCGGCCAGTCGGTCACGGTCTGCTTCGCCGACGAGATCGACTGCTCGCGCGGCGACGTGATCTCGGTGGCGGATACCCCGCCGCAGGCCGCCGACCAGTTCGAAGCGACGATCGTCTGGATGAACGACCAGCCGCTCCACGTCGGCCGCGCCTACTGGCTGAAGCTGGGCACGCAGACCGTCTCGGTCACCGTCCAGGAGCCGAAATATACGGTCAACGTCAATACGATGGAGCATCTTGCTGCCAAGACGCTCGAGCTCAACGAGATCGGCGTTGCCGAGATCAGCACCGACAAGCCGATCGTCTTCGAGCCCTATGCCGAAAGCCGGACGCTGGGCGGCTTCATCCTGATCGACAAGATGACCAACGCCACGGTGGCGGCGGGCATGCTGCACTTCTCGTTGCGGCGGGCGCAGAACGTCCACTGGCAGGCGCTCGACATCAGCCGCGAGGCGCATGCGCGGATGAAGAACCAGAAGCCCGCGGTGCTGTGGTTCACCGGGCTTTCGGGTTCGGGCAAGTCGACGATCGCCAACCTCGTCGAGAAGAAGTTGCACCGGATGAACCGGCACACCTTCCTGCTCGACGGCGACAACGTGCGCCACGGGCTCAACAAGGACCTGGGCTTCACCGAGGCCGACCGCATCGAGAACATCCGCCGCGTCGGCGAGGTGGCCAAGCTGATGACCGACGCCGGGCTGATCGTCATCACCGCCTTCATCTCTCCGTTCCGGGCGGAGCGCGAGATGGTGCGCTCGATGCTGCCCGAGGGCGAGTTCTTCGAGGTGTTCATCGACACCCCGCTCAGCGTGGCCGAGGAGCGCGACGTCAAGGGTCTCTACAAGAAGGCCCGCGCCGGCGACCTCAAGAACTTCACCGGCATCGACAGCCCCTATGAGGCGCCGGCCAGTCCCGAGATCCGCATCGACACGACCAGGACGACGCCCGAACAGGCTGCCACGCTGATCGTCGACACGCTGCTCGGCGACATCTGAGCGCGGTGCGATGTTCCTGTTCCGGGGGCACGAACGGCACGGCCGCTCCTTCGCGAAAGCGGTCAGCTGGCGTGCCCTCGGCAGCATCGACACCTTCCTGCTGAGCTGGCTGTTCACCAGCAGCGCCAAGGCGGCCGGGGCAATCGCCTCGACCGAAGTGCTCACCAAGATATTCCTGTACTATTTCCACGAGCGGATCTGGAGCTCGATCCGCTGGGGTGCCGAACGCGGCGAGGACGATCCCGCAGCCAATATCTGAAGGACCAAGAGGATGACCGACGCTGAACTGGCCGCCCATCTGGCGGAAGTTGCCGGAAAGCTGCTGATCGAGGTGCGCGCCTCGGGCGTGCTGTCGCTCAAGGCGCTGGGCAAGGCCGGCGACGCCACGGCCAACCAGTTCCTGATCCACGCCCTGCGCGAGCAGCGGCCCGAGGACGGCCTGCTCTCCGAGGAAAGCAAGGATACCGAGGAACGCCTGTCCAAGAACCGCGTGTGGATCGTCGATCCGGTCGACGGTACGCGCGAGTACGGCGAGGCGCGGACCGACTGGGCAGTCCACGTTGCGCTGGCGGTCGACGGCGTCCCCGCGATCGGCGCCGTGGCGCTGCCGGGGCTGGGCGTGGTGCTGCGCACCGATGCGCCGGGCACGGTGCCGCCGGCGCCGGAAGTGTTGCGCATGGTCGTCAGCCGCACCCGGCCCGCCAAGGAAGCGACCGAGGTCGCCGAGCGGCTCGGCGCCGAGCTGGTGCCGATGGGCTCGGCCGGGGCCAAGGCCATGGCCATCGTGCGCGGCGAGGCCGACATCTACCTCCACTCCGGCGGCCAGTACGAATGGGACAGCTGCGCCCCCGCGGCAGTGGCGCTGGCGCATGGCCTCCATGCCTCGCGCATCGACGGCAGCCCGCTGGTCTACAACCAGGCCGACGTCTACATGCCCGACCTGCTGATCTGCCGGAAGGAACATGCCGGGCGGGTGCTGGCGGAGGTGGCGGGATTGGGGTGAGCCGCACGCCCGCCCGCTCCCCTGCCACCGACCGCGACCCCGGCCGGCGCCGGGGGGCAGCTCCATTTCCATTGACGGCACCCCGCGCGGGCAATAGGCGACAACGCTGTTTATTAAACCGCAGCGAGGGGGCAGCCATGGTGGAGAGGGCGAAGCGGCGACCGCGCGACCCCGAAGCCACGCGCGAGGTCATTCTCGAAGCGGCGCGGACATTGCTGGCCAAGGACGGGCCCGAAGGCATCAGCCTATCCGAAGTCGCCCATCTCGCCGGCGTCAACCGCGGCACCGCCTACCAGCACTTCGAGACCCGCGAGAAGCTGATCAAGGCGACGGCCGACTGGGTTTCCGACAAGCTGTTTCTCGCGGTGTTCGGCGATCCGGCCACAGTCGGCGAACGCCGCGTCGAGGAAGTCGACGTGGCCGAGCTCACCGACCGATTGTCCGATTTCGCCATGGACAATCCCGAGCTGTGCCGGGTGTGGCTGATGCAGCTGCTCGCTTCCCCCGATCCCGGGGCCGACCCGTTCTGGCGCGAATATTGCGGTTCGCTCGAGCGCTTCGCCGCGACCGAGATGGCCGCGCCCGACGTCGATGCCGAAGTGCTGGCGGTGATCAACCTGGCGGGCGCCTTCCTCTGGCCGGTCTGGGCGCGCGCCCATGCCGAGGGTGCGCCGCAGCGCGTGCAGCTGGCGCGCCGTTTCGCCGACGAATGCCTGCGCCTGTCGCTTTACGGCTCGATGCGGCCGGAAGCCTTTCCGGATGTTGCCGAGCGCGTGGCGAAAGGGCCGCGCCCAATGTCTCGGCGGGGCAGGGCGGACTCGTGATTGGTGCTCGCAATCGATGCCGAAATCGGCAAAGTTCCGCAGCTTTCCCCCCGCGGGGAATCGGATTCAATAGCCCGTTCCGGGCACCTGGCCGCCGCCGTCGGCAGCCGTTCGACTGACAGGAGTATATATGTTTTCCGCTATTCTGATCGAGAAGACCGAGACCGGCCAGACCGTTGAGCTCAAGCAGCTCGACGACAGCGCGCTGCCCGAGGGCGACGTCACCATCGATGTCGACTATTCGACGATCAACTACAAAGACGGCCTCGCCATCACCGGCGCCGGGCCGGTGGTGCGCCGCTGGCCGATGGTGCCCGGGATCGACCTCGTCGGCACGGTCAGCGAGAGCAGCTATGGCGAGTTCAAGCCGGGCGACACCGTGCTGCTCAACGGCTGGGGCGTGGGCGAAGTGCACTGGGGCGGGCTCGCCACCAAGGCGCGGCTCAACGGCGACTGGCTGATCAAGCTGCCCGCCGGCTTCACCCCGCAGCAGGCGATGGCGATCGGCACGGCCGGCTACACCGCCTCGCTCAGCGTCGACGCGCTGGTCAAGGCTGGCGTCACTCCCGACCAGGGCAAGATCCTCGTCACCGGCACGCCCGGCGGCGTCGGCTCGGTCGCGACCGCGCTGCTCGCCAAGGCCGGCTACACCGTCGTCGCGTCCTACGGCGACGAATCCGAGCAGGAGTACCTGACCAAGCTCGGCGCCAGCGAGTTCCTCCATCGCGACGAGCTGTCGGGTCCGGGCAAGCCGCTGCAGAAGGAGCTCTGGGCCGGCGTCGTCGATTCGGTCGGCAGCCACACGCTGGTCAATGCCATCGCCCAGACTCAGTATCGCGGCTTCGTCACCGCCTGCGGCCTCGCCCAGGGCGCGGACTTCCCCGGCACGGTCATGCCCTTCATCCTGCGCGGCGTCTCGCTGCTCGGCATCGACAGCGTGATGTGCCCCAAGGGACCGCGCATGGCCGCCTGGGAGCGCCTCGATCGCGACCTCGACCGTTCGCTGATCGGCCTGATCGGCACCGAGACCAATCTCGCGGGCGCGATCCAGGCCGGGCACGACATCATCGCCGGCAAGATTCGCGGCCGCGTGCTCGTCAACGTGAAGGGCTGACGCCGGAAGTTCAGGGAGAGGACACATGGCAGACCACGAGGGCAACGAAGGCCCACAGATGGATCTCACGGACGTTGACCCCCGCGTCGGCCAGCTGGTCGGCGGGGGCCAGCTGATCGAGCCCTGCAGCAAGAGCGACATCCGCCGCTGGGTCATGGCGATGGACTACGTCAATCCGCTGCACTTCGACCAGAAGTTCGCCGCGGAGTCCAAGTACGGCGACATCATCGCGCCGCAGTCGATAGCCGTGGCGCTCGACTACGGCCACGGTTGCCAGCCGGCCTGCGTCGGCCATATTCCCGGCTCGCACCTGATCTTCGGCGGCGAGGAATGGTGGTGGTTCGGCACCCCGGTGCGCGCCGGGGACAAGCTGTTCCAGGAGCGGCGGTTCTACGACTACAAGGTCACCGATACCAAGTTCGCCGGCCCGACGATGTTCTCGCGCGGCGACACGGTGCACCGCAACCAGCACGGCGGCCTCATCGCCAAGGCGCGATCCACGGCGATCCGCTACCTGGCCGAGGAAGCCGAGAAGCGCGGCATGTACGATGCGACCGCCGGTGCGCCGAAGCGCTGGACGCGCGACGAGATCAAGGAGATCGACCAGGTCCGCCACGACTGGCTGATGTCGAATCGCGAGGGCAAGTCGCCGCACTGGGAAGAAGTCCAGGTCGGCGACAAGCTGCCGCGGCGGGTGATCGGCCCGCATTCGATCGCCAGCTTCACCACCGAATACCGCGCTTTCCTGTTCAATATCTGGGGGACCTTCGACTGGGTCGCGCCCGAAGGGGTCGAGGATCCCTGGATCAACCAGGATCCGGGCTGGCTGCCCGAATTCGGCTTCGACGAGGAGCTTGCGCTGATCGATCCGCGCGCCCGCGACGGCCTCTACGTCGGCCCCTCGCGCGGGCACATCGACGATTCCTACGCCAGCGAGGTCGGCATGAGCCGGGCCTACGGCTACGGCGCGACGATGGCGGCCTGGAACACCGACTACCTGGCCTTCTGGGCCGGCCACGACGGCATGGTCCGCCATGCCAAGTCGGACTTCCGCACCCCTGCCTTCGAAGGCGACGTGACCTTCTTCGAAGGCGAGGTCGTCGACAAGATCGAGAAGTCGGAATGGGGCTTTCCGGTGGTGCAGGTAAAAGTGAAGCTCACCGACCAGAACGGCAAGACCGTGGTCAGCTCGCTCAACGAGGTCGAGCTGCCCTATTGAGGCTTGCGAACAGGCAATTACGGGACATGGCGTGAAATGAAGCTGCCGGTTGAGGTTGTCGACGGACTGTCGATCGTCAGGGGCATCCCGCTGTCCGAGGAGCCGGGCGTGGGAGCGCTGACGCTGGGCGGATACCTGCGCGATATCGCCAGGCTCCACGGCCCGCGCGAAGCCGCGGTGATGTGGCTCGGCGACAGCGTCGAGCGCTGGACCTACGACGACCTCGCCGCGCGCGCGATGGAAGTGGCTCGCGCCCTGATGGCGTCGGGCGTCGGCAAGGGCACGCGCGTCGGCCTGCTGATCACCAACCGGCTCGAGTTCCTGGCGGGGCTGTTCGGCACGGCGCTGGCGGGCGGTGTCGCCACGACCATCAGCACCTTCTTCACCTCCGCCGAACTCGAAGTCGTGCTGCAGGCTTCGGGCTGCTCCGTGCTGCTGCTCGAGCGCAAGGTCCTGAAGAAGGACTTCGCCGAGATGCTGGCGGAGCTGGAACCGCAAGTGGCCTCGGCCGCGCCGGGCGAGCTGGCCTCGCTCCGGTTTCCCTACCTGCGCCATCTCGCCTTCGTCGACGGCGACGAAGGCTTCGGCGCGATCGAGGGCTGGAAGACCTTCCTGTCCCGCGGCGAGGAAATCCCCGTCGAGCTGGTCGATGCGGCTGCCGACGCGGTCGCGCCGAGCGATCCCGGCGTGCTGTTCTTCTCGTCGGGATCGACCGGCAAGGCCAAGGGCATCCTCAGCGCACATCGCGGGGTCTGCCTGCAGCTGTGGCGCTGGAAGACCTGGTACAACATCCAGGAGCCGCCGCGCAGCTGGTCGGCCAACGGCTTCTTCTGGTCGGGCAATTTCGCCATGGCGCTGGGCGGCACGCTGTCTTCGGGCGGCACGCTGGTCCTGCAGCGCTGGTTCGATGCCGAACAGGCGCTGCAGCTGATGGAAAGGGAAAAGGTCACCCAGTTGATCGCCTGGCCGCATCAATGGGCCCAGCTGGAAGCGGCGCCCAATTACCTGACGACCGACCTTTCGGCGATGCACTACGTCGATGCCGCGACGACGATTGCCCGGCACCCGACGATCCGGACCGAATGGCGCGAGAACGCACATTCCTACGGCAATACCGAGACTTTCACGCTGATCACCGTCTTCCCCGCCGGAACCCCGGAAGAGATCACGCTGAACAGCTACGGCATCCCTACCGCGGGCTCGACCATCAAGATCGTCGATCCGCTGACCGGCGAGACCATGCCGATCGGCGAACGCGGCGAGATCGCGGTCAAGGGGCCGACGCTGATGCTGGGCTATGTCGGCATTCCGCTTGATCAGTCGCTCGACGACGAGGGTTTCCTGCGCACCAACGACGGCGGCTATGTCGATGCCGCTGGGCGGCTGTTCTGGGAAGGCCGGCTCAACGACATCATCAAGACCGGCGGCGCCAACGTCTCGCCGCTCGAGATCGACGAGGTCATCCGCCAGTGCCCCGGCGTCAAGGTCGCGCAGACCGTCGGCGTGCCCGACGAGCTGCTGGGCGAGCTGGTCGTGACCTGCATCGTGCCGCACGAGGGTGCCTCGCTCGACGCCGATACGGTGCGCAATTTCGCCAAGGAAAAGCTGGCCAGCTACAAGCTGCCGCGGCGCGTGCTGTTCGTCGCCGAGGACGATCTCAAGACCACCGGCAGCGCCAAGATCAAGACCGAGGACTTGCGCAAGCTGGCATCGGCGCGGCTGGCGGCCGAAGCGGGTTGATGGGGAGGACAGGCGTGGATTTCGGAGACTGGCTGGCGATCGCGAACGTCAAGGCGGCCTATTGCCGGCTGCTCGACACCAAGGACTGGGACGGCTGGGGCCAGCTGTTCACCGAGGACTTCGAACTGGACGTGACCGGCAGCGGCGGCCAGCTGGTGCGCGGACGCGACGCCGTCGTCGCTTCGGTGCGCGGCGCGATCGAGACCGCCAAGACCGCGCACCAGGTGCATTTCCCCGAGATCACCATCGACGGCGACGAAGCGACGGCGATCTGGCCAATGCAGGACCGCGTGGTCTGGGACGAAAGCCGGGCGCTGACCGGCTACGGCCACTATCACGAGCGCTATGTCCGCACCGCCGAAGGCTGGCGCATCGCCGCGCAGAAGCTGACCCGCCTGCAGATGGATTTCGACTGAGGCGAGCTCCATCCCCGGGGCGGCGGCCTCTGCGACAGGACATTCAGCCAGGAGGCCAGCGGTCCCGGCTTTCGCCGGGACGACGGACTATCATTTTCGTCGTCCCGGGCTCGACCCGGGACCGCTGGCCTCATCGA
>CAUJJI010000210.1 GCA_963205265.1 Pseudomonadota bacterium
GCCGCGTTCTGCAGGTCGCGGCGCGTCAGGTCGAGCCCGCAGGCATAGCCCAGCACGATTGACAGGGCCTCGTCCTCGGCGATGCGGAAGGCCGGTGCGCCGATGGCGACGACCAGCTCCATCTCGTAGTGGCAGTTGGCCGTGCCGGGCGGGTAGGCAATGGTGCTGCCGCCGGGGCACACTGCGCTGGGCGTCTTGGTGAAGTAGAACGGCGCGTCGCGATCGACCGAGAAGCCCATCTCGCGGGCATGGGCCTCGTAGTTGCGGCCGACGCAGAAGATGCGGCGGACGGGAAAGCGGCCGTCCTCGCCAAGGACGGGGACGGAAGGCCATTCGGGCAGGGTGAAGAGGTGAGTCATCCGCTTTCTTTGTCAGCATTCCGGGCCTAGAGTCCAGCCGATGACCGATGCACAGTTCCTTTCGGGCCGGCTGCTGCTGGCGATGCCGGGGATGGGCGACCCGCGTTTCGACCGCTCGGTCAACGTCATGTGCGTCCACGACGAGCACGGCGCGCTCGGCATCGGCATCGGCCACCTGCGTCCCGGCGTGCGTTTCCGCGACCTGCTGGAAGACGTCGGCATCGACCCCGGCGAGGCGCCGGACTGCCCGGTGCACCACGGCGGACCGGTCGAGCCGGGGCGCGGCTTCGTGCTCCATTCGACCGACTGGGGCGGCCAGGGCACGCTGGAAGTGGCGCCGCTTTGCGCGCTTTCGGCTTCGCTCGACGTGCTCAAGGCGATTGCCGAAGGGCGCGGGCCGGGCCGCTGGCTGTTCGCGCTGGGCTATGCCGGCTGGGGACCTGGCCAGCTCGACGGCGAGATGCGCCGCCACGGCTGGTACGCCGCCGCCGGGCGCCCCGCGATCCTGTTCGACACCCCGGCCGAGCAGCGCTGGTCCGCGGCGTGGAAAGCGGAAGGGATCGACCCCTCGCTGCTGGCGAACGTCACCGGGCAGGCCTGAGGGCGCGGCTCAGCCCGCCAGGGCCGCCTCGCGCCGCGGCGCGGTAATCGGTTCCTCGCCGTTCAGCGTGCAGCGGTGGAATTCGCGGACGCTGCCTTCCTCGAAAGGCATGGCACGGTGCATGGCGCCGGTGTTGTCCCAGATCACCAGGTCGCCGAGCTGCCACGCGTGGCGATAGGTATATTGCGGCTGCGTCGCGTGGATCATCAGGCGCTGCAGCAGGTCGTGGCTCTCGGCCGGGTGCATGCCCTCGACCCAGGCGCCCGAGGTGCTGAGCACCAGCGACTTGCGCCCCGAGCGGTGGTGCCAGACCAGCGGATGCGAGCGCTGCGGATAGCTGCACCAGACGGCGAATTCCTCGGGCGTGCAGTTGCGCATCGCCGGGAACAGCGCGGCCTGCATGGTGTGGACGACGCGCAGCTTCTCCAGCTCGGCCTTCTCGTCCTCGGGCAGGTCCTCGAAGGCCGCATAGGTATTGGCGAACATCGTGTCGCCGCCCTCGCGCGACAGGCGATAGGGAGTGAACAGCGTCGCCAGCGGCGGCACCTCCTCGTAAGTGCCGTCCATGTGCCAGAGGTGGTTGCCCGGCAGGAAGCGCGCGTAGTCGGGGTTCACCTTGGCGTCGAGCGAGACCTTGAGAATGCCGTCGTCGCCTTCGCTCAGCACCTTGCCGTCGGCGCCGCGCCTGGCGCCGCCGATCCGCAAGTCGCCCAGCGTGCGGGCGATCGTGCGCAGTTCGTCGTCGCTCGGCGCGATGCCGCGGAACAGGAGCACGCCGCGCGCGTCGAGCAGGGCGCGGATTTCCTTGGCATGGGCGCCGCTCAGCAGGTCCGCCTTGCGGATCGTCACTTGCGATCCCATGCGCGGGGACAGGTCCACGGAAGTCATTGCCACTTCAGCCTCTCCATCGTCGGCGCCGGGCGAATCAGGCCCGCGCGATTGTTACCGTTGTCGTTTCATACCAGTGTCCGCGCTCAGCGTCACTAGGTCCGGGCTTGCCCGGAGGCCAAGGAAAGTCACCGGTCGCGTTTCATACTCAGGTTGGCCGGCCGCGCCAAAGCGGCTATGGAGCGGCGATGGACGCTATCGACGATCTGCAGGTCGAGCCGCAGGCCGGCCGCCGCCGGCCCGGCCGCCCGACTCTGAGCAACGAGGAACTGCTCGATGCCGCGCTCGACCTGTTCCTCGAGCGCGGCTTCGAGCGCACCAGCATCGAGGCGATCTGCGCCGCCGCCGGCATGGCCAAGCGCACCGTCTATGCGCGCTACGGCGACAAGGCGACGCTGTTCAAGGCGGCGCTGACTCGCGCGATCGAGGATTGGATCGTGCCGATCGAGCGACTGCGCGCCCTGGAATGCGACGATCTCGAGGAAACGCTGCTGGCGATCGGCCAGGCCCTTGTCGCCAACGTGCTGAGTCCCGCCGGCCTGCGGCTGCTGCGGTTGACCAATGCCGAATCGGTCCACATGCCCGACATCGCCATCTTCAACGTCACTCGCGGCACCGAACCGACGCTGGCCTATCTCGCCGAGCTGTTCCGCCGTCGCCTGGGCCCCGACGGCAAGGGAGCCGCCAGTGCCGAAGAAGTCGCGACCGCTTTCCTCGCGCTGGTCGTCGGCGGCGTCGCCAGCAACGCCGCCTGGGGGATGATCATGCCGCAGCAGGCGATCGACCGGCACACCGCCTACAGCGTCCGGCTGTTCCTCTACGGCCTGCTGCCCGCAGGCGACAGCGCGGCCGAAGAGGAAAACCGCCGCCTGAAGAAGCTGCTCGCCGACACCGCCGAAGTGCTGGCCCAGGCCAGCAGGTGACGCGCAGCGCGGCAGCCGCCACCGCGCGCCCACTCGTCGTCCCGGGCTCGACCCGGGACCGCTGTGATCTTGGTCGAGTCATTGCGATCATCGTCACCCTGAACTCGTTTCAGGGCCCATTTCCCCTTGAGGCGCCGGGGCTCTGCATGGACGGACTAAGGCGCCGTTGCATTTCATTGCTGAGCTTCGGGGCTTGGGGAGAAATGGGTGCTGAAACAAGTTCAGCATGACGAAAGAGCTTGACATTACGAACCACATTGGTTATATGCCACAACACCTCGCGGGATGCAGGGAGCGGAACCGGTTCGCTCGCCGCTACCCCAAGGGCCGGCGCCTGTCAGGGCGACCACATATCCGGATGCGGGGAATTACCCAACGTAAGGCAGGG
>CAUJJI010000211.1 GCA_963205265.1 Pseudomonadota bacterium
GCGGCGGCGCGGCCGGCCCAGTAGAAGCCCTTCGAGCGGGTCTGCGGGGTCTGCGCCGCGGCGCCGTAGCGGTAGAACAGCGGCGCAGCGCGCGCGGCGTCTCCCAGGGACCACATCGCCTTGGTGCCGCCCAGCCACATCAGCGAGGTATAGTCGTCGCGGATCTTGTAGGGCTGGCGGCTGACGTCGGTGCCGGGCGCGAAGGTGTCGTCGATCGTCGCGGCGATCCGCACGGCCCGGTCGGAATCGGCGCTGCGAGCGGCGGACAGCAGCTCCGCCACCCACTTCTCGGCGCTGAGCGGCGGCGCCACGGCCGGCGGGCGCGCCGCCAGCAGCTGGATCGCGGCGGGCAGGTTGCCGCTGCGCCGGGCCTGGCGGACGCTGTTGTAGACATAGCCCGGATCGCGCATCGCATCGGGGCCGACCGCCAGGCCGAGGCTGCCCGGGCTTTGCCCCTGGACCAGCGCGAGCCGCGCCATGAAGCCGTCGCGCCGGGCCGGCGAGACATAGGCGATCTGCCGCGCCGCCTGGGCCGCGGCGCCTTCCCACAACAGCGCGTTCATTCGCGCGTCGTGGTCGTCGGGCGTGAGATTGCGGCCGAACAGCGAGAACAGCGCGGCTTCGGCCGCGTCGTTCATCGTCCCGCCGCGCCAGGCGGCGACAGCGGCGACGGCGGCCTGCGGGCGCTGAAGCTGCGACAGGGCGAGGGCATAGCGGGCGCGGGCCGGATTGGTCAGCGGCGGGAAGCGATCGAAAAAGGCGACGACCGTCTGGGCCGGGGGCGATTCGCGCTCGAGTGCGGCTTCGGCATAGCCGCGCATCTTCGCTTCGTCGGGGAAGCCGGGATAGGTCAGCAGGAAGCCCGAATAGTCGCCGAAGCCGAAGCGGTTGAACGCGGACAGCAGCTGCCAGCGCTCGATCGCCTGGGCCATGGTGCCGCGCTGGCCGGCGGCGAGTCGGGCACGCGCCTGATCCCATTCGCTGCCGTCCTGCGCGGCCGCGGGCATTGCAAAGGCGGAGGCGGAAAGCAGCAGCAGTGCGATCGATGCGCGGACCATGCTGGACATTTTGGAAAAAGGCTCCTTATCAGGCGCTGAACGACAGATTCCTCCACGGCCGGCTTGCCGAACGCTTGCCGTTCATGGGGCAAACGCAGGGGCAAAGTCCATGTTTTCCGGTTCCATTCCGGCTCTTGTTACACCATTTCGCGACGGAGCGTTCGACGAGGCGGCCTTTCGCCGGCTGGTCGAATGGCAGATCGAGAACGGGTCATCGGCACTGGTGCCCTGCGGCACCACGGGCGAGAATTCGACGCTGTCGAACGCCGAGCATCATCGCGTCATCGAAGTCTGCGTCGAGCAGGCGGCCGGCCGGGTGCCGGTGATCGCGGGCTGCGGCAGCAACGACACGATGAACGCCCTGCTGCACATGAACTTCTCCAAGAAGTGCGGCGCCCAGGCCGCCCTGCTGGTCGCGCCCTACTACAACCGGCCGAGCCAGGCCGGCCTCCTCGCCCACTTCTCCTACCTGGCCGAGCACAGCGACTTGCCGATGGTGCTCTACAACGTGCCCGGCCGCACCGTGACCGACCTCAAGCCCGAGACCGTCTGCGAGCTGACTCGACGCTATCCCGGCCGCTTCGTCGGCATCAAGGACGCCAGCGGCGACCTGTCGCGCGTCACCGACCACCGCATGGGCATCGCGGGCGATTTCTGCCAGCTGTCGGGCGACGACGAGCTGGCGCTGCCGTTCAACGCCGCCGGCGGGGTCGGCTGCATCTCGGTGACGGCCAATGTCGCGCCCAGGCTTTGCGCCGATTTCCAGCAGGCCTGCGCCGACAACGACCTCGCCAGGGCGCGCGAGCTCAACGACCGGCTCTATCCGCTGCACTACGCGATGTTCGAGGATGCCTCGCCCGGTCCCTGCAAGTATGCCCTGTCGCAAGTGCACGACTGGATCGCCGAGGAACTGCGCCTGCCGCTGGTCCCCTGCAACGAGGCGGCGCGCAAGGCGGTCGACGCGGCGCTCAGGCACGCGGGCCTGCTCTAGGCGCGGAAAGGAAGCAGCCATGGCATCCAGCACGACCGACAGGGACGCCGTCACCGGCCACTATGCGCGCAAGGTCCTGCAATACGGCGATATCATCGAACGGACGGTCAAGGCGGCGAAGGAGCCCGGCTTCACCGAAGCCGGCTGGGACGAGCTGGCCGCCCTGCTCGACGTCGCGAAGTTCGAGCGGGTGGGCAACGACAAGGTGGCGATGGGCTGGGACGTCTATCGCGGGCTGCTGATGCAGTGGGCGACGACGACCGACTTCTGGTCGAAGTTCCGCCGCATCAGCGAGGTCGGCAACCTCGTCTTCCTCGAGCTGGAAGAGCACAACACCCCGCGCGGCGGCGCCGAGAGCGTGGTCAATTCCTGCACGCTCTACGAATTCGATGCGGCCGGCAAGCTGGTGCACCTCGACATCTACCTGCAGCACGCCTGAGCGCGTCGGGGTTGCTCCAGCGGGGGCGGTCTTCGTCGTCCCGGCCTGGACCCGGGGCCGCTGGCCTCGTCGACGGAAGGTTCTGCCCGAAGAGAGCCTTCCCGCTTCCCCAACGCCTCATCAATCCCTACATGCGGGTCCATCATGGCCCGCCCCCAGCATCCCCAGTTCGACAAGAAGAAGGTCGTCGCCGAGAACCGGCGGGCGCGGTTCGAGTACTTTATCGAGGATACGTTCGAAGCCGGCATCGCGCTCACCGGCACCGAAGTGAAGAGCCTGCGCTTCGGCGAGGGATCGATCGCCGAATCCTATGCCGAGGTGCGGGGCAACGAAGCCTGGCTGGTCAATTCGAACATACCCGAATTCAGCCACGGCAACCGTTTCAACCACGAGCCGAAGCGGCCGCGCAAGCTGCTGCTGCACGAGCGCGAGATTTCGCGCCTGCACGGCGCGGTCGAGCGCAAGGGCATGACGCTCGTGCCGCTGTCGGTCTACTTCAACAGCCGCGGCCGCGCCAAGGTCGAGCTTGCGCTCGCCCGTGGCAAGAATGCGGCGGACAAGCGCCAGACCATCAAGGAACGTGACTGGAAGCGCGAGCAGTCGCGTATTATGCGCGATCGTGGTTAATCCCCGCTTAGGGTAGTTGCTGCCAAAAGCAGTAAGGTCCCCCGGCTTTCAAGCGAGTGCAATGCAAGACAAGCTCACCAACTGGCTGCACAGCAACATGCCCAAGCGCGAGGAGCTGGAAGCCAACCGCTTCGTCGGCCCGCTGGCCCGGCGGCACGAGCTGTGGCGCTTCACGCGCCGCTCGGTGCCGCGCGGCGTCGCCGTGGGGCTGCTGGTGGGAATCTTCGCGCTGATCCCGGGGATCCAGATCATCGGCGCGGCGCTGATGTGCGTGCCGGCGCGCGGCAACATCCCGATCGCCGCACTGATGACCTTCCTGTCGAACCCGGCGACGACGCCGCTGATTCTCGCCGGCTCGATCTTCGTCGGCAACAAGCTCGGCTACCATGCCGACCTCGCGACCTTCTACGGCATGTACGAGCGCGGCGCGGGGCTGAAGGAATGGGGCTACTGGCTGCTGTCCGATGCCGCCCCGGCGCTGCTCATCGGCCTGTTCATCATCTCGGTGATCTCGGCCGCGGTCGGCTATCTCGTCGCCGCTTTCGTCTGGCGCTGGTGGATCGGGCGCAAGCGCCGCACCAAGGGAACGCGCCCGCCCTTGCCCGGGGCCGCCGAATGATCGGCACGACGGCCGGCCGCCCGCATCCTGGTGGCGACTGGCTGCTGGTCGGCGGCGCGCTGGTGCTGAGCACGCTGCTGCTGTGGTTCATCACCCGCGAGCCCCTGGTCGTCGGGGCTTTCGCCGGCGGCCTCCTGTTCTTCGGTGCGCTGGGCCGTGCGGTTTCCCGCCGGCAGCCGGCGGAGCGCGAGCCGGAACTGGCCCTGCCGGACTGGTCGGTCACCGTGACCGCGATCGACCAGCCCGACATGGCCGTCGCCGTCACCGATCGCGCCGGCCGGCTGGTCTGCGCCAACAGCCGGTTCGAGGAATGGTACGGCGCCGCCTACGCGCCTCCGCGCCTGCCGGTGGACGCGCCTTCGGGCGAGCGCCTGGCGCGTGCCGCGCGCGCCGCCTGGCGCGACGGCAAGGGCAGGGCAGACCTCGTCGAAGCCGCCGACGGCGCCCATGCCGGCCGCTGGAAAGCCGAGGCCGAGCGGACCGGGCGCGGCGAGGATTTCCTCGTCTGGCGCTTCGTCCCGATCGTCGCCTCGGACCCCGTGGTCGAGCTGGTCCAGCATTTGGACGGCAAGCTCGGCCGCGCGCTGGCCCAGGCCGGCATCGCCGCCGCCATCGTCGATCCCGACGGGATCATCCGCGCCGCCAGCGCCGGCTTCGCGCTGCGCGCCACCGGCGATCCTCTGGCGGCGCTGGCCGGCCGCGAATTCGTCTCGCTGCTGCAGCAGGAGGAAGGCGACCGCATCATCTGGGCGCGCGAAGGGCCGCGGGGCGCGCCGGTGACGCTCTACTACCTGCCGGTGGCCGATCCCGACATTCCCGGCGAGCCCGATCCCGAGATGACGCCTTCGCTGATGCTGGTGGTCGATGCCGGCGTCGGCCTCGGCAGCGGCGGCGGCAGCGAAGCCTCGGGCGCGGCGCCGCATCTCGAGGCGCTGCTCAGCCAGTTGCCGCTGGGCCTGGCGATGGCCGATCGCGACGGCCGGCTGCTGTTCGCCAATGCCGCCTTCATGCGCGCGGCGGGCCGGGAGGGCGATGAGACGCCGACGTACCCGACCGACCTCGTCGTTCGCGAGGACAAGGGCGCGCTGGCCGATTCCATCCGCCGCTTCGGCCAGGGCCCGGCCGCCTCGGGCGACATCGCCATCCGCCTGGCCAGCCAGCCGGACGAGCCGGTGTCGCTGAGCCTTGCGGGGGTGCGCGGGCTGGGCGAGGCGGCAGTGCTGCTCGGCCTCACCGATTCGAGCGAGGAAGTGCGGCTCAAGCGCCAGGTCGCCCAGGCGACCAAGATGCAGGCGGTCGGCCAGCTCGCCGGCGGCGTCGCGCACGATTTCAACAACGTGCTGACGGCGATCCTGGGCCTGTGCGACCTCATGCTGCTGCGCCACACGCCGGGCGATTCGGACTATGACGACATCCAGCAGATCCGCGCCAATTCCAATCGCGCCGCCTCGCTGACGCGGCAGCTGCTCGCCTTCTCGCGCCAGCAGACGCTGCGGCCCGAAGTGCTGCAGCTGCCCGACGTGGTGTCGGACGTCTCGCAGATGCTGCGGCGGCTGATCGGCGAGAAGATCAAGCTGGTGGTCACTCACGACCGCGACCTCGGCCCCGTGCGCGCCGATCCCACCCAGCTCGAGCAGGTGATCGTCAACCTTGCGGTCAACGCCCGTGATGCGATGCAGGCGCGGACCGACGGGGTCGGGCGGCTGACCATCGCCACGCGGCGCATCACCGCGGCGGACGTGCGCGCCATGCGCAACGACATCATTCCGGTCGGCGACTATACCGCGCTGATCGTCGAGGACACCGGCACCGGCATCGCTTCCGAGCATCTCGCCAAGATCTTCGAGCCGTTCTTCACCACCAAGGAGCAGGGCAAGGGGACGGGGCTGGGGCTTTCGACCGTCTACGGCATCGTCAAGCAATCGGGCGGGTTCATCTTCGCCGACAGCGAACTGGGCAAGGGCACGCGGTTCACCGTCTACCTGCCGGTGCACCACGAGGCGCAGCCGTCCGCGCCCGCCGTGCCCAGGATCGAGGAACCGGCCGCCTGGGCGGGCGGCGGGCGCATCCTGCTGGTCGAGGACGAGGATCCGGTGCGCATGGTCGCCGAGCGGGCGCTGGTCCGCAAGGGCTACACGGTGACGACCGCCCGCGACGGCGAGGAGGGGCTGGAGATCGTCCAGGGCGGCGAGGAATTCGACCTCATCGTCAGCGATGTCGTCATGCCCAGCATGGACGGGCCGACCATGGCCCGCGAAATCAGGAAGCTGGCGCCGAACCTGCCGGTGCTGTTCATGTCGGGCTATGCCGAGGAGCAGCTACGGCGCGAGATCGACATCGTGAACATGCATTTCATTCCCAAGCCGTTCTCGGTCCAGCAGATTTCGGACAAGGTGGCTTTCGTGCTGGGAACCAAGGTCGCTGCCGCCAGAGCCTGAGGGCGACCGCGCCTGGTCAGCCGTCAACCGTCCACGTCCTCGGCCGACTGATATGGGTTGGACGGCGCATGTAAAATTTTCGTTCCCCACTTGTTCCACGAGAACAAAAGTAATACATAGCCTGCGGTTGACCTTCCGGGTCAGTTGATTAGGCAAGGGGACGAAAGATGAGTGCTCAGCTCAAGCTGATTCAGGAAGGCAAGGACTCCATGGACCGTCAGAAGGCGCTCGAAGCGGCGCTGGCTCAGATCGACCGCGCATTCGGCAAGGGGTCGGCGATGAAGCTGGGCTCGAAGGAGACGATGCAGGTCGAGGCGATCTCCACCGGCTCGCTCGGCCTCGACATCGCGCTCGGCGTCGGCGGCCTGCCGCGCGGCCGGGTGATCGAGATCTACGGGCCGGAAAGCTCGGGCAAGACCACGCTGGCGCTGCACTGCATCGCCGAAGCGCAGAAGATGGGCGGCACCGCCGCCTTCATCGATGCCGAACACGCGCTCGACCCGGTCTATGCACGCAAGCTGGGCGTCGACATCGACGAGCTGATCGTCTCGCAGCCCGACACCGGCGAGCAGGCGCTCGAGATCGTCGACACGCTGGTGCGCTCGAACGCGATCGACGTGCTGGTGGTCGATTCGGTCGCCGCGCTCGTCCCCAGGGCCGAGATCGAGGGCGAGATGGGCGACAGCCACGTCGGCCTCCAGGCCCGTTTGATGAGCCAGTCGCTGCGCAAGCTCACCGGCTCGATCAGCCGCTCGCGCTGCATGGTCATCTTCATCAACCAGCTGCGCATGAAGATCGGCGTGATGTACGGCAATCCCGAGACCACGACCGGCGGCAATGCGCTGAAATTCTACGCCTCGGTCCGTCTCGACATCCGCCGCACCGGCCAGATCAAGGACCGCGACGACATCGTCGGCAACGCCACCCGCGTGAAAGTCGTCAAGAACAAGGTCGCACCGCCGTTCAAGCAGGTCGAATTCGACATCATGTACGGCGAAGGCATCTCCAAGATCGGCGAGATCCTCGACCTCGGCGTCAAGGCCGGCCTGGTCGAGAAGTCGGGCGCCTGGTTCAGCTACGATTCGATCCGCATCGGCCAGGGCCGCGAGAACGCCAAGCAGTACCTCAAGGACAATCGCGAGGTCTGCGACCGCCTGGAAAAGGCGATCCGCTCGCAGCGCGAAGGGCTGGCCGAAGAGATGATGACCGGACCTTCGGCCGAGGACGATCTCGAGGACGTGTGACGGCCGCGGCATGAGTGCCCGGACAGCCGATCTCCGCGCAAGCGGGATCGGCGCGGGCGCGCGCCTGCCGTTGCCTTGCCCAAGGCCGGACGTCCGATCGACGAGGCCAGCGGTCCCGGGTCAAGCCCGGGACGACGACTGAGGCAGCCCGTCGTCCCGGCGAAAGCCGGGACCGCTGTGGTCTTGGTCGAAGGTTCCGTCGACGAGGCCAGCGGTCCCGGGTCGAGCCCGGGACGACGATTGAGGCAGCCCGTCGTCCCGGCGAAGCCGGGACCGCTGTGGTCTTGGCCGAAGGTTCCGTCGACGAGGCCAGCGGTCCCGGGTCAAGCCCGGGACGACGATTGAGGCAACCCGTCGTCCCGGGTCGAGCCCGGGACGACGCGCATTCAGGCCATGACCGCCGCATGCGCCTTCACCACTTCGTCGGCCGGCTTGCCGCTGAGTTCGGCGAGATGGTCAAACTGGGCTGTGAAGCTGGCCAGGCCCTGGCTCAGCGAGCGGAGTTCGGCGTCGAGCCCTTGCAGGCCCGATTCGGGCAGCAGTGCCTCGACCCGCTCCCAGCGGCCCCAGTTCGGATGCGGTGACAGGCTGAGGATCTGGCCGCGCCGGCTCGACAGCACCGACCCCGCTTTCGAACCGGTGCCCATCGGCGTGTCGACGCTGACCTTGCAGATCGGCTCGAGCAAATAGGGCGCGGCTGCCGCCAGGGCTTCGGCCATGGCCATGCGCCCGGCGATGCGGAAGGCGAGTTCCGAGCTGTCCACCGAATGATAGGAGCCGTCGATCAGCGCCACGGCGACGTCGACCACCGGGAAGCCCAGCGGCCCCTTTTCCATGGCGTCGCGGACGCCCTGCTCGACGGCCGGGATCCATTGCCGGGGGACGACGCCGCCGGTGATGCGATCCTCGAACAGGAAGCCTTCGCCGCGCTCGCGCGGGCGCAGTTCGATGATCACGTCGCCGTACTGGCCGTGACCGCCCGACTGCTTCTTGTGCCGGCCGCGCTGGGTCGCGCCCTTGCGGATCGATTCGCGGTAGGCGATGCGCGGCGGGCGCGTGTTGACCGCGACGCCGTAGCGCCGCTGCAGGCGTCCGAGCACGACGTTGAGATGATCGTCGTTGATGCCGCGCAGCAGCGTCTCGTGCGTGGCGTCGTCCTGCGTCCACTGCAGCGCCGGGTCTTCCTCACAGAGCCGGTGCAGCGCGGTCGACAGCTTGACGTCGTCCTTGCGGTCGCGCGTGGAGATGGCGAGCGCGGCATTGCGCGCCGGATATTCGATCAGCAGTTCGCCGAGGTTGCCCGCACCCTTGCGGCCCAGCAGTGCCCCGGTCCTGGCGCCTTCCACCTTGGCGACGGCGATGACGTCGCCGGGGCCGGCAGTGCTCTGCTTGGCGGTCTTCTCGCCCTGGACGAAGAAGATCGAGCCGGTGCGCGCCGCCTCGTCGCCGCAGATCAGCTCGTCGCCTTCGGACAGCGGCGTGCCGAGCACGCGGCCCAGCGCCAGGCGCCCCATGGCGCCGCCGTTGGTGATCTTGAACACGTGGACTGCGCCGGCGGTCACGCCCATGCGCTCGGCGGCGAGCATCGGGGCAGGGGCCTCGTGGCGCAGCAGCTTGAGCAGGCGGTGCACGCCGCCGCCGGTCAGCGCCGAGCCGAACACCACGGGCACCACCTTGTTGCCGGCCGTATCGGCGGCAAGATCGGCCATGACCAGGCCGGTGTCGGGAGTCTCGTCGGACAGCAGCGATTCGAGCAGGGCGTCGTCGAAATCGGCCAGCGTCTCGAGCAGCTGGGCGCGATCCTCCTTCTCGCGCGCGGCCAGCTCTGACGGGATGTCGACGCGCTCGGATTCCTTGCCGGGGCGGTAGCGGTAGGCGCGCTCCAGCGCGAGATCGACATAGCCGGTCACGTGCTCGCCCTCGCGGATTGGAATCTGCCGCAGCGCCAGCGGCTCGCGGCTCATCGGCTGCAGCTCGGCGACCAGCTCGCGCACGGCGCCGGCGCGGGCGTTCTCGATCTTGTTGACGAAGATGGCGTGCGGCAGGCCCAGCTCGTCGAGGCGCCGCAGCAGCGGTTCCACCAGCACGGCGCGCTCGGGCGCGGGATCGATCACGACCAGCGCCATGTCGGCCGATTGCAGCGCGGCGAGCCCGTCGGCGGCGAAGCCGGTGCCGCCGGGCACGTCGATCAGCGCGAAGTGATCGCCGAGGTAGTCGAAATGCATGAGGTTGATCTCGGTGGAGCCGTGCCGCGCCCGCGCCTCGGGGCTGGCGTCGCCCACCGTGGTCCCGGCTTCCACGCTACCCTGCCGGGTGATCGCGCCGCTGGCGAACAGCAGCGCTTCGGCGAGGCTTGTCTTGCCCGTGCCTGCCGGCCCCACCAAGGCGACCGCACGGGTTGCCCTGTTGCCGTTAGACGTACCGTTGATTGGGGTGCTTCCCATCGTCGCCTCCTCTCATGCGAAGGCGCGCCGGGCGCTCCTTTCGCGCTCGGCGCGCTAGGAAACCCGATGGTCTGCCTCTCCGCGTCGAGTCGCAAGCGGAATCTGCGATCCGCGCCGCGGCGTTGCCGATTCGGGCCGATCGGCACTGGAACAGAATCGAAAGCTGTCGCATTATGGAAACATCATGGCTCGCAAAATCCCCGTGCTGATCAACCGCTCCGGCGGGACCGCGGCGGCCATGGGAGACAGCCTTGCCGAACTGGTGACCGAAGCCTTCGCCGCGGCCGGGCGCGACATCACGCTCGAGCTGCTGGACGGCGGCGAGATCGCCGAGGCTGCCCGGCGCCATGCCGGCGCGCCGCTGATCGTCGTCGGCGGCGGTGACGGGACCATCGCTGCGGCCGCGGCGGAACTGGTGCATACCGTCTCGGCGCTGGCGGTGCTGCCGCTCGGCACGCGCAACCATTTCGCCCGCCAGCTCGCCGTGCCGCAGGATCTCGCAGCAGCGGCGCGTCTGGCCGTGAGCGGCCAGCGACGGCGGATCGACATCGGCAAGGCCGGCGACAGGGTCTTCGTCAACAACGCCTCTTTCGGCATCTACACCCGCTTCGTCCGGCTGCGCGAGAGCCGCCGCCTGCCCAAGTGGATCGCGGCGGCAAGAGCGGCCTGGCACATCCTGCGCCGGATGCGCGCGCAACGCTTCGTGCTGAGGCTCGACGGCGAGCGGCAGGAGCTGGTCACGCCGCTGCTGTTCGTCGGCAACAACGAATATTCGATCGCCCTGGGCCGCCTGGGACGGCGCGAAAGCATGCGCGACGGCCGGCTGTCGGTCTGCGCGGTCTCGGCGCAGATGCCGCTGCGGCTGCTGGCCTTCGCCACCCGGGCCATGGTCGGCCTCGCCAGGCCCGAGCGCGACTTCGAGGAATTCGCCACCGTGCGGGACCTGGTGATCGAGGGCGAGGGCCACATCGAAGGCGCTTTCGACGGCGAGCTGGCGCTGATGCCGCTGCCGCTCAAGCTGCGCAGCCTGCCGGCGGCGCTCGGCGTGGTGACGCCGAGGGAAGCCCTGTCGCAGACTTCGGCGCTGGTCACGGCAGCCTCGCGGATGCATTGACGGGGCTCGGAGGCGAGCCTCCTTCGTCGTCCCGGGCTTGACCCGGGACCGCTGCGATCCTGGCCGGACGTTGCATCGACGAGGCCAGCGGTCCCGGGTC
>CAUJJI010000212.1 GCA_963205265.1 Pseudomonadota bacterium
CCCTGCCTTACGTTGGGTAATTCCCCGCATCCGGATATGTGGTCGCCCTGACAGGCGCCGGCCCTTGGGGTAGCGGCGAGCGAACCGGTTCCGCTCCCTCGCACCCGTGAGGTATGGGGCATATAACCAATGTGGTTCGTAATGTCAAGCTATTTCGTCATGCTGAACTTGTTTCAGCACCCATTGCGCCCCAAACCCCAAAGCTCTGACAAGAATCGCAACGGTGCCGTTGCCCGTCCATGCCGTGCTCCGGCGCATTGATGAGAACTGGGCCCTGAAACGAGTTCAGGGTGACGAATATGAAGCGTCCAGCCAAGATCACAGCGGTCCCGGGTCGTGCCCGGGACGACGAATGACGTCCCCCAACTGTCATGCTGAAACAAGTTCAGGGTGACGATTGTGGGGACGTCACGACCCAGCCGCCGGCGGTCCCGGAACGGCAAGCCTATGCCGCGCCGCGCGCCATCTTGAAGCTGTAGCCGATGTGCTCGACGTGCCCGTGCAGGCCGAAATCGAGCACTTCGGCCTTGTCGTGCACCTCGGCCATGGCGGCGTCGACCTGGTCGATGGTCCAGCCCGGGCGGTAGACGCCCCTGGTCTCGGCGATGAAGCAGCGGGCGATTCGGCCGGCGATCGAGGCGATCATCTCGCCCGAGACGTCGCACTTCTCGTGCGCCAGCCAGGCCACGACCGGCGCGACCAGCTCGGGGTCCATGGCCGGGTACTGCGAGATGTCGAGGCCGTCGGCCATGCGGGTGACGGCGCTGGGCACGATGACGTTGCACTTGACGTCGAATGCCTCGCCCTCGAGCGCGGCGACGTTGTTGAGGCCGATCATGCCCGACTTGGCGATGCCGTAGTTGACGCAGCGGGTGTTGCCGTAGATCCCGCCGATCGACGAAGTGAGGACGATGCGGCCGTAGCCGGCGTCGCACATCAGCGGGTGGCAGGCCTTGACCATGTGGAAGGCGCCCATCAGGTGGACGTCGACCACGGCCTTGAAGTCCTCGTAGCTGATGTCGCGGATCGTGCCGTAGCGGACGTTGCCGGCATTGTGGATCAGCACGTCGACCCGGCCCCAGGCGTCGAGCGCCGCCTGGACGATGGCGCGGGCGCCTTCGGGCGTGGCGACCGAATCGCCGTTGGCGATTGCCTCGCCGCCGGCGGCGCGGATCTCGTCGACCAGCTGCTGCGCCACTCCGGCGTCCGAGCCGTCGCCCCGGATCGGCGCGCCGAGGTCGTTGACCACCACTTTCGCGCCCTTCGCCGCCAGCAGCAGTGCATAGGCCCGGCCCAGTCCACGGCCGCCGCCGGTGATCACCGCGACGCGGCCGTCGAAACGCATCTCGCTCATCTCTGCATCCTCTCCAGGGGTTGCGCTCTCCCATAGTGATTTCCGCCGAGGAGGAAAGGCGGGCGCAGGAAGCGCGGCGTTGCGCCGGTCAATCGGCGCGGTTAGGACTTTGCCGAGACTCGGGAAGAGCCCCCCTTTCAGGAGAGGATGTATACATGCCGCAGCCTGCATCGCGCTATACGGCCGCCAGCCCCGCAACCGCCGCCGAAGGCTGGAGCGTCGAGCGCCTGACGCCGCCGAGCCGCCTGTTCGGCGCCAACGGCCTGCGCACCGGCAAGGACGGGCGCATCTACGTCGCCCAGGTCGGCGGCAGCCAGGTCAGCGCGATCGACGTCGACAGCGGCGACATCGAAGTGATCAGCCCGATGGGCGGGGCGATCACCGGCCCCGACGACCTCGTCTTCGACGACGAGGGCAATCTCTATTGCACCGAGATCACCGAGAACCAGGTCAAAATGCTGCGCCCCGACGGGACCAGCAAGGTGATCGCCGACCTGCGCGTCGCCAATCCTATCACCTATCACCAGGGCCGGCTGATCGCCGGCGAGCTGCTCTACGGCGGGCAGATCGTCGAGCTCGATCGCGCCGGGGGAATCAAGCGGGTGATCCTCGACAACGTGCCGATGCCCAACGCCTTCGAGGTCGGCCCCGACGGCAAGCTCTACTTCCCGGCGCAGGCGGCGAACGAGATCTGGCGAGTCGGCCTCGACGGCGGCGAGCCGGAAGTCGTCGCACGCGACCTCGGGGTGCCCGACTCGGTCAAGTTCCACCCCGACGGCTATATCGTCTCGACTCAGGTCTACAGCGGCCAGGTGCTCAAGATCGATCCGCGCACCGGCGAGAAGACGGTGCTCGCCGACATCGGCCCCGGCCTCGACAACGTCGCCTTCGTGAACGGCCGGACTTTCGTCTCGCACATCACCGGCTCGATCCACGAGATCGTCGCGCCGGGCCAGGCCAAGGCGCTGATCGACAAGGGCCTGCAGTGGCCGCTCGGCCTCGCCGTGGGGCCGGCGGGCGAGATCTTCGTCGCCGACGGCGGCTTCACCTACCTGCTGCGGCCGGGCGGCCAGCTGCAGCTGATCGGCATGCTGTTCAGCCAGGGCTTCCCCGGCTGGGTGCGCGACGTCGCTTCCGCCGGTGCCGGCGAATGGGTGGTGACGACCGCCAACGGCACCGTGGCGCGCTGGCGCCCGGCCGACCAGGCCTTCGAGGAACTGGCCAGCGGCTACGACCGCCTGATGGGCGTCGACATCGCGCCGGGCGGGGCCGTGGTCTTCGCCGAGTGGGCGACCGGGCGCGTGCTGTCGCTCGAGGGCGGCAATACCAGCGAGCTGGCGGGCGGCCTGTCCGAACCGATGGGCGTGGCGGTGGGCGGCGACGGCACCGTCTACGTCGCCGAAGCCGGCGGCGGGCGCGTGGTCAAGCTGGCCGGCGGCAAGGCGCAGACCGTGGTCGACGGGCTGCAGCGGCCCGAAGGGATCGCGCTGGCCGGCGGCAAGCTCTACATCGTCGACACCGGCAGCAAGGACGTGGTCGAATGCGACCTCGCCACCGGCGCGCGCCGCACCATCGCTGCGAAGCTGCCGGTCGGCGCGCCTGCGGGCGTGGTCGTCAAGCAGCTCGGCAGCGTCGGCGACATGTGCGGGCCGATGTACACGCTGGCCGGCATTGCCGTCGCCGACGACGGGACGGTCTATGTTTCCGCCGCCGCCGAAGGCAGCGTCATCGCCATCCGCCCGGCCTGAGCCGCCGCCACCAGCCCCAGGGAGAGACCCGCATGCTGAAGCAGATCTGCTTCTTCAAGAAGCGCGACGACATGACCATGGAAGAATTCATGGACTACTACGAGAACCAGCATTCGCAGCTGGCCAAGAAGATGGGAGCCAAGCCGGCGATCCCCAACGCGGTGCGCTATGTCCGCCGCTACCTGGTGCCCGAGAAGAACCCGGTCACCGGCGAGATCCACGATCCCGGCTACGACTGCATCATGGAGATCTGGTGGAACAGCCGCGAGGACTTCGAGAACTCGCAGCGCATCATCAGCGATCCCGCGCGCCTGCCGATGACCAAGGCCGACGAGGCCCGCCTGTTCGCCAGCCACGCCAACCCGGTCTGCACCTGCATCGAGTACGATTCGCCGATGGGGCCGAACGGGGAAGCGGGCCGGGTGGAAGTGGTCTACGATTGACTCCTCCCCCGGCGGGGGAAGAACTCAGCCGTATTGCCGCACCCCGGTGGCGTCGGATTCCTTGAACACCGGGATCGCTGCCACCGCCTGCATCATCACCAGCGGGATCCGGCGGCTGGTCGACTTCTGGTAGGTGGCGTAGAACGGGAAGTTGTCGACCATGAAGTTCCACACCTTCTCGCGCTCGGCGCCCTCGGGCTCGCGCCATGTGCCGCGGAAGGCCTGGGTGGCGATCTGGAATTCGATCTCGGGGCTTTCGATCAGGTTGAGGTACCAGTCGGGATGGGTGTCGGCACCGCCTTTCGATCCGACGATCACCACTTCGCCGCCGATGTCGCCGTAGCACAGCGCGGTTATGAACACCTTGCCGCTCTTGCGGCCCTTGTACTTGATCAGGCAGTGGGTCGCGAAGGAACGGCCGCCGACCGGGGTGATGTCCATGATGTGCCCTTCGGCCCCGCCCGAGCGCAAGTACATCTCGCGGTGCTCGGCGACCCAGTCCTTGCGGTCGGCGGCGATCTCGGCGGATGATTCGTCACTCATGTCTTCTCTCCATCGGCATGTCGTTGCCCGCATCTTCGGCATTTCGACGGCCCTGTCCACCGGCATTTCGCGGCTGCGCGGGACTCGCAATCGCTTCGTGCGGCGCTATATGCTGAACAGCTGCGCAGCCTTGCCATGCCGTGCGAATAACGAGATGATGGGCTGATATAGGTTCCAGGCGGGAGAAGCATGCAATGACCGAGATGGGAAAGATCGTCGAGGCGGCCGAGGATCTGGTCGAGCCGGTGACGATCGGGCCGGAGGCCTACGTGTCCGCGGACTATGCCCGCGCCGAGCAGGACCGCCTGTGGCGCAAGGTGTGGCTGCAGGCCGGGCGAGTCGAGGACATTCCCAATCCCGGCGACTACGTCACTTACGACATCCTCACCGACTCGGTGATCATCATGCGCGGCGACGCCGGCGAGATCCGCGCCTTCCACAACGTCTGCCCGCATCGCGGCCGCCGGCTGATCGACACGCCCAAGGGCCGGCGCAATGCCCGCGGCAACAAGACCAACATCGTCTGCGGCTTCCACGGCTGGACTTTCAACCGCGAGGGGACCTGCACTTACGTCGAGCATCGCGAAGACTGGCAGGGCAAGCTGACCGAGGAGCGCACCGGCCTCGGCAAGGTGCAGGTCGATAGCTGGGGCGGTTGGCTGTGGATCAACCTCGATCCCGAGGCCGGGCCGCTCGACGAATACCTCAGGCCGGCGGCGCAGATGCTCGATCCCTTCGAGCTGCAGAACATGCGGCCGCGCTGGCGCAAGTGGGTGGTGTTCGACTGCAACTGGAAAGTCGCGATGGAGGCCTTCTGCGAGACCTACCACGTCGCCGGCACCCATCCCGAGTTCATGGAATTCGGCCAGTTCCGCGGCTGGGGCCGCAACCAGGGCCTCCACAGCAACATCGGCTACGACGCGCCCAAGGGGCAGGAGGAGGACCAGGCCAAGCTGCGCCTCGGCGCCGGCGAGGACCCGCGCCTGTCGACCGCCGAGATGCAGGTCTTCACCTGGGAGAATGCCAACACCAACACCACGCGCACGCTGGTCGACGCCGCGCTGAGGCTGAAGGACGAATTGCCCGAAGGCACGCCGGCGGCCGAAGTGTCGAAGCACTGGCTGTCCTCGGCGCGCGCCTTCGACGAACGGCGCGGCGTGTTCTGGCCGGTGGTCGATCCGCAGCACACCGCGGCGAGCGGCACGTCGTGGCAGATCTTCCCCAATACCCAGATCGGCCACGCGGTGAACAACATGCTGGTCTATCACTACCGGCCCTACGGCTGCGATCCCGACAAATGCATCTTCGAGGCCGCGGTCTACGAGCTCTATCCCGAAGGCGAGGCGCCCGAGACCGAATGGGAATATACCGAGCCCGACGACTGGCCGCCGGTGCTGCAGCAGGACTTCAACAACATGGCCGCGGTGCAGCAGGGCATGAAGAACGTCGGCTTCCGGGGAACGCTGCCCAATCCCTACATGGAGCGGACCGTGCCCAGCCTGCATTACAACCTGTCGCGGTTCATGGGCGCCGGCGCGCCGCGGAAGGTTTAGTTAGCTCCTCCCCGGAACGGGGAGGGGGACCGCGACGCGAAGCGGCGTGGTGGAGGGGGCTATCCTCATCGAGGCTGCATCAAGAGGATAACCCCCTCCACCACCGCCTGCGGCGGCGGTCCCTCCCCATTCCGGGGAGGATCTTTTGGGAGAACACCATGGTCACCATTCCCCTTGCCCATACGAGCTGGGCGATCGCCGACAATGCCGACCGCAAGGCCTGCGACGACTTCTTCATCGACGTCTTCGGCGCCGAGACCGCCTACGAGATGCTGATCACGCCCGAGACCGAGAAGATGGGGCTCGACCGCGAGGAGCGGCTGATGATGATCGGCGATACGATGATCATCCCGATCGCGCCCGCCGGCGCCGGGGCGCAGCCCGATTCCCCGATCGGCGAGATGCTGCGGCGGAGCGCCAGGCCGGGCCGCTGGCTGGGGCTGGCGCTCAAGGTGGCCGACCTCAAGGCCGCCGATGCCTGGCTGACCGCCAAGGGCTTCAAGCTGCACTACGACCGCGGCATGGAGGAGCACTACTTCCTCATCGGCCGCGGCCAGGTGCTCGGCGTGCGCCTCGAGTTGATCCGGCAGGACCTGCCTGGCGACCCGCGCATCCGCGACGGCTGGAGCCCGGCCAAGTGGCGCGACGAGCATCCGCTCGGTCTCGAGGGGCTGCAGGCGATCGGCGTCTCGGTCCCCTCGCTGGAGGCCGCGCGAGCAGTCTTCGCCGGCAAGCTCGAGTGGCCCGAGATCGGCACGCGGGCGATTGCCGGGGACGAGGCCGAATGCGCCGCCTTCATGATGGGCGACACGGTGATCGAGGCGCTCTGCGGCACCGGCGAGCAGTCCCCGGTCGCCCGGCATTGCCGCGACATCCAGGGCATCTATTGCATGACGTTCAAGGTTAAGTCGGCCGAGGCGGCGGCAGCCTACCTGCGCGGCAAGGGGCTGACGCTGGTGGGCGACACGGCGATGCGCTTTGCCGTCGATCCCGATCAGGCACACGGCCGGCTGATCTACCTGACCGAGCGTACCGTGCCGGGCTATCCGCCCCTGGGCTCGCGGATCCGCGAGCCGGCGCAATTTCCCGGCTAGGTAGTTCCCCCCAGAAATTTACCCCGGATTAAGCATAAGTCTTAGCCCGATCTCGGGCCTTCGCTTCTATCGTCCCTGCGAAACGCCCCGGGCGAGAAGGGAGGAGCCGAGCGATGCAACACAGGATTCCCGCCGATCAGGTCCGGGCGGGGATGTATGTTTGCGGCTTCGGCGGTCCCTGGATGGACCACCCGTTCTGGCGGACGCGCTTCGTCCTCAAGTCCGATCGCGACGTCGAGCGGATCCGCAGTTCCGGCGTGCCCTATGTCGTGATCGACGACGAACGCGGCCTCGGCCTCCCGGCCGCGCCCGTCGCGCCGGCGCCGCCCGCGCCGCAGCCGGACCGGACCGCGATCCGGCGTGCCATCTCCGACTGGGAAGCGGGCGACCTCGAACGCGCGCGGGCAAAGTCCGACCGGCAGCGAGCGGGCGCGCTGGTCAAGCGGTCGCTCAAGGTCCTGCGCGGCGCCTTCGCCGACGTCCGCCTCGGCCGCGCGGTGCGCATCGCCGAGGTCGGGGCGATCGTCGACGACGTCGTCGCCTCGGTCGAGCGCAGTCCGCGCACCCTGCTCGACATCCTGCGGCTCAAGAGCAAGAACGAATATACCTACCTGCATTCGGTCGCGGTATGCACGCTGATGGTCAATGCGGCCCGCTACATGGGCAAGAGCGAGGCCGAGACTCGCGACTACGGCATGGCCGGCCTGCTGCACGACCTTGGCAAGATGGGCATTCCCGACGCCATCCTCAACAAGTCGGGGCGGCTGACGGACGCCGAGTTCGCCGCGGTCCGCGATCATCCCGAGCACGGCTACCAGGTGCTGAGCGGTTCTCCCAACGTCCCGCCGATGGCGCTCGACGTCTGCCGCCACCACCACGAACGGATCGACGGCACCGGCTATCCCTTCGGCCTGCCGGCCGATGCCATCTCGCTGGTCGCGCGGCTGGGCGCGGTCTGCGACGTCTACGACGCGCTGACGTCCGACCGGGTCTACAAGGACGCCTGGACGCCGCTGGAAACCGTCAGCGCGATGTGGAGCTGGGAAGGCCACTTCGATCGCGACGTGCTGTTCACTTTCATGCGCAGCATCGGCGTGTTCCCGCCCGGGCTGCTGGTGCAGCTGCGCAGCAACCGCCTGGCGATCGTGCTGGAAAGCAAGCGCCGCCAGCCGGTGCCCCGGGTGCTCGCCTTCTATGCGACGCGCGACCGCGAGTTCATCACGCCCGAGGAACTGACTCTGGACGACACCATGGCGCTCGACGGCATCGTCGCGCTGGCCGATCCCGGCGACTGGGGCTTCGACGACTGGGACGGCCTGGCAGAGCGGCTGGTCAACGGCGACCGCAGCCGGATCGCGGCTTGAGTCGGAACACCCCTCCCCCATCGAGGGGGAGGGGAGACGTGTCCTACTTCGCTTCCTCCAGCAGCTTTGCCGTCTCCGCGCTCGACCAGTCGTTGGCGCCGACATAGCGCCACACTTCGCGGCCGGCGGCGTCGTAGAGCACGGTCGTCGGCAGGTTGCCGGTGTTGTAGTGGAACGACAGGTCGTTCTGCGGGTCGAGCCAGGCGTCGAACTGCGGCATGCCGTGCTCCTTGAGGAACGGGGCGACCTTGGCGGTGTCGGTATCCTGCGAGACGATCACCACCTGCAGCTCGCCCACCCGGTCGACGGCGAGCTTGCCGAGCGCCGGCAGCTCGGCGACGCAGGGGCCGCACCAGGTGGCCCAGAGGTTGATCAGCAGCGGCTTGCCTTTCAGCGACGGCAGGCGAAGCTGGCGGCCCTGGGTATCCTGCAAGGCGAAGTCCGGCAGCTGGCTGCCCTTGTGCGAGCGGTCGACCCGGTCGGCGGCGGTGGCCTCGGCGGGCTGGCTCGCGGCAGGCTGCGGTTGCGCCTCCGAGCCGGTTTGCCTATCGCAACCGGCAGCCAGGACGGCGCAACCAAGGACGGCAAGCTTGAGCGAGCGGGATAACGACAAGACAGGCTCCAATGCCCGGTCGGGCAACAAGATGTGGGGCGGCAGGTTCGCCGCGGGTCCATCGGCGATCATGCGCGAGATAAATGCCTCGATCCCCTTCGACAAGGCGCTCTGGCGCCAGGACATCGCCGCGTCGAAAGCGCACGTTGCGATGCTGGGGGCGCAGGGCATCGTCGCGGCGGAGGACGTGAAGGCGATTCTCGACGGGCTGGACCGGGTCGCCGCCGAGTACGAGGCGAGCGGGGTGCCCGAGAACTGGGACCTCGAGGACATCCACATGACCACCGAGAGCCGCCTGGCCGAGCTGATCGGCCCGGCGGCGGGACGGCTGCACACGGCGCGCAGCCGCAACGACCAGGTTGCGACCGACTTCCGCCTCTGGGTGCGCGACGCCATCGACCAGGCCGATGCCGGGCTCGAGGCGCTGCAGAAGGCGCTGGTCGCCCGCGCCGGCGAGCATGCCGACAGCATCATGCCGGGCTTCACCCACTTGCAGACCGCGCAGCCGGTGACTCTCGGCCATCACCTCATGGCCTATTACGAGATGGCCGCGCGCGATCGTTCGCGCTTCGCCGATGCGCGGCTGCGGCTGAACCGGTGCCCGCTCGGCTCGGCGGCCCTGGCCGGCACCGGCTTTCCCATCGACCGCTTCATGACCGCGCAGGCGCTGGGCTTCGACGCGCCGACGGCGAACAGCCTCGATGCCGTGTCCGACCGCGACTTCGCGCTCGACTACCTGATGGCAGCGGCGCAGTGCGCGCTGCACCTGTCGCGGCTGGCCGAGGAATTCATCATCTGGGCAAGCCAGCCGTTCGGCTTCGCCGCGCTGCCCGACAGCCTGTCGACCGGCAGCTCGATCATGCCGCAGAAGAAGAACCCCGACGCGGCCGAACTGGTGCGCGGCCATGCCGGGCGGGTGATCGGCTGCCTGACCGCGCTGATGGTGACGATGAAGGGCCTGCCGCTCGCCTATTCGAAGGACATGCAGGACGACAAGCCGCCGGTGTTCGAAGCGGCCGGGCTGCTGGCCCTGTCGATCGCGGCGATGACCGGCATGGTCGCCGAGACCACTTTCCGCACCGAGCGGATGCGCGCCGCGGCCGAGCTCGGCTATGCCACGGCGACCGACCTTGCCGACTGGCTAGTGCGCCAGGCGAACATCCCGTTCCGCGAGGCGCACCACATCACCGGTGCCGCGGTCAAGCTGGCCGAGAGCCGGGGCGTCGCGCTCGACAAGCTGCCGCTCGCCGACCTCCAGGCGATCGACGCGCGGATCGACGAGCGGGTCTATGCCGCGCTGTCGGTCGAAGCCTCGGTCGCGGCGCGCGCCAGCCATGGCGGAACCGCGCCGGACGAGGTAAGGAAGCGCGTCGCCGAAGCGCGCCGCGCGCTTGGGCTGGAGTGATGCCGATGCGCCGACTGCCTCTCCTTGCCGTGCTGCTCGCCCTGGGCGCCTGCGGCCAGAAGACCGGCCTGTCCCCGGCACCGGGCCAGAAGCTGCCGGTCGCGCCCTATGGCCGCGATGCCGGCAAGTCGCCCGACGCCCTGCTGGCGCCCCCGGTCCAGGCCATTCCCGAGCGCAGCGTCGAACTGCGCAAGCGCTCCGAGGAGCGCGAGGACGATCCGTTCGACCTGCCGCCGGTGGAGTAGGGGCGCGGCCACTCCCGGTCTCGCCCAGCCTCCAGCGGTTCCGGGTCGAGCCCGGGACGACGGATCCCGCTTCGTCGTCCCGGCGAAAGCCGGGACCGCAGGAGGCTGGGCGGGACCGTGACGACGCCCATGACGGCCCCAGTCCCACCATTGCCTCTTGGTATCCTCTCTCCCGCCGGGTAACGGACGCTCGATGGATCATTTCGAACTGAAGAACGGCGTGCTCCACGCCGAGGACGTGCCGCTGACTGCGATCGCCGAGGCGGTGGGCACGCCCGTCTACGTCTATTCGCGCGCGACCTTGACGCGCCACGCGCGCGTCTTCCGCGATGCACTGGCGAAACTGCCGCGCATCCACATCGCCTTCGCGGTGAAGTCCAATCCCAACCTGGCGGTGCTGAAGCTGCTCGCCCAGGAAGGCTACGGCGCCGACGTCGTCTCCGAGGGCGAGATGAACCGGGCGCTGGCGGCCGGCATCGCCGCCGGCGACATCGTCTTCTCCGGCGTCGGCAAGACTCGCGGCGAGCTGGCCTCGGCAGTGCGGGCGGGGATCGGCCAGTTCAACCTGGAGAGCGAGGAGGAAGGCGTCGAGCTGGCGGAGATCGCCGCCGCGCAGGGGCGCCGCGCCACTTGCGCGCTGCGCGTCAATCCCAATGTCGATGCCCGCACTCACGCCAAGATCTCGACCGGCAAGTCGGAGAACAAGTTCGGCGTTCCCTACGACCGCGCCGCGGCGATCTATGCGCGCCTCGCCGCGCTGCCGGGGCTCGAGATGCGCGGCCTGGCGGTCCACATCGGCAGCCAGATCGGCGACCTGGAACCCTCGCGCGAGGCCTTCGTCAAGATGGGCGAGCTGATGCGCGAATTGCGCGGGCAGGGGCTGGCGGTGACGCACATGGACCTCGGCGGCGGGCTCGGCGTGCCCTACAAGGCGGGCGAGCAGCTGCCCACGCCGGACGACTACGGCGCCCTGGTCGCCGAGGTGGCGAAGGACTGGGACGCGACGCTGATGTTCGAGCCGGGGCGCGTCATCACCGGCAATTCCGGCGTGCTGGTGACCGAAGTGGTGCGGGTCAAGCAGGGCGCGGTTCATCCCTGGGTCGTGGTCGATGCGGCGATGAACGATCTCGCCCGGCCGGCGATGTACGACGCCTGGCACGATTTCGCCGCGGTGCGGCCTTCGGGCGAGCGGATGGTCGCCAATATCGTCGGCCCGATCTGCGAAAGCTCCGACACTTTCGCCATGGCGCGCGAGATCGACGCGGTGAAGCCCGGCGACCTTGCCGTGTTCCGCACCGCCGGCGCCTATGGCGCGACCATGGCCAATACCTACAACAGCCGCGCGCTGGTGCCCGAGGTCATGGTCGACGGCAGCCGCTGGGCGGTGGTGGCCGAGCGGATCGACCCGGCGACGATCCTCGCTGCCGAACGGGTGCCGGACTTCCTCGAGCGGCCATGATCGCTTCGCTGCCCCTGTTCCATCGCATCGCCGGGCGCCCGGTGATCGTGCTGGGCGAGGGCGATGCCGCCGCCGCCAAGCGCCGCCTGGTCGAGCGCGCGGGCGGCATCTGCGTGGGCGAGGACGACGGGGCGGCGCGGCTCGCCTTCGTGGCGATGGACCGGCCCGAGGCGGCGGCCGAAAGGCTGCGCGCCCGGGGCGTCCTGGTCAACGTGACCGACCGGCCGGAGCTGTGCGACTTCACCGTGCCCTCGCTGCTCGACCGCGCGCCGGTGCTGGTGGCGATCGGCACGGGCGGGGCATCGGCGGGGCTGGCGAAGGCGCTTCGCCTGCGGCTGGAGGTGCTGCTGCCGCAGTCGCTGGGCCGGCTGGCGACAGCGCTCGGCGCGGCGCGGGAACGCTTGCGCGAGCGCTGGCCCGACGCCGGCGAGCGGCGCCGCGCGCTCGACCGCGCGCTGGGCGAGGGCGGTGCGCTCGACCTACTGCGCGACAACGGGGCGGAGCGGCTCGAGCGCTGGCTGGCTGGCGCGGCAACACCGGACGGCGGCGTGGTGGAGATCCGCCTGCGCAGCGGCGATCCCGAAGACCTCACCCTGCGCGAGGCGCGGCTGCTGGGCTCGGCGGATGTGCTGGCCTGCGAGCCGGGCGTCGCCACGGCGGTGCTGGACCGCGCCCGGGCCGATGCGGTGCGGGTGCTGCTCGAGCATGGCGGGGCGCCGCCGGACGGAGATGGGCTGGTGGTGGTGCTGCGAGGGGCCGTTGCGTCGTGCCGGGGGTGTCCCCGGGCCGCCCGCCAGGGGGCGGTCCGGTGCGGGGACGAGGCCCGCGGGCCCGGGTCGAGCCCGGGACGACGATAGGGTCGAGCGCGGGACACAGAAGATCAAGGGGGCGTAAGCACGTCACCCGGCTGGCGGCGAGGAAGCCCTCTAACCTACCACCATCACATGCATGGTCGCCCCGGCGACGGGCCTTGCGCGATCCGCCTGCCATGCTTCCACCCGCAGGTTGAGCAGGCGCCTTCCCGCCCGCTCGACCCGGCCGAGAGCGAAGGTCCGCTCG
>CAUJJI010000213.1 GCA_963205265.1 Pseudomonadota bacterium
GTTGTCAAGTGAAATGGTGGGCCAGCCACATTCGTCGTCCCGGGCTTGACCCGGGACCGCTTTGATCCTGGTCGCACCTTCCATCGCCGCGGCCAGCGGTCCCGGGTCGAGCCCGGGACGACGGAGGCCCCGGGCTGCTCAGTTCCCGTCGAGCAGGTCGCCGAGCTGGCCGAGCACCGAGCCTTCGCCGCGATTCTGGCCGCCGAAGCTGCCGCCGGCGGCCAGCATTCGGCCGGCCAGCCGTGCGAAGGGCAGCGACTGGATCCAGACCTTGCCGGGTCCGCGCAGCCGCGCGAAGAATACGCCTTCGCCGCCGAAGATCATGCTCTTGACGTTGCCGGCGGCGATCACGTCGAAATCGATGCCCGGCGTATAGGCGGCGAGGCAGCCGGTATCGACGTGCAGTTCCTCGCCCGCCGCCAGCGTGCGCTCGACGATGGTGCCGCCCATCTGGACGAAGACCCAGCCGTCGCCTTCCAGCTTCTGCATGATGAAGCCTTCGCCGCCGAACAGACCGGTCATGATCTTGCGCTGGAACTGGATGCCGATCGACACGCCCTTGGCCGCGGCGAGGAAGCTGTCCTTCTGGCAGATTAGCATGCCGCCGTGCTCGTCGAGCTTGATCGGCAGGATTGCGCCCGGAACCGGCGCGGCGAAAGCGACGCGGGCCTTGCCCTGGCCGTTGTGGGTGAACACCGTGGTGAACAGGCTCTCGCCGGTGACCAGCCGCTTGCCGGCGCTGAGCAGCTTGCCCATGAAGCCGCCCTGGGCGGGAGAACCGTCGCCGAAGACCGTGGTCATGCCCACGCTGGCATCCTTCCAGACCATGGCGCCGGCTTCGGCGACGGCGCTTTCGCCGGGGTCCAGCTCGATTTCCAGGAACTGCAGCTCGCCGCCCTTGATTTCGAAGTCGATGTCGTCGGCGACGCCGGAATTGCGGCTGTGATGGGCCCAGGGGCTGGAGGACATGGTCTCGCTTCTCCTTGTTGGATCGCTGCACAGATAGGAAGAAGCCGCGTCGCCGGGAAGATGGCGCGCGGCTGCAAGACCAGGCTGGCACAAGATTGCTAACGAATGGGACGCAAAAGATGCGCATCGGCAGCGTCCGCGCGATCGAGAACCACGCGCGAGCGGCTCGGCAGCCATTGCGAAAGCCGCGCCAGGACACGCTTTTCCAACGTCCGTGCCGGCGCCGTGGTCCATCCCGCGGTGGCGCAGGAGCTGGGCTATGATCCTGTCCCGCTTGCCGAAATTCTTCGCTGAGCGGTCGGGCAAGTTAACCCAGTCTTGAAACCTTGGGTGCTAACCGCGCGTGATGCGAGGGGGGATCATCCGACTGCTGCTGTCGCTGCTCGGCGCGGCCATGCTGCTGGGCTTCGCGCCGGCGGCGCAGGCCGGCGGCCATTTCCCCTGGGGCACTCTCTGCCACACGACCGCCGCGGCGAACGAGACCTATACCGGCCTCGCCGCCCAGCCGTGGCGCTGGCAATGCTCGGACCATCGCTGGTCGACCGAGGGCGACAAGGCCTTCCTCCGCTTCGACCTGCGCGGCGGCCCCGAACCTGCGGCCGCCCGGGCGCTCGTCACCCGGCTGACTCGATTCGAGCGGATGGCGCTGTCCGCCGTCGACGGCGCGGGCCGGGTCCTCGCCTCGCGCACCGTCGGCGAAGCGGACATGCGGCCGGCGTCGAACGACTGGCTGATGTCGGTCGAGCTGCCGCAGTCGGCCGAACAGCCCGAGGCCATCGTCGTCGAGGTTTCCGGCGCGCGCCATGCCGGCATGCTGTCGGAAGCGCGGCTCGTCGCCTCGGCCGGGGACACGCCGGCAAGCCTGCGCCAGGAATTGCTGATCGCCGCGCTCTGCGGGCTGCTGTGCATGCCGCTGATCCTGAATTTCGCCTTCTACCGGGTGCTGCGCGACCGCTTCCTGCTGTGGCACGCGCTGGCGGTGGTCTTCATGTTCGTGCAGACGCTCGTCACCTCGGGCCTGATCAACCGCTTCGCCGCGCCGTCGTTGGCCGCACTCTGCTTCCTCTCGGCAGTGAGCTGGGGCGGCGGAATTGCAGCGGCGGCGCTGTTTTCCGCCGACTTCATGGAGCCCGGCAAGCTCAACGCGCGGCATCGCAGGGCGCTGCGGCTGACGGCGATCTGGATCCCCTGCTGGACCGCCTTCTACCTGCTGGCCGACGGCGGCCTGCGCCCGCTGGCGGCGCCGCTCTACTTCATGTCGTTCATCCCGGTGCTCGGCACCTTCACCTGGGTGATGGTCGCCGCCAAGCGGCGCGGCAGCCGCGCGGTCAATTTCCAGATCTTCGCCTGGCTGCCGATCATGCTGGTCGGCGCGACTCGCATCCTCTCGATGCTGGGGCTGACCGGCCCGATGGTCGAACTGCAGCTCGAGCAGCACGTCGCGCTCGGGCTGGAAGTCATCATCACCACGCTCGGCGCGGCCGACCGCTTCGTGACGATCCGCCGCCAGCGCGACCGCGCCTGGGCGCAGTCGCGCCGCTTCGAGGAGCTGGCCGAGCGCGACGCCCTGACCGGGCTGTTCAACCGCCGCGGCGTGGAGGAGCGCTTCACCGAGCTGCACGCCGACGGCTTCGACACGATGGCGGTGATCGATCTCGACAACTTCAAGCAGGTCAACGACCTGCACGGCCATGCCAAGGGCGACGAAGTGCTGCGCGCCGCGGCGCTGGCGCTGGCGCCCGACGAGGACACGCTGGCGATGCGCATGGGCGGCGAGGAATTCATCCTGCTGCTGCGCGGCAAGGACGTGCTGGCGCGGGCGGAGCGGCGGCGGCAGGCGATCTCGCTGCGCATCGCCGCCGAAGTCTCCGGCCTGGAACGCGTCGTCACCGCCAGCATGGGCCTGGTCCAGCATCCGCCGGGCGGGGCGCTGAAGTGCGATTTCTCCGCGCTCTACTCGCACTGCGACCGGCTGCTCTACGAAGCCAAGCGCGCCGGCCGCAACCGCACGATGAGCGAGAAACTGCAGAGCTTCGGGCCCAGGTTCCTGCGGAACAAGGCGGTGGCTTGACGGGAACGTCCTCCCCTTCCAGGGGAGGATCTCAGGTAACCCGTAAGGCCGCGCGCTACGCTTCCACCCCCAGCTGCCAGAGGATGAAGGCGAATTCCTCCGCCGTCTCGCGCAGCGATTCGAAGCGGCCCGACTTGCCGCCGTGGCCCGCCCCCATGTTGGTCTTGAGCAGCAGCTCGTTGTCGTCGGTCTTGAGCTCGCGCAGCTTGGCGACCCATTTCGCCGGCTCCCAGTAGGTCACGCGCGGATCGTTGAGCCCGGCGGTCACCAGCAGCGGCGGATAGGCCTGGGCCCTGACCTGGTCGTAGGGGCTATAGGACCGGATCAGCTCGAAGGCCGCCTTGTCCTCGATCGGATTGCCCCATTCGGGCCATTCGCCCGGCGTCAGCGGCAGCGACGCGTCGAGCATCGTCGCCAGCACGTCGACGAAGGGAACGTGGGCGACGGCCGCGCCGAACAGCTCGGGATCGCTGTTGAGCACTGCACCCATCAGCTCGCCGCCGGCCGAGCCGCCCGAGATGCTGATGCGGCCGGCCCGGGTGTAGCCGCGTTCGATCAGGCCGCGGGCGACGTCGACGAAATCGTTGAACGTATTGGTCCGCCGCTCGAGCTTGCCGGCCTTGTACCAGGCCCGGCCGAGGTCGTCGCCGCCGCGGATATGGGCGATGGCATAGGCGAAGCCGCGGTCGACGAGGCTGAGGCGGGTGGTCGAGAAACCCGGCTCGATGGCGATGCCGTAGGCGCCGTAGCCGTAGAGGTGCAGCGGCCCGGCTTCCGCCCGGTCGCGGCGCATGACCACGCTCACCGGGATCATCGTGCCGTCGCGGGCGGCGATCTCCAGCCGCTCGGTGCGATAGAGCGACGCGTCGTAGCCCGACGGGATTTCCTGCACCTTGAGCCGCTCGAGCGCGCGGTCGGCGACGTGATAGTCGTAGACCGTCGCCGGGCTGACCATGCTTTCGTAGGAAAGCCGCAGCTTTTCCACCACCCATTCGGGATTGTCGCTGAGGCCCGCGGCATAGCTCGCCTCGGGGAAGGCGATCGGTTCGACGCGGTGGGGATCGTCGTAATAGCGCACTTCGATCTGGTCGAGCCCGGCGCGCCGGCCCTCGACGACGTAGAAGTCGCGGAACAGCTCGAAGCCGGTCAGGTAGAATTCGTCCGAACCCGCGATCAGCGTCGACCAGTCTCCCGGCCGGTCGAGCGGCGCCCGGGCGAGGCGGAAGTTCTCGTGCGTGTCGTTGGCGTGGACGAACAGGAAGCCGTCGTGGACGTCGACGTCGTATTCGACGCCCTTCTGCCGCGGCTTGACGAGGATCGGCCGGGCCAGCGGGTCGGCGACGGGAAGCAGGCGGACTTCGCTGGTCTCGTGGTCCGAAGCGGCGATGATCAGCCACTTCTCGTTGGCCGACAGCGACGAGCCGACGCGGAAGCCCTCGTCGTCCTCGTGGTAAAGCTCAACATCGCTTAAGGTTTCAGAACCCAGCCAGTGCAGGCGGGCATTGTCGGTCCGCCAGTTCTCGTTGGCCAGCGAATAGAGGAGGGCGCGGTCCTGCGCCGCCCAGACCAGCGAGGAGAGGGTGCCGGGAATGACGTCGGGCAGCAGTTCGCCGGTGGCGAGGTCCTTGATCCGGACAGTGAAGCGTTCCGAGCCGTTGTCGTCGATCGAATAGGCCAGCAGCTTGCCGTTCTGGCTGACCGAGATCGCGCCGAGCCGGAAGTACTCCTTGCCTTCGGCCAGCGCGACCTCGTCGAGGATCAGCTCGTCGGCGCTCTCGTCGTCGGCGGCGGCGACGGGGCGGCGCCACCACTTCTTGTATTCCGCCCCTTCCTCGAACTCGATCCAGTAGAGATAGTCGCCATCCTTCTGCGGCACCGACTTGTCGGCTTCCTTGATCCGCGCGCGCATTTCCCCGAACAGCTGCTCGACCAGCGGCTTGTGCGGCGCCATCCGCGCTTCGAACCAGGCGTTCTCGGCCTCGAGGTGCGCCAGGACGTCCGTGTCGGTGACCTCGGGATAGCCGGGATCGCGCAGCCAGGCGTAGTCGTCGGCGAGGGTCATGCCATGATGGGACAGGCTGGCGGGCTTTTTCGTCGCGACCGGTGGTGCGTGGCTTGTGGTTTCGTTCATCTCTCCGCAAATATGGCCGTAAGCAAAGGACTACAACCATGCTGATGAATACGCACGAGGGCCGCCTTGCCGCGCTGCGCCGCGAACTGAAGAGCCGCGGCCTCGACGGCTTCGTCGTGCCGCTCACCGACGAGCACATGAGCGAGTACGTCGGCGCCTATGCCCAGCGGCTGGCCTGGCTGACCGGCTTCGGCGGATCGGCGGGCACGGCGGTGGTGCTTGCCGACGAGGCGCTGGAGCCGGCGGCGGCGATCTTCATCGACGGCCGCTATACCCTGCAGGTCCGCGACCAGGTCGACGGGCGGCTCTACGCCTATGAGGACGTGCCCGCGACCAGCGTGGCGAAATGGCTGGGCGAACATGCGCCCGAGGGCGGCCGGATCGGCTACGACCCGTGGCTGCACGGCAAGACCTGGGTCGCCGCCGCGACCAAGGCGCTGGCGGAGCGCAAGGCGGAACTCGTCGCGACCGAAAGCAATCCGATCGACGCCATCTGGAGCGAGCGGCCGGCACCGTCGCCGGCACCCGCGCTGGTGCACGACGATCGCCACGCTGGGCAGACGAGCGAGGCCAAGCGCGCCGCGGTTGCCGAATGGCTGGCGGGCAAGCAGCTCGACGCGGCAGTGATCGCCGCGCTCGATTCGATCGCCTGGCTGCTCAACATCCGCGGCAGCGACGTCGACCGGACGCCGGTGGTGCTGAGCTTCGTCGTCGCCCATGCCGACGGTACCGCCGACCTCTTCATCGATCCGGTGAAAGTGACGCCGGAGCTGCAGCGGCACCTCGGCAACGCCGTGCGCATCGTGCCGCGCGAGGGGTTCGAAGCGGCGCTGGCGGCGCTGGCCGGCAAGCGCGTCGCGGTCGATCCCGAAAGCGCGGTCCAGGCGATCTTTTCGGCGCTGGCGGCCGCCGGTGCCGAGGTGGTCGAGGAACGCGACCCGACCGTCCTGCCCAAGGCCTGCAAGAACCCGGTCGAGCAGGCGGGCCACCGCGCCGCCCAGGCGCGCGACGGCGCCGCCGAAGTGCGCTTCCTCCACTGGCTGTCGGGCGCGGCGCCGGGCGGAGCCGTCGACGAACTGAGCGCCGCCGAGAAGCTGCACGCGTTCCGCCGCGAGACCGGCGAACTGCGCGACCTGTCGTTCGATACGATTTCCGGCAGCGGCCCGAACGGCGCCGTCGTCCACTACCGGGCGAGCGAGGAAACCAACCGGGTGCTGGCACCGGGCAGCGTCTATCTGGTCGATTCGGGCGGGCAGTACCCCGATGGCACCACCGACATCACCCGCACGGTGTGGATCGCCGGCCCCGACGGGACCGAGCCGCCGGCGGACGTGAAGGAGCGCTTCACCCGCGTGCTGAAAGGCCACATCGCCCTGGCGCGCGCGGTCTTCCCCAAGGGCACGCGCGGCAGCCAGCTCGACGTCCTGGCGCGGCAGTTCCTCTGGCAAAGCGGGGTCGACTACCAGCACGGCACCGGCCACGGCGTCGGCAGCTTCCTGTCGGTCCACGAAGGGCCGCAGCGCATCGCCAAGTCGTCCGGGGCCCAGGCCGGGACCGACCAGGAACTGCTGCCCGGCATGATCCTGTCCAACGAGCCGGGCTACTACAAGGCCGGGGCCTACGGCATCCGCATCGAGAACCTGCTGCTGGTCGAAGCTCGCGAGATCGCGGGCGCGGAAGGCGAGTTCCTCGGCTTCGAGACGCTGACTCTGGCGCCGATCGAGCGCGCGCTCGTCGACGTCGCGTTGCTGAGCGCCGACGAGATCGCCTGGTGGAACGCCTATCACGCGCGCGTGCTTGCAGTCGTCGGCCCGCTGGTCGATGGAGAGGCACGCGCCTGGCTGGAACACCAGTGCCGGCCGTTGTGACATCTTCCGGGGAGAGACCTGCATGATCATCCACATCTGCTTCGGCACGCGCGACCTCGAGCGCGCCGGCCGCTTCTACGACGCGATCACCGCCGAGCTCGGCTGCGGCCGGGTGAACCAGACCGACACGGCGATCTACTGGGCCAATCCGGGCACGGGCATCGGCTTTGCCGTAACGCTTCCCTATGACGGCAATCCGGCAACGTTCGGCAACGGCGTGATGGCGACGATCGGCGCCAAGGACCGCGACCAGGTCGACCGCATCCATGCCGCCGCCATGGCCGGCGGCGGCAGCGACGAAGGCGGCCCCGGCGTCCGCGCCAACGGCATGTACTGCGCCTACTGGCGCGATCCCGACGGCAACAAGATGAACGCAGTGGCGCTTTCGTGACGGGCCTGGGCGCCGGCGGGGCTTGCAGTGCGATGAACGGGTCCGCCGAACTGAGACAATTGGCGACAAAAAAGCCCCGGTCGGGCATAAACCAGCGACATGGCTGCCCTATTTAGGGTGACAGGAAGCCGGGCGGCCTTTCCCTCCCTTCCCCGCTGCCGCACGGCTTCCGCAGGTTTTGCAGTTTCTCGGAGATCGATCATGAAGATACCCACACCCCGCTCGCTCGCGCTCGGACTCGTGCTGGCCGCAACCGCTGCCACCGGCACGGCCGTCGCCGCGCAGGCCATGCACCGCGACAAGACGATGACTCGCAGCGAAGTGCAGGCGCACAGCACAGAGATGTTCGCCCGGCTCGACGTCAACAAGGACGGCAAGCTCGATCCCGCCGACCGCGAGGCACGGCGCAACGCCATGTTCGACCGGCTCGACACCGACAAGAACGGCCAGCTTTCGCGCGCCGAATTCAGCACCCGGCCGGCGCGGCCGGACCATATGGCGGGCGGGCCCATGGGTCCCGGCCACATGGCCAAGCACGGCCCTGCCGGTGAAGGCGGCCACGGCGGCATGATGCATCATCGCCACGGCAAGCGCGGCGGCATGATGATGATGGCGCGCATGGCCGATGCCGACAAGGACGGCGCGATCAGCCAGGCCGAGTTCACCGCTTCGGCGCTCAAGCACTTCGACCGCATGGACGCCAACAAGGACGGCCAGGTGACCAAGGAAGAACGCCAGGCCGCGCGCCAGTCGATGCGCGAGGCATGGAAGGCCAGGCAGGGCGGGCATGACCACGCCGCCCCGCCGGCCCAGTGACCCGGGGCGCGGACTACGCTCGTCATGAGTGATCCCGCGCCGACCCGGCTGCTCGTGGTGGACGACGAGGCAGCCCTGCGCGAACCCCTGGCCGACTATCTCTCGCGCCAGGGGTTCGTCGTCAGCCAGGCGGCCAGCGCCGCCCAGGCGCGCACCCTGCTGCGCGACGAAACGCCGGACCTCGTCCTGCTCGACATCATGATGCCCGGAGAGGACGGCCTCTCGCTGTGCCGCCATCTGGTCGAGGCGCGCGCGATCCCGACCATTTTCCTGACTGCTCGCGGCGAGGCGACCGACCGCATCGTCGGGCTCGAGATCGGCGCCGACGACTATGTCGTCAAGCCGTTCGAGCCGCGCGAGCTGGTCGCCCGCATCCGCAGCGTCCTGCGCCGCGCCGGACGGGGCGCGCACCCCACCGACAACGAGCTGTTCGAATTCGAAGGCTGGCGCCTCGATCCGCTGAAGCGGCGGCTCATCGATCCCGAGGGCGCGGTCGTGGCCATTTCCTCGGTCGAGTTCCGCCTGCTCCTCGCCTTCGTCGAGCATCCGCGGCAAGTGCTCGATCGCGACCGGCTGCTCGACATGGTCCAGGGCCGCGAAGCGCACCTGTTCGACCGCGCCGTCGACAACCAGGTCAGCCGCCTGCGCCGCAAGATCGAAGTCGACAGCCGCAACCCGCAACTGATCCAGACCGTATGGGGCGGCGGCTACATGCTCGCCGCCGACGTCAGGCGCGTCGCCGGCGGATGAGCCGCTTCTGGCCTCGCAGCCTGCTGAGCCAGATGCTGCTGTCGGTCGCCGTGGCGCTGCTCCTGGCCCAGGGTATCGGCGCCATGCTGGTCTACCGGGCCCAGGCCGAGCGGCGCGAGGCGGCGCAGATCCACAACGTCGCCTTCCGCTTCCTCACCGCGACTCGCGGCGAGGGCGCGAGGCTGTCCCGCCGCCTGGCGGAGCCGCGCCCGTTCGAAGGCCTGCGCGGCTTCCGGGTCCAGTACAGCCGCAGCTTCCCGCTGCATTTCGGCGAGCGCCGCGACCACCATGCGGAGGAAGAGCTGGGCGCGATCCTTGCCGAGCAGGACATGCGAGTCATGGACGTCGTCGTTGCCCGCCGCAAGATCGGCGACGATCCCGTGGCATTGGCGCGCGCCGAGCGCAGGCTTCGCAACCGGCTGTTCGGCGGCGAAGGCCGCCCGGCTCCCGAGGAAGTCCTGCTCGCCGGCGTCAAGCTTCCCGACGGCCAGTGGCTGACCGCGCGCACCTGGGTGCCGCCCGGGGAGCGCCAGTTCCTCTTCACCCTGATCGGCCAGACGCTGCTGCTCTACCTCGTGCTGGTAAGCGTGATCGCCCTGATCCTGCGCCGCATCACCCGGCCGCTGGCGGCGCTCACCGACCGCCTCGCGCGCTTCGGCGAGACGCGCAGCGTCGAGGGCCAGATGGCTCCCGAAGGGCCCGACGACGTCCGCCACCTGATCGTCGCCCACAACGCGATGGAAGCCCGCATCGTTGCGCTTCTCGACGAGAAGGACGTGATGCTCGGCGCGATCGGACACGACCTGAAGACCCCGCTGGCGGCCCTGCGCGTCCGCATCGAATCGGTCGAGGACGAGACCGAGCGCGAGCGCATGGCCGCGACGATCGAGGACATCACCCGCTCGCTCGACGACATTCTCTCGCTCGCCCGGGTCGGCCGGCCCAGCGATCCGCGCGAGCAGGCCGAACTGTCCGCCCTGGTCGCCTCGGTGGTCGAGGAGTTCGAGGACATGGGCCAGCCGGTCGAGCTCGGCGCGACCGAACGCATCGCCTTGCCGCTGCGCTCGACCTGGCTGCGGCGGGCGCTGCGCAACCTGATCGGCAATGCCGTGCGCTACGGCGGCGGCGCCCGCGTCTCGCTGTCGCGCGAAGGCCGCTCGGCCGCCGTCCGCATCGACGACGACGGCCCCGGGATTCCCGACGAGGACATCGCCCAGATGATGGAGCCGTTCACCCGCGGCGAGCCGTCCCGCAATTCGGAAACCGGCGGCGCGGGGCTGGGCCTGACGCTGGCGCGCGCCATCGCCGACCAGCACGGCGGCTCGCTCGAACTGCGCAACCGCCGCGCTCCCGACGGCCGGGTCGCGGGATTGACGGCGGTGCTGCGCCTGCCTGCGTGAGGCAAGCCGCCGTTCCTAACCCAGATCGTCGAATTCCGCGTTGATCACTGTCCCCCAGGCGTCGCGCAGCATGCTGCAGTTGTGAATCCGCTCGATCGCGCGTTCCAGCTCGAGTTCGCCGGGCTTGCCGAGGAAATGGGGGCGGAACGTGCGGGCGAAGTCGTCGGCTTCGGCCTGGGTGCAGGAATGCTCGAGCAGTTGCGGCAGCCGTGATGCGAAGAAGATGCCTTCCTCGCCCGAAGTCAGCTGCGCGATATTCTCGCGCAGCCATTGGATGCCGATTTCCCGCGTCGCGCGCGACCAGATCACCCCGGCCAGGAGATCGCGCTTCTCGCTGGAGCGCAGCCGCGGATCCTTGAGGTCGTAGAGCAGCCAGCTGGCGATCGACTTGATGCCGCTGGAGGCCACCGCCTGGAGCGCGGCCGGGCGGAACAAGGGGTCTTCCGAAGCCAGCGCGCGTTCCAGAAGGGCACGCGCCGTCTCGGCCCCGCCGCGCCCGGCATAGATGTCGAAGGCGGTGTCGAACCAGGCATGGTCGAGCGCGGCCGGGTTTCCGGCAAGGTAGCTTTCGGCCGCTTCGGCCAGCTGGCGACGCAACCTGGTGTCGCGCGCCGAGCCGGCAAGGCGGCCGACGATCTGGACCCGGCGCTGGGTCCGTTCCGGGTCCTCCCCGGCATAGGCGCCGGCACGCGGATCGAAGCCGTATTGCTGCAGCAGCGGCGCATAGAGCTTGCCGCGGAAGGCGCGCCAGCCGCGCCGTCCCGGGGTTTCGACCACGCCCGAAGAGGCCAGGTCGGCCAGTGCCGCTGTCGCCGCGTCGCTGGCATAGCTGTCCGGATGGTGGACCAGCTTGCGCGCGAGCTCGGCGAGCTGCTTGACGCTGGCCCGCCCGGCCAGGACGCTGGCGGACAGCGAATCGGCAACCGCCTGCGCCTCGCCGCCCGCCAGCCGGTCGGCCGAAGCGATCAGCGCGTCCCAGTCGCGGTTCGACATCTCGAAGCGATAGTAGCCGGTGCCGTCGGCATTGGGGACCAGCGGCGCGGTGCCGCCCAGGGTGAAGCTCGCCGACTTTTCCGTCAGCAGCCGGCACAGCCGCTCGCTCCCGCGCTTGACGCACATCGGCACGCCCCATTGCGCCGGCTGCGCCACCGCGCCCACGGGTGCGTAGCGCAGCTGGGTGACCGTGAACTCCGCACCATCGTGCCGGAAGGCGAGCAGCGGCACTCCCTGCTGGTCGGTGAAGCTGCGCAGCGCCGGGACGATGCGCGGGTCTCCCGCAGCTTCGGCCAGCGCGGCGAAGAAATCGGGACTGGTCGCGGTGCCGTAGCGATGGGCCGCCATGTAGCGGCGCACGCCGTTGCGGAACTTCTCCAGCCCCATGAAGCCGGCGATCATCGCGACGACATGGCCGCCCTTGCCGTAGGTGATGCTGTCGAAGGCGCCGTCGATCTGGGCGTTGGTCTCGATCCGCTGGCGGATCGGGCGGCCGACGGTGAGCGAATCGGTGGCCATGGCGCCGAAGCCTTCCGCCACCGCACCCGAACGGATGTTGAGGTCCGGCCGCCAGCTGTCGCCGATGTAGTAGCCGATCCAGTTGGCAAAGCTCTCGTTGAGCCAG
>CAUJJI010000214.1 GCA_963205265.1 Pseudomonadota bacterium
CACCGGGTCAGTCGTGCCGGCCCCGAGGCCCTCGTTACGGCTGCCTAGTCGGCCGGCAACCAGGGCAGGCATTTACTAGGCACGCGGTCGCTCCGCCTAATCGCGGATCGCTGCGAGCGCCTTACAGGGGTCAAAGCCAATCGCACGGGCAATCTCGACCAACTCGACAACGTCCACTCGGCGTTGGCCCGTCTCGATGTTTGCAACGTATGACTGATAGCGCCCAATCCGCGCCGCGAGTTCGGCTTGCGTCAAGCCGGCAGCTTTCCGCTCCTCGATCAAGAAGAAGCGAAGCGCCTCATGCTGAGGTGAGCCTAGGCTGCGCGACATTGGTGCCCTGACGACATCGGGCACTTCCAATAATCCGAAATACAGATTATCTAAAAAGCAGATAGTCTGGATTATGCAGCGATGGATCGGTCGCAATCGCGTTGTGTTGCTTGTGGCTCGAATATCAGAGGCTTGGCGCCCTACCACGGTGTTGGCTGTGTTTCGGCGTGCAAGTTTGACCCCGTGAGGCTGGGGATCGGCGTGCAAAATTGACCCCCTGACCGTCGCGGTCAGACTGCCCGTTCTGGAAGCGGACGGGCGGGTGGGGGATGAAGGGCGTGGATACGATTGCGCGGATACGGCGCGAGTTCTTCGTGCGGGGCAGAACGATCAAGGAGATCGTGCGGGACCTGCATGTGTCGCGGAACACGGTGCGCAAGGTGCTGCGTTCGGGGGCGACCGAGTTCAGCTATGAACGCGAGGTGCAGCCCCGGCCCAAGCTTGGAGCCTGGACCGGCGAGCTTGAGCGGATACTGACCGCCAACGAGACCAAGGCCGCGCGTGAGCGTCTGACTCTGATCCGGGTGTTCGAGGAGCTTCGGGGGCTCGGCTACGAGGGTGGCTACGACGCGGTCCGGCGCTATGCCCGGAGCTGGCGGCGGGATCGGTCGGCCTCGGTGTCAGCAGCGTTCGTGCCGCTGAGCTTTGCGCCGGGGGAGGCCTACCAGTTCGACTGGAGCCACGAGGTGGTGCTGATCAACGGGGTGACGGTGACCATCAAGGTCGCTCACGTGCGACTCTGCTACAGCCGCATGCTGTTCGTGCGGGCCTATCCGCGCGAGACCCAGGAGATGGTGTTTGATGCCCACGACCGGGCCTTCGCCTTCTTCAAGGGCACCTGCACGCGCGGCATCTACGACAACATGAAGACGGCGGTCGAGACCATCTTCGTGGGCAAGGAGCGGGCCTACAACCGGCGGTTCCTGCAGATGTGCGGGCACTATCTGGTCGACCCTGTCGCCTGCACGCCGGCATCGGGCTGGGAGAAGGGACAGGTCGAGAACCAGGTCGGGCTGGTGCGCGAACGCTTCTTCAGCCCGCGGCTGCGGGTCAAGAGCTATGACGAGCTCAACGCCTGGCTGCTCGACCGGTGCCTGGCCTATGCCAAGTCGCACCGGCATCCCGAGTTCCGCGACCAGACGATCTGGGAGGCGTTCGAGACCGAGCGGCCAACCCTGGTTCCCTATGCCGGTCGCTTCGACGGCTTCCATGCGGTGACTGCCTCGGTCGCCAAGACCTGCCTGGTGCGCTTCGACAACAACCGATACTCGGTCCTGGCGAGCGCCGTCGGCCGGCCCGTCGAGGTCCGGGCCTATGCCGACCGGATCGAACTGCGCCAGGACGGCAGGATGGTCGGTGAGCATCCCCGGTGCTTCGGCCGCGACCAGACGATCTTCGATCCCTGGCACTATGTGCCGGTGCTCGCCCGCAAGCCGGGTGCCCTGCGCAATGGCGCTCCGTTCAAGGACTGGGTGCTGCCTGCCGGCATCGACAAGGTCAGACGCAGGCTCACCGGTCTCGAGGACGGCAACCGGCAGATGGTCACGATCCTCACAGCGGTGCTGAGCGACGGACTTCCCGCCGTCGAGGCCGCTTGCACCCAAGCCCTTCAGGAGGGCGTCTGCTCGGCCGACGTGATCCTCAACATCCTGGCCCGGCAGCGCGAACCCGCAATGCCGATGACCATCTTGACCACGCCGCAAGCCTTGCGGCTCAGCCATGAGCCGGTGGCCGACTGTGCCCGCTACGACAGCCTGAGGAGGGCGATATGATGGAACGCTCCGAGATCCTGACCACGATGGGCGAACTCAAGCTCTACGGCATGAAGAGCGCCTATGACGAGATCATCACCAATGCCGTCAAGCGCCAGCATCAGCCCGAGCGCATCGTCGGGGATCTGCTGGCCGCCGAGATCGCCGAGAAGCAGGCCCGCTCCATCAAGTATCAGATGACGATCGCCAAGCTGCCGCTGGCCAAGGACATCGAGGACTTCGACTTCACCGGGACGGGGATCAACGAGACGCTGGTCATGGACCTCGCCGCCGGCAACTTCCTAGCCCACGAGCGCAACGTGGTGCTGATCGGCGGCACCGGCACCGGCAAGACCCACCTGGCCATCGCCATTGCCCGCGCCGCCATCCGCAATGGGGCCCGCGGCCGCTTCTTCAACGTCGTCGACCTGGTCAACAAGCTCGAGGCCGAGACCCGCGCGGGCCGCCAGGGACGCATGGCCGACTACCTCTCGCGCAAGGACTTCGTCGTCCTCGATGAACTCGGCTACCTGCCCTTCGCCCAGTCCGGCGGGCAGTTGCTGTTCCACCTGATCAGCCGGCTCTACGAGCAGACCTCGGTCATCGTCACCACCAACCTGGCCTTCGGCGAGTGGCCCACGGTCTTCGGCGACGCCAAGATGACCACCGCGCTGCTCGATCGGCTCACCCACCACTGCGACATCGTCGAAACCGGCAACGACAGCTGGCGCTTCAAGAACCGCGCCTGAAGCCCATCCCGCTGATCCGACCCGGCTGCGCAACCCCGACCAGCTTCGCCAGGTCGGATCAGCTCGTCGCCGTCAGGGGGTCAATATTGCAGGCCGATCCGGGGTCAATCTTCGACGCCGTTTGACATCCTATCGTCCTATGGCTACCAGGCTGGAGATCAATGTAGCGTTCGCACCCGCCTCCCCCATGCCCGTAAGGCTGCACTAGCCGAAACGTCTCCTGCACACCGTTTTGCCCAGCAAAACAATCTCAACTGGCTTTAGCCTGAATCGGAGAAGACAACATGGCTGAGAACAAGGCGGCAAGCCTTCGTGAGGGCGCCCTTCACTTTCACCAGTTCCCCAAGCCGGGCAAGCTTGAGATCGTGGCGACCAAGCCACTGGCAAATGCGCGCGACCTTTCGCTCGCCTATTCGCCCGGGGTCGCCATTCCCTGCGAGGAAATCGCGGCCGATCCGGAAGCCGTTTACAAATATACCTCCAAGGGCAACCTAGTGGCGGTCATCTCCAATGGCACGGCCGTGCTGGGCCTAGGCAATATCGGCGCCCTGGCATCCAAGCCGGTGATGGAAGGCAAGGCGGTCCTGTTCAAGAAGTTCGCCGGCATAGATTCGATCGATATCGAGGTTAATGAACAGGATCCCAAGCGCTTCATCGAGATCGTGGCGCCGCTGGAACCCAGCTTTGGCGGCATCAACCTCGAAGATATCAAGGCACCGGAATGCTTCGAGATCGAGGAAGCTTTGCGCGAGCGGATGAATATTCCGGTGTTCCACGACGACCAGCATGGCACCGCCATCATCGTCGCCGCTGCCGTGCTCAATGCCATGAAATTGGTCGGCAAGGACATTGCCAAGGTTAAGATCTGCACATCGGGCGCCGGGGCAGCGGCCATCGCCTGCATGAACATGTTGATTGCCGTTGGCGCGAGCCGCGAAAATATCTGGATCGCCGATTCCAAGGGCCTGGTGACCAAGGCGCGCGACAATTCCGTCGATCGCTGGCGCGGGGCCTTTGCCCAGGACACCGACAAGACCGAGCTCAGCCAGGTCATGGCCGGTGCCGACATCTATGTCGGACTCTCGAAGGCCGGGGCGCTCAAGCCCGAGATGATGAAGGACATGGCGCCCAATCCGTTGATCCTTGCGCTGTCCAATCCCACCCCGGAGATCATGCCCGAGCTGGCGCGTGAGGCCCGGCCCGACGCGATGATCTGCACCGGTCGCTCGGACTATCCCAACCAGGTCAACAACGTCCTCTGCTTCCCCTTCCTGTTCCGCGGAGCGCTGGACTGCGGTGCCACGGTCATCAATGAAGAGATGAAAGCGGCCGCGGCCCATGCCATCGCTCGGCTGGCGCATGAGCCCGGGCTTGAGGCTTCCGCGCATGGCGTGCCGGCGATTTTCGGGCCGGACTATCTCATTCCCAATCCGTTCGACCAGCGGCTGATCCTGCGCATTGCCCCCGCAGTGGCCAAAGCAGCGATGGAGAGCGGGGTTGCCCGCCGCCCGATTGCCGATTTTGCCGCCTATCGCGACCAGCTCAACCGCTTCGTGTTCCGCTCGGGCTTCGTGATGAAGCCGATGATCGAGCAGGCGCAGGGCGAGGGCAAGCGCATCGCCTTTGCCGATGGCGAGGATGAACGCGTGCTGCGGGCCACGCAGGTGATGCTTGAGGACGGCATCGGGCGGTCCATCCTCATCGGCCGACCCACCGTCATCGAGCAGCGCATCGAGCGCTTCGGGCTAACGCTCAAGTCCGGACGCGATTTCGACGTCATCAATCCCGAGGACGATCCGCGCTACCGCGACTATGTGGAGCTGTTCCATTCACTGGTCGGGCGCAAGGGGGTGACGCCCGACACGGCGCGCACAATCGTGCGCACCAATACCACCGTGATCGGGGCGCTGGCGGTGAAACGCGGCGAGGCGGATGCGCTGATCTGCGGGCTGCAGGGCCGGTTCATCAAGCATGCCCGCGATATCCAGTCGGTGATCGGGCTGGCCGAGGATTCCCAGCAACTTTCAGCGCTTTCGATGCTGGTGATGACTCGCGGCG
>CAUJJI010000215.1 GCA_963205265.1 Pseudomonadota bacterium
CAGGGCGTCGTGAAATACGAAGTGGACACGGTTGCAGATACTGTTGAAAGAGCCCCATGACTGCAAGCCTTTCTCCATCACACTGGACACAGTTTACATGGACAGTTGTGGTATCGCTATTAACATAAGATATATTATCAATCTTGGATTTTCGCGCCAAGTAGAGATTCTACCGCTCAATCATTGGCGCGGTCGTTGGCCTGATCGAGCAGGTCCATGAACGTGCGCGCCGCATCGCGGTCGCGCTCGTCCTTAAAGGCGACGTCGAGGTCCGGCGCCGCGCTCAGCATGTAGAGCAGCGACCACATCGCGAACCGGCGACCCTTGTCGGTCTCGAGGCCGAATTCGACCTGCATCCGCTCGATGCCGCTGGCCATCGCTGCAGGCGAAACCGCTCCGAGATCATCGGTCCCGAAAAAACGCCGCATCTGGTCGTCGAATTCCATCCAGGGTGTCTCCCCAACCGCATTATCGCTTTGCCGCCAGCCTTTGCGGGCTAGACGGCCGCGTTGATCCGCTCCTCGATGTCCGCGAGGCGGGTCACCAACTCGTCGAAAGCCGGCGGTTCCTCCATGAACATTTCGGCCATGGCGGCATAGTCGGCCGCGAGTTCGTCGCGCATCGCGGCAGTGACCGAGAGCCGCAAGGTGCCGAGCCGCGCCGTCCCATAAGAGGCCTTGGCATCGGCAAAGAGCAGACTCTTGTTCCTGACAACCTGCTCCAGCAGCTCTCGGTCGGCCAATGCCCGCTCCGTGACCCCGGCAGCATCGAGCATGAACACGTCGTAGAAGTGCCGGGAGAGCCCGGCCCGCAATTTGCCCCTGTGGTGCAGCGCATGCAGGATCGTTGCTTTTTCCCAAAAGGTCCTCTCGAGCGCGAGCGTTGGCACCGCCGTTACCGCGTCGGGCACCTCGCCCAGAAAGTCCTCGGCGACATAGGGCACGATGTCGCGCTGCTCGAATGGCTCGGGATCGCCCCTCGCCCTAAATTCGAGCTTGATCCGCGGCTGCACGTAGCCCGTGCGCCCGCCATAATCATTGCCGTAGTCGAGGCCGTAACCCGAGGATGCCGGGTAGTTGAACAGGATGGTCTGACGATCCCTGCCATCGGGATCGGCCTCGAGGCTCCAGCCCTCGCGGGTGCCCAGGGCCTCCTCGATCGCTTGCGCGAGCGTCGGCTGCAGGATCGTCGCTACCCATTCTTGCGCAGCAGCGCTGAGCGCCTTTCCGCGGCGTTCGCGCTCCTTGCCGCTGATTTCACTCGCCATCGGCGAAGCGACCTCGCCGAGCAGCGGCGCCGCGCGATTGATGGTGAGGTCGATGTCTTCCGAAAACCGCTTGATGATCCCGTAAGCCTTGGAGAGTGAGGTCCCGCCCTTGAAGGTCAGAACCCCGGCCAGTTCGGGCGCGCCCATCAGCCGGCGCAGGGTCCAGCATACCCAGAAGTCCTTCTCGACGATGAGCGGCGTGAGATCGCGGCGTGCAGCTGCTTCGGCAAAGAACGCCCGCCGCTCATCGGCAGGGCGCCTGGCAAAATCATCCATGGTGCGCCGCTCCGATCTTCAGTACGACATCGCCCATCCAACCCGGCATTTGCGTGCGGCCCTTGAGCAGCGCCTGCACGTCCTTGCCGTCGAGCCGCGCGGCGAGCTGCGAAATCGCATCGGCATCGACTTTGTCCCGCCCGAGCCCGGCCAGCAACTGGACCACGCCGTTGGCAGCGTCCGAGGCATTGCCCAAAACCGGCGCGCGGCTGTGCTTCAGCGTGACACTGCGGCCCGCAGCCTTGCTCACGCGGGTTCGTCCCGTCGTCGCATAGCTCGACCTGGCAGGTACTTGCGTGGATAGGCCAAGCCGGTTGGCCGCTGCCGCTGCCGAGGGCGCGAGCCGGTCGCCGCTTTGCGCCGATACGGCCTGCGCGATCATCTCGGCATCCGGTGTCAGCGCGCCCAGCTTGTCGTGCAGCCGCGGATAGTCGTAGAGGCCGCGTCCGATCCTGCGGATCTCGCCCGCTTGCGCGAGGCGCGACAGTGCCATGTCGACCGAGCCGCGCGTGCCAAAGTCGATGAAATGCTTGGGCGTGAAGACCCACCCCCGCCCTTTCGCGCGAACGCGCTTCATGATTTTTTCGGCCATGGCGGACATGATTCGAGTGCTCCTTTCGTTAGAAACTAGCAGACAAATTTCTAACAAACCATATTCTTCGGAAAGGCTCCCTGATGACCATGATGATCATCGCCACCGCCTGCCCGCCGATCATCAACGTTGGTGATTCCGGCACCGGTGATGCCGAAGACCGGCGGGGTGCTAGTCAACGCCGGTCCGACGAGAAGGAGCGGCCCCGTCAAGATTGCCGCACTCGGTCCCGCGCGCCCTTACGGGCTGCGCTCCTGCAGGTGCGAAGTTGCTCCGCATTGGGCCGCCGGCAATCTCGCCTTCGCCTCCGTCGCCGTCCCGAGCCCGTGCGGTGCACCGGGCCACGGGCCGACTGACTGTCTCCGGCAAGGGGTCCGTCTTTGGTGCTGACCGCGCCTCCGGCGGCGCGGCCAGGGCGCCCCCCTTTCAGCCTGAGTTCTGCCATTCCGAGTGCGCAGAGGCGGGGCGCAGAGGACATGGCGTTTTGCGGTTAACCCCGAACGCCCAAAGGGGTTCGGGGGCAAAACCGTAATCT
>CAUJJI010000216.1 GCA_963205265.1 Pseudomonadota bacterium
CACCGCTCCCCGCTTGGCCGGCGTTTCCGTCCACGCCCCCCGGGGCCCGGGGAAACGCCCGGGACGACGAAATGCTACTGCCCCTGCTGCCGTGCGGCCTGGACCTGTTCCTGCGAGATCGGCACGATCTTGATCTCGACTCTCCGGTTCCGGCGGCGGCCGTCGTCGGTCATGTTGTCGGCGACCGGCATGGTCTCGCCAAAGCCCTGGCTGCGGATGCGCGAGGGCGCGACGCCGCGCATCGTCAGGTAATTGGCGACGGTGCTCGCCCGGTTTTCCGAAAGCGTCTGGTTGTAGGCGTCGGAACCGGTCGAATCGGTGTGGCCGTAGACGTCGATCAGGCTGTTGGGATACTGATTCATGCTCTGCGCGATCTGGTCGAGCGTGTTGCGGAATTCCGGCCGCAGCGTGTAGCTGCCGACGTCGAACGTCACGCCTTCGGGCAGGTTGACGAGGATCGCCTGGCCATTGTCGGTCGGCGTGATGTCGACCCCGCTGCCCGCGGTACTTTCCTTCAGCTCCCTGATCTGCTTGTCCATCGTGTAGCCGATCGCGCCGCCGGCGATGCCGCCGATGCCGGCGCCGAGGATGCGGCCGGTGCCGCCGCCGATCAGTCCGCCGATCAAGAGCCCGGCGAGGGCGCCGGCCCCGCCGCCGATGGCGGTGCGCGAGACCTTGCGCTCCCCGGTGTTCGGATCGGTCACGCAGGCGGAAACGGTGACCAGCGACAGGGCGGCGAAGCTCGATACGAGCAGGCGGGATTTCTTCATGTTCTTCACGTCCCCTTGGCGATCGTGCGATCGGAAGCAGCCGGCATCCTGACGGCGACAACATGAATGAGCGCTGTGCCGGTCGATTGTCAACGCAGCCCGGCCCTGGCGAGCGATTCGCATCGGCACTTCGCCTTTCTCGTGAAACCTGCTAGCTGCGACACGTTGTGACACCCTTTCCCTGGACCGACGTCCTCGTCATCGCGGGGCTTATTCTCATCAACGGCCTGTTCTCCATGTCGGAGATGGCGATCGTCTCGGCGCGCCCGGCGCGGCTGAAGGTTGCGGCCGAACGTGGCAGCGGCGGGGCGAAATGTGCGCTGGTGCTGGCCACCGATCCCGGCAAGTTCCTGTCGACCGTGCAGATCGGCATCACGCTCATCGGCATCGTCGCCGGCGCCTATTCGGGCGCCAGCCTCGGCGGCCCGACCGGGGAAAGGCTGGCGGCGCTGGGCCTGCCCGAACGCTATGCCGGCGAGGCCGGCTTTGCCCTGGTGATCGTTGCCACCACCTATCTCAGCCTCGTCGTGGGCGAGCTCGTGCCCAAGCAGCTGGCGCTGCGCATCGCCGAGCCGATCGCGGTCTTGGCGTCGCGGCCGATGGTGGTGCTGGCGCGGGCGATGGCGCCGTTCGTCTGGCTGCTCGACCGTTCCTCCGGCCTGCTGCTGCGCCTGCTCGGCCAGCGTCAGCCGAGCGCGCAGGAAGTCACTGCCGAAGAGCTGCACATGATCTTCGCCGAAGCCACCCGCTCGGGCGTGATCGAGGAAGACGAGCGCCAGATCATGACCGGCATCATGCGCCTCGCCGATCGCCCGGTGCGCGAACTGATGACGCCGCGGACCGAGATCGACTGGGTCGACCGCAAGGCGAGCGAGGCCGAACTGCGGGCGCGCATCAAGGAATCGCCCCATTCGCTGCTGCCGGTGGCCGACGGTTCGCCCGACAACATCGTCGGCGTGCTGAAAGTCCGCGACGTGCTGGCGCTGCTGCTTGCCGGCCGCAAGGTGAACATCGGCCGGCAGATGCGCAAGGCGGAGATCATCCCCGACCAGCTCGACGCCATGGACGCGCTGCGCCTGCTGCAGCAGTCGGACGTGTCGATGGCCATGGTCCACGACGAATACGGCCACCTCGAAGGCGTGGTGACGCCGGCCGACCTGCTGTCCGCCATCGTCGGCTCCTTCGTCAGCCACCTCGACGAAGGCGACGAACCGATGATCGTCGTGCGCGAAGACGGCTCGCTGCTGATCTCGGGCGCGCTGCCGGCGGATGCGCTGGCCGGGCGGCTCGCGATCGACCTGCCCGAGGACCGCGAATATGCGACAGCCGCGGGCTATGCGCTGTCGGTGCTCAAGCGCCTGCCCAAGGAAGGCGAGCATTTCCACGATCGCGGCTGGCGGTTCGAGATCGTCGACATGGACGGGCTCAAGATCGACAAGCTGCTGGTGAGCGCGGTCAAGCCGCAACTGCCGCCGGAGTGAGAGCTTCCATATGCCCCGGCCTTCGCCGGGGAGCCATTGCTAGCCGCCGATGGCGGTCTGAGCTTCGCGGCCGTCGCCTTCGGGAGCCGCAAGGATGTCGCGGGTGACCGAGCCTTTGGCGACGGTCTTGGTGTTGAAATCGCCGACGCTGGAGCGGATGCCCGCGGCGGAATCGCCGGCGCGGCTGATCGTGTCCCTTTCGACGTCGCTGCGCTGGCTCGGGCCGCCGAACAGCACGTCGAGCGTCTGCTGCTGCAGGCCGCGGTCGACCGGGCGCGGATCGCCCTGTCCCGGCGGGGTCAGCGCGAAATCGGGCGGCACGACCAGCGGGGTCTGGCGCTGCACGGCGAATTCGTCCGGTCGGTCGCGGTTGAACAGCCCGCCGCCACCGCAGGCGGAGAGCATGGTCGAAGCGGCGGCAACCAGGACTAGGGCAGTGATCTTACGCATGTTTCAGCTCTCCGGTGCGGTTTCCGCTGCGGCTTCGCCGGGCTTTTCGCGCGAAAGCAGGGATCGGGCAAGGATTATCAGGACGCCGAAAGTGATTGCGGCGTCGGCGATGTTGAAGATGAGGAACGGACGGAACTCGCCGAAGTGGAGATCGGCATAGTCGATGACGAAGCCGATCGTCGCTCGGTCGTAGATGTTGCCCAGCGCGCCGCCGAGCACCAGCGCGAGCGCCACCACGTCGGCCATGGCCTTCTCGCGCAGCATCCACACGCAGACGGCCAGCGCGATCGATGCGGTCAGCGCGACCAGCAGCCAGCGCATCTCCATCGATTCGGCGGTCAGCAAGCCCAGCGACACGCCGTAGTTTTCGGTCCAGCGCAGGTCGAAGAACGGCAGGATCTCGACCACCCGGGTTTCGCGCAGGTCCAGCCTGTTGACCATCAGCCACTTGACCAGCCGGTCCAGGCCGGCGACCGCCGCGGCGATGGCGAGGCCGGTCAGGCGGCGACGCGCCGGCGTGGTCATCGCGCGGCGTCCCCGGCCGTTTCCAGCGCGCCGACCACGTCTGCGCAGCGGGCGCAAAGCGTGCCGTCCTCGGTCACTTCCGGCAGGTGGCGCCAGCAGCGGCCGCATTTGTGGTGAGACGTACGGGTCACCGCGATGTCCTGCCCGCGAGTGACTGTCGCGGTGATGAACAGCTCTTCGAGGTCGGCGTCGGGCGCGTCGGCGGGAACGGTGACTTCGGCTTCGAGGCCGGAGCCGAGAACCTTGTCGCGGCGCAGCGGCTCGATCGCCTCGAGCACTTGCGCGCGCAGGGCGCGCAAGGCGCTCCACCGTTCGACCAGGCCGGCGTCGTCTTGCGCCGGAAGCTCGGGCCACTCGAGCAGGTGCACGCTGTCCGCGTCAGGGTAGCGCGTCTGCCACACCTCCTCGGCGGTGAAGACCAGCACCGGCGCGGCGTAGCGGACCAGCGCGTGGAACAGCGTGTCGAGCGTGCTGCGGTAGGCCATGCGCCGGGGATCGCCGGGGGCGTCGCAATAGAGGCTGTCCTTGCGGATATCGAAGAAGAAGGCCGACAGGTCTTCGTTGCAGAAGTCGGTCAGCGCGCGGACGTAGGTATTGAAGTCGAAGTCGTCGACCGCCTGCCGCAGCGTCGCGTCGAGCCGGGCCAGCAGCGCAAGCACGTAGCGCTCGAGCTCGGGCGCCTGCTCTGCCGGCAGCCGTTCGGCCTCGTCGAATCCGTCGAGTGCGCCCAGCAGGTAGCGGAAGGTGTTCCTGAGCTTGCGGTACTGGTCGGCGACGCCTTTCAGGATCTCGTCGCCGATGCGATGGTCCTCGGTATAGTCGACCGACAGCGCCCACAGGCGGATGATGTCGGCGCCGTTGGTCTCCATCACTTTCAGCGGGTCGATGGTGTTGCCCAGCGACTTCGACATCTTCATGCCCTTGGCGTCCATGGTGAAGCCGTGGGTGAGCACCGCCTTGTAGGGCGCGCGGCCGCGCGTGGCGCAGCTTTCCAGCAGCGAGGACTGGAACCAGCCGCGGTGCTGGTCCGACCCTTCGAGATAGAGGTCGGCAGGCCAGGAGAGGTCGGGCCAGCGCCCGCTCTCCAGCACGAAGGCGTGAGTCGAGCCCGAATCGAACCAGACGTCGAGGATGTCGGTGACTCGCTCGTAGTCCGCGGCCTGGTAGTCGCCGCCGAGGTACTCCTGCGCCCGCGCGTCGCACCAGGCGTCGACGCCGCCCTCGCGCACCGCGGCGATGATCCGGGCATTGACTGCCGGGTCGGCAAGGTACTCGCCGCTCTTGCGGTGGACGAACAGGGTGATCGGCACGCCCCAGGCGCGCTGGCGCGACAGCACCCAGTCGGGCCGCCCCTCGACCATCGAGCCGATGCGGTTGCGGCCCTTGTCGGGGACGAAGCGGGTGTCGGCGATCGCCTGCAGTGCCTTCTCGCGCAGCGTGTCGCCCTCTCCGGCGCGGTCCATCGGGACGAACCACTGCGGCGTGCAGCGGAAGATGACCTTGGCCTTCGAGCGCCAGCTGTGCGGATAGGAATGGCGATAGTCGGTCGATGCCGCCAGCAGCCCCCCGCTTTCGCGCAGGTCGGAGCAGATCGGCCCGTCGGGCGCGTTGAGCTTGGGATTGATGACCGATGCCTGGCCGCCTTCCTGGTCGCGCCGCGGCCAGACCCAGTCGGCGCGGTACTTGCCGTCGGCCTCGACGATGAAGGCGGGGTCGATGCCGTGCGCCTTGCACAGGATGAAGTCGTCCTCGCCGTGGTCGGGCGCCATGTGGACGAGGCCGGTGCCGCTGTCGGTGGTGACGAAGTCGCCGGGCAGGAACGGCCGCGGGCGCAGGAAGAAGTAGCCGCGGTCGTGCATCGGGTGCCGCGCCGTGGTGCCGGCCAGCTCCGCCCCCTTGTAGGTCCCCAGCGCATATTCGGACAGCGTCATGCCCTCGGTGAGCCCTTCGGCGACGGGGCCGAGCCCGGTCCGCGCGAAGAAGGCCTCGAGCAGGTCGACGGCGACGAGGAAGCGGCGTCCGTCGTGCGCGCGGTAGTGGTGGTAGTCCACGTCTGGGCCATAGGCGATCGCCTGGTTCGCCGGGAGCGTCCACGGCGTGGTCGTCCAGATCACCGCGTGGGCGCCGACCAGCTCGGCAATCGGGCTCTCGATGATCTCGAAAGCGACGTCGACCTGGGTTGAAGTGATGTCCTCGTACTCGACTTCGGCTTCGGCCAGCGCGGTCTTCTCGACCGGGGACCACATCACCGGCTTGGCGCCGCGGTAGAGCTGGCCGCTCTCGGCGAATTTCAGCAGCTCGGTGACGATCGTCGCCTCGGCCTGGAAATCCATGGTCAGGTAGGGATTGTCCCAGTCGCCGTTGATGCCCAGCCGCTTGAGCTGCTCGCGCTGGGTGTCGACCCAGTGCTGGGCATAGGCGCGGCATTCGGCCCGGAACTCGACCGGGTCGACCTGGTCCTTGTCGAGCTTCTTCTTGCGGTACTGCTCCTCGACTTTCCACTCGATCGGCAGGCCGTGGCAGTCCCAGCCGGGCACGTAGGGCGCGTCCTTGCCGAGCAGGCTCTGCGTGCGCACCACCATGTCCTTGAGGATGTGGTTCAGCGCATGGCCGATGTGCATGTCGCCGTTGGCATAGGGCGGACCGTCGTGCAGGATGAACGTCTCCCGCCCGGCACGCGCCTCGCGCAGCCGGCGGTAGAGGCCCTGCTCCTGCCAGCGCGCAAGAATGCCCGGCTCCTTCTGCGGCAGGCCGGCCTTCATCGGGAAATCGGTCTTCGGCAGGAAGACGGTGCTACGGTAATCGCGCTGCTCGGTCATAACCAGCCGCCGTTAGAGGAAAGTGGACCTGTAGGAAAGCGTTACGCGGCTGGGGTGGGTTTGATCACGCGGAGGCGCGGAGACGCGGAGTTCTTTTGGGGTCGGTTCGCGCAGAGGCCGCAGAGAGCGCTGAGAGGGCCAGCTTTACTGCGCCGCAGGCTTTTCTCATTTCGTTCGTATATGGCGGCACCGTCGGTGGGGAAGGCGGCTTCGCCGCAAGTGCAACCTCTCAGCGCTCTCCGCGGCCTCGGCGCGAACCAACAAAAACTCCGCGCCTCCGCGTGAACCCCAATCACCCCAGCAACCGCCGAGCCTCGTCGCAATCACGCTCCATCTGCCCCGTCAGTTCATCGAGTGTCGCGAACTTCGCCTCGGGCCGCAGGAAGTGGTGGAAGGCGACGTCGATCTCCTGGCCGTAGAGGTCGCCTGAGAAATCGAAGAAGTAGGGCTCGAGCAGCTCGACCGGCGGATCGAAAGTCGGGCGGATACCGATGTTGGCGGCGCCCTGCAGAGTGCGGCCGTCGGGCAGGTGGCCGGTCACCGCATAGATGCCGTAGCGCGGCCTGAGGTAGGTGCCGAGCGCGAGGTTGGCGGTGGGAAAGCCGATGGTGCGGCCGCGCTTGTCGCCGTGCTGGACAGCCCCGCGAACGGTGAAGGGCCGCGTCAGCAGCCGGGTCGCCGTCTCGCAGTCGCCGCCTTTCAGCGCCTCGCGGATGCGGCTGGAGGAAATCGCGCCCTCGGCGTCGTGGACCGCTCCGACCGTGCGCGCCGAGACGCCGAGCGGTTCGCCCAGCTGTTTCAGCACGGCGGGATTGCCGCCCCGGCGCCGGCCGAAAGTGAAATCCTCGCCGGTGACGACGCCGACGGCCCCGACATGTCCGGCGATCATGTCGCGCACGAAGCCTTCCGCGTTCATGGCCGCCAGCGCATCGTCGAAATGGAACACCAGCATCGCATCGGCACCCGCCGCCGCGAACAGTTCCTGGCGCTGGTCCAGCGTGGTCAGGCGGAACGGTTCGGCATCGGGGCTGAAATGGCGCACGGGGTGCGGATCGAAAGTCGCGACGATCGCCGGTCGGCCTTCGGCCTGCGCCCAGCGGATCGCTTCGCCGACCACGGCCTGGTGGCCCTGGTGGAAACCGTCGAAATTGCCCAGCGCCACCACGGCGCCGCGCAGCTCCTCGGGCATGGGATTGCGATGGTCGAGGCGAATCATGGGCGGGCTATAGGTCGCGCCGCAGCGTCACGAAAGCGAATGCGGGACGGCCGTCCGCCGCGGGATGCTCTTCGCGGAACGCCTCGCGCCATTTGGCGTCGAGAGGCGGCATGTGCGTATCGCCCGGGATCTCGGCATGGACTTCGGTCAGCTCGATCCGGCCGGCCAGCGGCAGGAACAAGGCGTTGACCTCGGCGCCGCCGATGATCGCGACCTCGCCTTCCCCGGCCAGGGCCAGCGCATCCTCGACCGATCGCGCCGTCTCGGCCCCCGGCGACGACCAGCCGGCATCGCGAGTCAGCACGATGTGGCGGCGGCCGGGAAGCGGCGCTGGAAAGCTGTCGAAGGTCTTGCGGCCCATGATCATCGGCTTGCCCATGGTCAGCGCCTTGAAGCGCCTGAGGTCCGCCGGGATATGCCAGGGCAGGCCGCCGCCGCGACCGATCGTGCCGTTCGCCGCCCGGGCATAGATCAGGAAGATGTCGCGCCCCACTGCTGTGTCACTCCAACGTCAGGCGGGTGACGTGGCCCATCTTGCGGCCGGGGCGGGCAGCGGCCTTGCCGTAGAGGTGGAGGTGGTTGGCGGGATCGGACAGCAGCTTGGGCCAGTCCTCGGCGGCGTCGCCGATGATGTTGCGCATCTCGACGCCCCTGGCGGCCAGCGCCGTGTCGCCCAGCGGCAAGCCGCAGATCGCGCGGACGTGGTTCTCGAACTGCGAGGTCAGCGCGCCTTCGATGGTCCAGTGCCCGGAATTGTGGACGCGCGGCGCCATCTCGTTGAACACCGGGCCCGCGGCCGTGGCGAAGAATTCCAGCGTCAGCACGCCGACATAGCCGAGCGCCTTGGCCACTCGCGCGGCGAGTGCGCGCGCTTCGTCGACCTGGTCGCGGACCGGGGCCGAGGCGGGAACGCTCGAGCGCGCCAGGATGCCGCCCTCGTGGACGTTCTCGGGCGAATCCCAGAAGCGGACGTCGCCGTCGGCGCCGCGGCAGAGCAGCACCGAGAATTCCGCGTCAAAGCGGACGAGGCCTTCGTAGATCAGCGGCTGCGCCGGCAGGTCGAGGCCGGCCGCGGCTTCGGCGGCGGCGATGCGCCACTGGCCCTTGCCGTCGTAGCCGTCGCGCCGGGTCTTGAGGATGCCGGGGGCTCCGACCTGGGCGATGGCGGCGGCAAGCCCGGCCGGCGAATCGACGGGGGCATAGGGGGCCGGCCGGCCGCCGAGCGCTTCGACGAAGCGCTTCTCGCTGAGCCGGTCCTGCGCGGTCTCCAGCGCGCGCGGGTGCGGATGCAGCGGCACTTCGCCCAGGGCGGCGAGCGGGGCGACCGGGACGTTCTCGAACTCGTAGGTCACCACGGCGCAGTCGGCGGCAAAGCGTGCCATGGCCGCGGCGTCGTCCCAGGCGGCCGAGGTGAAGGCGGCGCTGACTTCGGCGGCGATGCTTTCGCTTTCCGGCGCGTAGATGTGGCAGCGGTAGCCCAATTGCGCCGCGGCCATGGCGATCATCCGGCCGAGCTGGCCGCCGCCCAGGATGCCGATCGTCTCGCCGGGAGGGATCACGCAGGTCGTCCCGGGCTCGACCCGGGAGCGCCGGCCGCCGGGGATGACGGTGGGGCGGCAGGTTTCACTGCGGCTTCTCCGCCACGCTGTCGCTCTGCGCCGCGCGGAAGGCCTTGAGCCGCTCGGCCAGCGCCGGATCGGTGGTGGCGAGGATCGCCGCCGCCAGCAGGCCGGCATTGGTGGCCCCGGCCTCGCCGATCGCCAGCGTCCCGACCGGGATGCCCGCCGGCATCTGCACGATCGACAGGAGGCTGTCCTGGCCCGACAGCGCTTTCGACTGCACCGGCACGCCCAGCACCGGCAGGTGCGTCATCGCCGCGACCATGCCCGGCAGGTGGGCGGCGCCACCGGCGCCGGCGATGATCACCTTGAAGCCCTCGGCCTCGGCGCCCTTGGCGAAAGCGGTCAGACGGTCGGGCGTGCGATGGGCCGAGACGATCCGCGCGTCATAGGCGACGCCCAGCTTGTCGAGCGCCTCGGCGGCGCGCTGCATCGTCGCCCAGTCGGACTGGCTGCCCATGACGATCGCGACGACTGCGCCCCCCGCATCTGCCATGCTTATCGCTCCGAAAGGTAATAGCGCTCCCGCGCCTTCAGGTCATTGTCGAGCTCGTAGACGATCGGCTGGCCGGTCGGGATCTCGAGCCCGGTGATCTCGGCGTCGGAAATGCCGGACAGGTGCTTGACCAGTGCCCGCAGCGAATTGCCGTGCGCGGCGACCAGCACTGTGGCGCCGGCGCGCAGGTGCGGCACGATGCTGCCTTCGTAGTAAGGCAGGACGCGGGCGATCGTGTCCTTGAGGCTTTCCGTATTGGGGATCGGGATGCCGGCATAGCGCGGATCGCGGGCGAGATCGAATTCCGATCCGGATTCCAGCGGCGGCGGCGGCGTGTCGAAGCTGCGGCGCCAGATCTTGACCTGGTCGTCGCCGTGCCGGGCCGCGGTCTCCGCCTTGTCGAGCCCGGTGAGGCCGCCGTAGTGCCGCTCGTTCAGCCGCCAGTCCTTGGTCTCGGGGATCCAGAGGATGCCGGCGGCTTCGAGGGCGAAGTGCAGCGTCTTGATTGCCCGTGTCTGGAACGAGGTGAAGGCCACCGTCGGCAGCAGGCCCTTGTCCGCCAGCAGGCGCCCGGCGGCGCGCGCTTCTTCCTCGCCCTGGGCAGTCAGGTCGACGTCCCACCAGCCGGTGAAGCGGTTCTCCAGGTTCCACTGGCTCTGGCCGTGGCGGACGAGGATCAGTTGCGGCAAGGTCTTCGGCTCCCGGTTGGGCGATCTGGAAGGGGGAGCCCCTAGCTTTTCGGCGGCGCTTTGGGAAGAGAGGGCTTGTCCTCCCCCTCCAGCGCGCGCGCCTGCGCCTTGCGGCGATGCAGGTTCTCGCGCAGCTTGGCGGCAAGCCGCTCTTCGCGGGACCGGTCGGGTTCCTTCGTGTCGCCTAGCTTGCTCATCGTGCCTTTCCCTGCCCGTGCCGGCGGCAAAGCTCAAGCGCCGCTTGACATTGCAGGCCTTGCAGACAATAGCGCGCGCCTGCCCGGCGGAGCTAGCGCTCTTACGGGCCCGGCGGATTCGCCATGCTGCTGTAGCTCAGTGGTAGAGCGCACCCTTGGTAAGGGTGAGGTCGGGAGTTCAATCCTCCCCAGCAGCACCATCTTTTCAATGAGTTGGGCGGATCCAGGCTATTCCGTACGGAAACGGTACGGAAAGAGGCGTGAAGGAAGGCTGCCAGGCTGCTGTCAGTCCGATGCGAACCGCTCTTCACATAGCGGAGCTCGGTCTCTGAGCGCGGCGAGCCTAGCTTGCGAGATTTTGTCACTCCACCAGGGCAGCAGAGCGACGTTCCTTGTAGGTGCTGCGATCGACGAGATGACGTTCCGAATTGAAATGATTGTGCAGGCTGGCGTGGACCGAGGCAAACTTCTGTAGCGACTTCATCTGGCGAAACCGCAGCATCGCCCGCTCCCTTCGTCGAAGGGACAGGTGTGAATTCTCGGCTCGATTGTTCAGATGGCGGCCCATCTCACGGCGGTCGAGATTACCCCCGATCGCGCATCGCCGCTGGGTATGACCGCAGCCCGTCAGTGACGATCTTCTCGGCCTTCCCATGCCGCTTCAGCGCTTTCTTCAGGAAACGCAAAGCCGCCGCATTATCGCGGGTTTTGGTGACGTAGCTTTCCAGGATCTCGCCTTCATGGTCCACCGCACGCCAGAGATAGTGCATCTCCTCGTTGATCCGCACATAGACCTCGTCGGCGTGCCATTTCCAATGCCGAACCCGCGCATCCGGCTCACCCGCTGGCGGCGGATATCGGCCGCAAACAGAGGACCGAATCTGTTCCACCACAGCCGCATCGTCTCATGGCAAAGATCGATGCCGCGCTCGAAAAGCAAATCCTCGAGGTTCCGCAGTGACAGCGGGAAACGGACTTGCATGAGTACGACAAGCCGGATCACTTCGGGCGAGGAGTGGAAATACCGGAACGGATTGGGCGGATTGCGAGATCTGGCCATGCCCCAGCCCTACCCTGCCATCACACCCTGCAGCAGCCGGAGCAGTTCCTTTGACGGTGTCAGATTTATCAAGGCTCGGCAGATTGATGCATCCGCTGAATAATTCAATAGCTTTGTTCTATTTGAATGACCCAAGAAGCCCTTGCTAGATACCGACTGGATGCGTCCAGCGGAATCCGAATAAACTGTGCCGGATGCGATTGGCGGAGCGCGAGTCCCAATGAATAACCGGAAAGTTGGCGGTTGCGTCGCTCTTGCATCAATGGTGCTTTCCGGTGCCTCCGGCGTTGCGCATGCAGGTGTCACGCGCGTCTTGGTCGAGCGCGTTGAAGCAACAAAGCGCCTGGACGGCGCGCCCGATTATGAGATCGTCATAGGCACATTTGAAGGCGAACTCGATCCTGCCAATCCACACAACCGGATCATAACCGACATCAACCTGACGCCACGAAATGCGCGGGGCCGGGTCGAGTATCGCGCATCGTTTCGCGTTGCGCGACCGGTCAATCCGTCAAAGGCAAGCGGCCTGTTGTTCTACGACGTGCCGAACCGTGGCCTGGGATCAGTCGCGGCTGATCCCGATGGTCACGTCCGGGTGATCAGCGGATGGCAAGGAGATCTCGATCCGCTGACATTCAAGAAGTTGTTGAGCGAGATGCGCATCAACATCGATGTTTCGGCAATTCAGACCATTGCGGTGCCAGTGGCGGAGGGCGTGAACGGCCGCCCTATTACTGGACCTGTCACTGTCCGCCTACTCAAGCGCAGCGCCTCAGAACGCAGCGCGCCGCTGAGTCGGGGCATTGGTACACCGGTCGTAGTGCCCGAGCCGGTCAGCCTTGATCCGAGCCACGCGCAATTGTGGCGCGAAAGTCGGGACGGTACGAAAGTCGCAGTTGCCGCCGATGCATGGGCATTCGCCGACTGCAAGGCGCAGCCCTTTCCGGGGACGCCGGATTCGACCCAGCTCTGCCTGCGCGACGGCTTCGATGCGGATGCTGCCTACACACTTGTCTACCAGGCAAAGAACCCGCTTGTGCTGGGGATCGGCTTTGCCGCGACGCGCGATCTTGTCTCGTTCCTGCGCAGCGGCAAGCCGGACCAGTTCGGCACACCCAATCCGGCGGGCAGCAGGATTAGATGGACAATCGGAGCGGGCAATTCCCAATCCGGAAACTTCCTCAAGAGCTTCGTTAACCTGGGCTTCAATGCCGATGAGGCTGGCTTGCGGGTGTTCGACGGCATCAACCCGAACATCGCCGCGCGGCAGGTTCCGATGAACATCCGCTTCGGGGTGCCCGGCGGAGCTGCCGGACTGTACGAAGCAGGAAGCGAAGGCACGCTGTGGTGGGGCTCCTACAATGACCGCGCACGCAGGCTGGGCAAGTCGAGCCTGCTCAGCCGCTGCGCCAGGACTGACACCTGCCCCAAGGTGATCGAAACGCTTGGCTCGGCTGAATTCTGGGGTTTGCGTTTATCACCGGGGCTCGTCGGCACGGACGCACGTTCTGACATTGCCTTGCCAGGCAATGTCCGGCGATATTATTTCCCGAGCACAGCGCATGGAGGCAGCAACGGCAAGGGATTCTTGTCCAAGGGAGATCCGGTCCAGGGCACTTGCCTTCTGGCCGGGAACCCTAATCCATCGCGCTATCTGCTGAGGGTTGCGCAGCGGGCGCTGATCGACTGGGTGCGCGATGGTAAGGAACCTCCGCCGAGCCGTTATCCGGCTTTGGCCAAGGGAGAGCTTGTGCCCGCAGACGCCAGATCGCTTGGCTGGCCAGCCATTCCCGGCGCGCCCTCGCCCGATGGCAAGGTCAACCGGTTCTTGGATCAGGACTTCGGCAAGAAGCTTCGCGCCAACGATCTGAGCGGCCAGTTGGACCGCCAGCCGCCCGCTATCCGTCGAACTCTGCCATTGCTGGTGCCGAAGCTCGATGCAGATGGCAACGAACAGTCCGGCGTCCCCTCGGTCCATCTGCGCGTTCCACTTGGCACATACACCGGTTGGAATGTCGAAACCAAGGGCATCGGCGCAGGAGGCGGCTGCGGTTTTGAGGCTGGGTTCATTCCCTTTGCGCGTACGAGGACCGAGCGGGATGCCGCCGGCGATCCTCGTCCATCACTGGAGGAGCGCTATGGCGATCATGCCGGCTTCGTCGCTCAGGTCCGCAAGGCAGTCGATGCGTTGTTGGCTGAAGGTTGGCTTCTGCCTGACGATGCCAGCCAAATCATCGGCGATGCGGAGGTGAGCGACGTCCTGCAACCCCTGCCTCCAAGCACAAGACCACAAGGATAAACGTTCATCTTGCGCCGTGACCAGATTGGATGGGGCTGCGCGCCCGATCGTTCGAACCATGCGCAATGCCAGCCGATCGAAAATTGATGCGGCTTTTTCGAAACTGCCTCTCTGGTCCGGAGAATGCACGATGAATTCAATCCGAGGCCCCAGCCTTTTTCGACCTCGCCGCCAAATGATCTTTGAATCTCTGCCGTTCATTGCACTTGCGAGCATGGTGCTTACAGCCACGCCGCAATCCGCCAGTGGCGCTGGCGCCTCTGCCTTCGACGACAAGGCGCGATGTGCGGCTCTCGGCAATGGTCGGAGGATCGGCAATGCGGTCATCGTATCATCAAACCATGTCGACGAAGGCTCGGCCAAAGATGCGAGCGGTACAACCAATGTCGGCCTCGCCGGCCGTTGCCGTGTCATCGCTGTCGCTTCAGCCGACGGGAAGTCGAATATCCTGATAGAAGTATGGCTGCCGAATGCCGCGCATTGGAATGGCAAGTTCCTGGGTACGGGCAACGGAGGGTTCGCCGGATCGGTGAACATCGGACCTTTGGCTGGTGGCCTGAAGCGCGGCTTTGCAGTCGCCAATACTGATATGGGGACATTTCCCGCGGCCCAGTCAGGTGGAGCGGGCCAGATAGGTTATGCTGCCGGCAACGGCCGACCCTCGGCAGTAAAGGATTGGGGGCATCGTTCGACACACGAGATGACCTTGCTGGCGAAGGCTGTGATCGAGAGGTATTATGGACGCGCGGCACGCAATTCATTCTTCGCCGGCTGCTCGACCGGCGGCCATCAGGGTTTGATGGAAGCCCAACGCTATCCTGAGGATTACGACGGCATCATTGCGGGAGCGGCCGGGCATAACCGCACCCATCTACATACGATGTTTCTGCGGCAAGCCCTGGCGATGAACAGGCCGGATTTTGCGCTGCCCAGCTTGCCGTCGCTCAGACTGTGGACAGACCATTGGCGTTCGCGCTGTGTCGGCAAGGACGGCGGAGCGCCGGGCGACCCGTTCTTGACCGTGCCTGGGAAATGCACAGCGAAGCCGCGCGATCTGATTTGCGGATCAGGCTCGGCCAGCGACACATGCATTCCGGAAAGCGAGTTGATCCTGCTCGAGACGATGTACACACCAACTCGCAACCCACGCACCGATGAGGTCATCTATCCACGCATCGAGATCGGTGCCGAACAAAGCCTGGTGCGCTATGCGCATCTGATGGGGGCATTCAAGCCGCGCGGAGTGCCGGCCGAAATCGCTCGCTGGGCATTCCCTTCGGATTGGGATACCACGACATTTGATTTCGATAGAGACATGGGCCGCGTCGACAGTACGCTTGCTTCCGCCATCAATGCCAACAATCCCGATCTCACACGTTTCGCCGCTCGGGGCGGGAAGCTGATCATGTGGCATGGCTGGGAAGACTATCTGGTCAGCCCATACGACAGCATCACCTACTATGACCGGGCTTTTGCCAGCGGACGGTCCAGGTCAGGATTCTTGAGATTGTTCATGGCTCCTGGCGTCGATCACTGCGGCGCCGGAGCCGGACCCGACAGCTTCGGCCAGATGGCTTCAATCGAATCGTTCCAGAGGAATGCCGGCCGCGCAAGCCACGACATGCTGGCAGCGCTCGAAGCCTGGGTAGAGGCTGGCAAGGCTCCTGAGGCGATCATAGCCTCGAAGTACAGCGTGACGGACCCCGACAAGACCATCGCGCAACGGCCGCTCTGCCCCTACCCATCGGCAGCGTACTATTCTGGATCAGGCTCTAACACAGATGCGGGCAACTTTTCCTGCGAGTCTGCTGCTCCAGTCAGGTTCGATCGGGCTGCCGACATCTATCTGAAATAGCCTTTGCTAGTTTGACCCTCTGTGCCGCAAGGGGGGCGGCAATTTGATAAGGTAGACGGCAAACGGCCCGGCCATCCTCGGGAGGATAGGGGCCGGGCCGAAGGCATGCTCGCTCTGGATTGAGTGATCAGAACTTCTTCGAGATTCCGAATTGGATGAGCCGACCCAGCGTGAAGCCATTGGCATAGCCCGGGTCGCCGATGTTCTTGTACACCGGCGGATCCGTATCGAAGACGTTGTTGACGTTGAGCGTCAGTTCCAGATCGCGAAGCAGCGTGCTTTCGCCTGGCACCGCGTATTTGAAGAACAGGTTGACAGTGTCAAACCGCTTCACTCGATCCTGAGGAAGTCCGGATGCGGTCGGAACGCCGGTCGCCGAGGCGGTGCAGGCCGGAGTGGTCGTGCCGTCGCAGCGCACGACCCCGTATCCCGCACTGTGATTGAGGGTCGCCTGGGCACGGAAAGCACCGACGTCTGCTCCGACCGTAGCCGCAAGCTGAAGCCGGCTGGTTGCATTGGTCGCCAGTGGAATACCGGCAATTCTGAGCTTGGTCGCCTTCAGTTCGTCGACGACCGGTGCGCCAAGGCCGGTCTGGCTCTTGCGATCGAGGATGTAGTTGCCGGCAACGTTGAAATCCAGCCCGCCGAAGCTGGTCTCGGTCCGGTAGCTGACGGAGAAGTCGATGCCCTGGACCTTGATGGTGCCGTAGTTGCCCTGGCGGAAGTCGACCAGCTCGTAGACGTTCGGGCAGGCAGCGGGAGTGGTGCAGCCCTGGGCTACCGTCGTCAGAGCCGTCGAAGCACCCTGGGCGCCCGAATTGTTGAGGAACGACTGGATCGTCGCCAGCGGTACGCCCCCTGTTGCCGCAATGACGTTGTTGGGGAAGTTCGCAAAAATCCCGGCATTCGGCGTCGGAATGCTGATGATGTTATTGAACTTCACATTGTAATAGTTGGCGCTCGCGCGAAGCCCAGTCATCGGATCGAGATCGATGCCGAAAGAATAGGTCTTGGCCGTCTGTGGTTTGAGGCCCGGGTTCGAACCCTGGAGCGCGACGACACCGTTCGCAGTCGGCGTGACGCCGGGCGGAACGAACGCGTTGAAGCCGAAGTACGAAGCGGTGTTGCGCAGGCCACCAAGCTGGTCGTTCGGCGACGGCGCATTGAACGAAGTGGAGTAGTTGCCACGAAAACCAAGCCAGGACACCGGCTTGAAATTGACGCCGATCTTCGGATTGGTCGTATTGCCGAAGTCACTGTAATGGTCACGGCGCACCGAGGCCGCGATGGTCAAGGTATCGATGAAACCCATGCGGTTCTCGGCTCCGACGATCGGTACGTTGACCTCACCGAAAACCGAATTGATGCGCCGGCTGTAAGCCGCGTACGGCAGGCTGCGGAGGGTGCCAATCGCACCCTCATTGGAAGTGCGCTGCCGGAAGCGGTCGAACATGTACTCATAGCCTACGGCCAGCTTGACGTCGCCTCCCGGCAGCGTGAGCAGCGTACCATCGATGATGGCGCGAGCATTGAACAGCTCTTCCCGACCCTGGCCGGCCCTTTCATTGTTGACCAGCCGGGCGATGTTGGCGGAATCACTCGAGCCTGCGCCGGGGTTATAGAAATTGATGGTTCCGGCGGCAGATCCGGAATTCGGGCCGGAGGCAAATGCATTCAGCAGCGTGCTGTTGAGCTCCTGAATATGGAACTCGCTGTTGCTGCGGCTATAGTTGAAAAGCGTTCGTAACTGCCAATTGTCGGTCAGCTTGGCGGCGAATTCGGCATTGGCACCCCATTCTTGGAATTGAGATCCCGAACGTGCAGGGCTGGCTCCCAAGACGGGCGAGAGATTGAACAGGACCGTCTGGCTGTCAGTTGCGCTCTGTCCAGGCACGGGGACATAGTAAAAATTGCGAAAGCTGGCGGGGATGACAAACGGAATGCCGAGCGGCCTCAGATCGACAGCGGCCTGATTGAGTCCCGACACATTGGCACTGCCGCGGAAGGGGGCAGACCCCGTCGTCTTGCGTTCGCCGTAGAAGGCCCTCAGGTCCGCCGTCAGCCAGGTGGCCAGATCCTGATGGAGGCTGATAATCGCGCCGTGACGGGTGCTCCGCGGAATTGTCGTCGTACCGTCGGTCGGATCACAGGCATTCGGTGTTTTCGATGTCAGAGCAGGCAAAGCATACAGGTTGGTCACGCCGCCGGCAGTCATCTGCACATTGCCGGGCGCGCACTGGCGACCACGCGGGGTCAGGTTGGGCGAGAGCCAGTCCACGCCGCGAATGAAATCGCGGTCACGGCCAAAGATCGCGTCGTTGTGCTGATAGTTGTAGGCTGCGAAGAGCGACCCTGAGCCCCAGTCCTTGCCGACTATCGCGCCAGCTTCAACCTGATGGTAGTTGTCGGCAAAACCATACCGGCTTTGGACTTTGATGCCATCGAAGCGCTTGCGGGTGATGAAATTGATCACGCCGCCGACAGCATCGGATCCGTAGGTTGCCGAACCGCCGTCCGTGACAATTTCGACCCGTTCGATAGCGATTGGCGGGATCAGGTCGGGATCAACGGCATTCTGCGTCACGCCGACTGGTGAAATGCGATGGCCGTCGAACAGCACGAGGGTGGAAGACGACGAACTGGTCGCGCCCGCAAGGTTGCGAAGGTTGGGGCGAACCACCTGGATCTGGTTGGCGGCGATCGAGAGGGTCGCGTTAGGGACAGTGTTGAACAGGTTGGTGACCTGCGGCACGGATGCCAGCAGTTCGTTGGCCGTGGTTGCGCCCGTCTCGGCAAGCTTGTTCTGGCCGACGCTGATCAGGTTAGAGCCTACCGGTGGAGCGCCACGAAGCAGGGTGCCCGTCACCACGATTTCGGAGCCGTCGGTCGCCTCTTCACCTTCTGCATCCTGCGCCCACGCGCCAGATGAAATGGCAAGCGCGCCGAAAGCTGCGCCAACGAGCAGTCCGTTGCGGATGCCCCTCAATTGATTTCTCGATGTCACTTTCGTCCCTCCCTCTGGTATCCCGCAACAACTTGAGGTTCAATCAGTAGAGATGCGTGGCTCGCAATCTGCGAGGTGACGCATCGCGAGCAAACTCCCATTTGCGCCGCATTACGATGCAGGCATTTGTTCTGCCAAATAGAATTGTTCTATGCATTAATCCGCAATTCGCATAAATTATTGCATGCCTTTATCTCAAATCGTTTCATGCGTTTAACGCATAAATCCATACCTGAAATGTCCTTGATGGATTAATTGACCCGCGGTTATGTTGTCCCAAACGCCCCCGACGTGAAGGCTGCGGGGCAAACGGTTCGAATGATCTGGTGCGGGAGTATCAATGATTGAAATACGGCCAGACATGACTGCCAGGATCATCGGCAGATGAGCTGGTCGCCAAACTTGCCCGCCATGAGGTTCTTCGTCGGCGTTGCGAAGGCAAGAAGCTTCAGTGTCGCAGCACGCGAGATGAACATCTCGCAGCCTGCCCTAAGTCGCAATATCCGCATGCTCGAAGAAGGTGTGGGAACAAGCCTGTTTGATCGCGACACACGCAATGTGCGCCTGACGGCTGCAGGCGAAGCACTGCTCCCGGTAGTAGAGCGCCTGCTGACCGACATCGATCATGCCTTTTCAGAGCTGTCGCTGAGTTTTTCAGGCGAGCGGGGCCGTGTGGTGGTTGGGGCGCTTCCTTCGCTTGCCGCCGGATTCCTGCCCCAAGTGATAGCGGCGTTTCGCTTGACCCATCCAGGTGTGGACATTGCGGTTGTCGATACCCTGTCGGGCGCCATCGAAACGCGCTTTCGTGATCGGCAGGTCGACCTCGCCCTGATCGCCCAGAATCAGGAATCGAACGACCTGACTTTCTTACCGATATTTCAGGAAGAATTTGGCCTTGTCTGCCGATCTGATGATGACCTTGCCGGTGGAATTGCCGCGACGTGGGAGACTTTTGGCGAGAAGCCCTTTATCGCAATGGCGCCGCTGAGCAGCGTGCGCCGGACCACCGATGCAACGTTTGCTAAGATCGGCCGTGTTGTCGAACCGCTGTTTGAATGCGCCCACGTACCGACAGTTGGCGGATTGATCGCCAACGGACTGGGAATTTCTGCCCTGCCCAAGTCTGTCCTGCCGCTGCTGGGATCGGACAAGCTTGTGTGGCGCCCGCTTGGCAAGCCCACGGTCAGTCGTTCTGTCGGAGTTGCGAGCTGGCGGCATTTCAGTCTTTCACCTGCCGCTCGCGCGTTCCGGGCGGCACTACTCGCCGCTGCTGAAAAAATGGAAAAGTAGGATGAAAACGGTGCGCATTGGGTGCGGCGCCGGCTTTGCGGGCGACCGTATCGATCCTGCGGTGGAACTCGTCGAAAAAGGGCAGCTCGATTTCCTGGCGTTCGAATGCCTGGCCGAGCGGACGATCGCCCTTGCTCAGCTTGCCTTTCAGCGCGATCGGCGAACTGGTTTCGATCCCCTGTTGGAACAGCGCATGCGGGCAGTGCTGCCAGCAGCAAGGTCGAATGGTGTGCGCATCATTTCCAACATGGGTGCAGCCAATCCGCTAGGGGCAGCGCGCGAGGTGACACGCCTTGCCCGCCTGCTCGGGATCAGGGGGCTCAAGATCGCAGCAGTACTGGGCGACGATGTTCTCGCACCGGTTATGGCGGGCCTATCGCCGCTCACCGACAGAGTCGGCACAGTCGCAGACCTGCAGCCCCACGTGATCTCGGCCAATGCCTATCTTGGTGCGGAAGCGATTGTCGAGGCGCTGGATCTCGGTGCCGATGTGGTCATAACTGGGCGCGTGAGCGATCCGTCGCTTTTCGTCGGTCCGATGATCCATGTGTTCGGTTGGGCCGCCGATGACTGGGGCCGACTGGCACGGGGCCTGGCTGTGGGCCACATGCTGGAATGTGCCGGCCAGCTGACCGGAGGCTACTTCGCCGATCCGGGGCGCAAGGATGTTCATGGCCTGGCCCGGCTCGGCTTTCCGTTCGCCGAGGTGGACGAGGATGGAAACGCATTTTTCTCGAAGGTTACGGGGAGCGGGGGCCGGGTTTCGGTTGAATCGTGCAAGGAGCAACTGCTCTATGAGGTTCTCGATCCGGCCGCCTATGCTCAGCCCGACGTGATTGGCGATTTCAGTAAGGCCGTGCTCACGGATGCCGGGCCGGACCGTGTTGCTCTCAGCGGCATACGCGGCTTTCCTCGCCCGGAACAGTTGAAGGTCTCAGTCGGCTATCGCGATGGATTCATCGCCGAGGGAGAAATCAGCTATGCTGGGCCTGGAGCCGCAGACCGCGGACGGCTGGCACTCGAAATTGTCCGAGAACGCATAGCTCTTCTCGGGCTGAAGCTGGCAGAAATCGACTTGTCCCTGATTGGCCTCGACTCGGTTGGATTGCGCCGGAAGCCTGCCGAGCCAAGCGAAGTCAGAGTAAGGGTCGCGGCTCGCACGTTCGACAAACGCACGGCACAACAGGTCGCCCATGAGGTCGAAGCACTCTACACCAACGGACCTGCGGGCGGAGGCGGCGTGCGCAAGTCCGTTCGCGAAGTCATTGCTATTGCCTCGACGATGATCGGACGCGATGCGATCTCGACGGAAATCTGCATGGAGGAGAGCTGACATGCAGTTGGGCGAGGTCGCGCATTCCCGATCCGGCGACAAGGGGAACATCTCCCAGATTTCAGTGATCGCCTACAAGGCGGTCGATTTCGAATTGATCGAGCGCGCAGTTACCCCGGAGCGGGTGAAGCGGCACCTTGGACTCCCTGCCGCAGTGGTCATCGAGCGGTACGTCGTCCCAGGCCTCAATGCGCTCAACTTCGTTCTGAGCGGAGCACTGGGTGGCGGAGTTACGCGATCGATCCGGCTCGATGCACATGGGAAGACCCTGGCCATGCAATTGCTGGACCTTGAGCTGACCACATCAATTGCCGACGAGACCGCCTGACCATGGACACGCACGCGATAGCGGGTTTTGTCACTTTGGGCACATTCCTTGTGCTGGTGCTCTTTACGCGTCTGCCGGTCCTGTTCTCACTCGTTCTGGCCCCGATCCTTGGCGTTCTGGCGCTCGGCGACGGCGGGGAGATCGGCAAGTTTGCGTTAGAGGGTTTGCGTTCAGTCGCACCCGTTGCGGCGATGATCCTGTTCGCGATCCTCTACTTCGGGCTGATGCTGGACAGCGGATTGTTCGAGCCGATGGTCAGGCGGTTGCTGGACCTCGTTCGTGATGATCCGGTCCGCCTATGCCTGGTCTCGGCGCTCCTGCCCATGTTCGTTGCGCTCGATGGGGACGGTTCGACGACCTTCCTGATTTCCGTGACGGCGCTGCTTCCCGTCCATCGCAGGCTCGGCATCAATCCGCTGGTGCTTCCCGCGATTGTTGCACTTGCCGCCGGCGTCATGAACATCCTGCCATGGGGCGGGCCAGCCGCGCGGGCGATGGCCGCGATCCATGCAAGCGTTGACGAGATCTTCCTGCCGGTCATTCCAGCGATGATCGGAGGCATTGCTTGGGTTCTGCTCGCGGCCGTTATCATGGGACTGCGAGAACGCAGGCGCCTGGGTCATTGCGGCAATATCCCTGAAGTGCCTGATCCCCACAACATGGAGTTGCCTGCGTCCCCGGCAGAAGGCCGCATAAGCCGACTTTTTCTGTTCAACGCCGTGCTGACTGCTGTGCTTGTCCTGTTCCTGTTTCAAGGTCTCTACGCCAAGCGGTTTGGGATCCCCGAAATTCCCCCGGCATTGCTGTTCATGGCCGCGTTCGCGATCGCATTGCCGGTGAACCGGCGAAGCGCCAAGGCGCAACAGGAGCAACTCGCCGCTCACGCGGGCAGCGCGGTTTTGGTCGTTTCGATGATCCTTGCCGCAGGCATTTTCACCGGGCTTCTCGCCGGATCAGGCATGATCAAGGCGATGGCCATGGTGATCGCCGGATCGGTAGACCCTGCTTTGGCACCCTGGCTCAGTTCCGCCGTGGCACTGACCTCGATGCCGCTCAGTCTGGTGTTCACTCCCGACGCCTACTATTTCGGCGTCCTGCCTGTGCTGGCCGACACGGCAAGTGCGGTCGGCCAGGATCCCCATGCCATCGGCCGTGCGGCAATCCTGGGCCAGATGACTACCGGCTTCCCGCTGAGCCCGCTCACGGCCTCAACATTCATCCTGATTGGGTTGTCGGAAGTGACGCTGCGAGATCACCAGCGCTTTGTGTTTGGTTGGGCCTTCGGCACGACGGCCGTCATGACAGTGATCGCAAGCCTGACGGGAGCCATCTAATGCGGTGGCGGGCGCAAATGGTCAACGAACGGGCCGCAGCACCAAAAATGGCCGATCAGATTGAAACACGGGAGCACTTCGATGCCAGCTAAGATCACGCGAACTTTTCTGCTGGCATTGACCAGTATGGCGCTGACTTCCGCTGCGCCGCTCCAGGGTGAGCCCCCAGTGCGACAGAGCTTGCCGCTCCAGATCATGGCAAATGCCATCCCGTTAGGCCCACCCGTTCAAGGTGCATTGCCCGAGCAGTGGGAGCGCGATCCGGAAGCCGGTCGGCTTGTTTCGAATGTGGTCGATCCCGCGCTCATCCCGGTGCTACCGGGCAAAGGCAAGTCGACCGGCGTGGCGATGATCGTCGCCCCCGGAGGTAGCTTCGAGCGCTTGTACATCGACACGGAAGGCTTTGTCATAGCCCGCCGCCTTGCGGCCCGCGGGGTGTCGGCATTCGTGCTCAAGTATCGCACCAGGCCTCTGCCCCGGACCGCAGCCGAGATCGCCGCGATGCCGCGCACGGCACCGGTCGACGAACCTCCTCATCCCGAGGCAAAGCCGGAGGCGGTGGCGGACGCCCAGGCTGCCGTGCGCTACCTGAGGGAGCACGCCACGCAGCTGCGTATCGATCCCGCGAAGATCGGGTTCGTCGGATTTTCGGCGGGAGCGATGACCACTTTAGCTGTTGGTGTGACCCCGGATCGCACCGCCCGCCCCGATTTCATTGCACCTATTTACGGCCCCCTCTGGCTGAGGCCCGTACCGTCAGACGCGCCGCCGCTGTTCACCGCACTCGCGCTTGACGACCCCATCTTCGGCGCAGGCGAGGAAATGCCACTGATCCAGGCGTGGCGGGATGCAAAGCGGCCGATCAATGTCCATCTCTACCATCGCGGTGGGCACGGCTTTGCGACCAAATCGTCAGCGGAAGCACCGAAGCTCTGGTTCGAGGAAATGTTCGCCTGGATGCAGGACCTGGGGTTGTTCAGCAAGCCGGTCAAGGTCACTTACAGCACCGCCACTTCAACGGTGGGCGAACTCCTGGACAATCCGCAAACGCGCGCGATCGTGTTGCGGCATTATCCCCATATCCTCGAATTCGGCATGCTTGAAAAGGCACGCACATTGCCGATTGGCCAGTTCGCGACGTACGTTCCAGCGCAGTTCCCGCCGGAAGAACTGCCAAATCTCGACGCCGAACTGGCAAATTTAAAATAGAGTGGCAAAAAGTAGATTCGTCTATACTCGGCTTCCTGAGTAAACTTTACATCGAGATTTCCAACTGCAGTACCAATGTTTTGGATAATACAGGTCGGGTATTTTCCTTTGGTCCGATTGACACCAAGGCATTGGCGATCGCGGTGGAATGAATTCCTGACTTCTGTCGCCTTCGCCGAATTTCCCTGCCTATTCCATCGATCGCTGCGTATCTTCAAGGGCGAGATCGACCAGCACTCGCATGGCTGTCCGAGCGGCCTCGGGGTCGCTGGCAGCGATCGCCTCATAGACCCGTCGATGATCCGGAATCGGGTTGCGGGGCAGTGCGCGGGAACGTTGCTTGAATTGGGTCGTCCAGTTGACGGCCGCACCGATGCTGGAGCTGAGCACGACGAGCGCATCGTTGCGGGTGGCGCGCAGGATGGCATCGTGAAAATCGCGATCCGCCGCACGGCCCGCTTCGCTGGCGAGACTATGCTGCCGCATCGCGTCAAGCGCATGTTCCATGGCTTTCAGATCGGCGGAATCGCGCCGCTCGGCAGCCAGCGCGGTAGCAGCAGGCTCGACGATTGCCCTGAGTTCGAAAAGACTACGGATGAAAGCGATGTCGGGGTCGCCTGCAAAGGCCCATGCAAGCACATCGGGATCGAGCAGGTTCCAGCGGTTACGGGGCAGCACGCGCGTCCCGGTTTTCGGCCGGCTTTCGACAAGACCCTTGGCGATGAGGACCTGGACGGCCTCGCGATAGGCGGTGCGCGATACGCCAAGAGTTTCCGCCGCAATGACTTCCGCGCCAAGCACGTCGCCCGGCGCAATCTCGCCGGACAGGATCGCAATGCCCAGCTTTTGGGCAATGGCGCCATGATGACGCCTGCCAGTGCCGAGCGGCTTGCGAGAAGCGCGGCCTTCTGGGTTTGCAATCGCGGGGTCGCTTCGCTTCATTCCATATCTTCGAATCGCTCGGTTATGTAGGTAGTGCCGCGCAGGCAGGCATCGGCTACCAGTTGCAGGGGGGCGAGATCAACATCGCTGGCCCCGCTCCGTACAAGGTCGACGAAGCGGCGGTACATGGCGCGGTATTCCTGCGTAAGGGTTGATTCTGCGCCAACTGCGGTATGCGCGGCATCATCCCCGCCTTGGCTGAAGAGATAGAGTTCGTCTCCAGCCTCGAAGGCGATTTGCCAGATTTGCGGGCCGGTCTGACGCCAATCGAACGCGGCGCTGATTGGCACGCCCTGCGCGGTCGCCATTTCCATGTCGACCGCAATGGGCGCAGCACGGCCTGCTGGAATGTGCAGCGCGGCGTCAATCAGGCGGATCTGGTCGTCCAGCACTTCGGTGAGGATCGAAAGCGCGTTGATCCCGGGATCGAACACGCCAAAGCCGCCGGCCTCCCAGATCCAGTCCTGCCCTGGATGCCAGCGACGGACATCTTCCTTCCACGTGATCGCGATGCGGGTGAGCCTGCGCGCCGCGCACCATGCGCGGGCCTGCGCAACGGGCGCGGAATAGCGCGAATGCCAGCTGGCATAGAGCGTAAGGTTCTTGCGGCGCGCCAGATCGACCAGCGCATCGACTTCCGAAAGCGTGGCCCCCGGCGGCTTTTCCAGGAAGACGTGCTTGCCGGCGAGAAGGGCAGCGCAGGCGGCTTCATAGCGGACTGCCGGTGGCTGGCACAGGATAACCGCATCGATGTCTGGCTGGCCGGCCAGCATGGCGGTGAGATCAGGATAGCATGCGATCCCCTCGGCTGCGGCGTTGCGACTGGCGACGGCGACCAGTTCCGCGCCCTGCGTGTGCGCGATCGCCGGCAGATGCTCGTCGCGGGCGATCTTGCCGAGGCCGACAAGACCCATGCGGATGGGCCGACTCACAGTGGCTTCACCGCAACGAAGCCCTCATCCTGCGCTCGCTGCAACGGATTGCGCAGCGGCAGCGAAAAGGCATCGGCCTCCAGTTCGAACACGTCGCCTTCCTGCGTGCGCAGGCCATCGGAGAACGACAGCGTCGCCGTGCCGAAATAGTGGACGTGCAGGTCGCCCGGGCGGCGGAAAAGGGTGTTCTTGAAGTGGTGGTGCTCGAGATTGGCGATCGAGTGCGACATGTTGGCCTCGCCCGAAAGGAACGGCTTTTCCCAGATCACCTGGCCTTCGCGGCGGATGCGACTGATGCCGCGCACGTCGTCGGGCAACGCGCCGAGACGCAGTTCCGGTGCCAGGGCCGCCTGCCGCAACTTGGAGTGCGCGAGCCAGAGATAGTTGCCGCGTTCGATCACATGGTCGGAGAACTCGTTGCCCATGCAGAAGCCCAGCCGCACGGGCTGGCCATGCTGATCGATCAGGTAGATACCGGCGATTTCCGGCTCCTCGCTGCCATCCTCGGCAAAGCTGGGCATGGTCAGCGGCGCGCCCTGTGCGACAAGGATCGAGCCGTCGCCCTTGTAGAACCATTCTGGCTGGACCCCGGCGGTGCCTGGCGCGGGCTTGCCGCCTTCCTCGCCCATCAGGAACATGCGCATCGAATCGGTCAGGTTCTCGCCGCCGGCAGCGGCCTTGTGCATCTTGTCGCGACCCTCGGCGGAACCGAGATGGGTCAACCCCGTGCCGGATACGAGCAGATGGGCAGAATCCCGATGGTCAATCGGGCCCAGCAGCGTGACTTCGGCCAGATCGAACGCGGCGCCCTTGCGCTGCTCGGCCAGCTCGGCGAGCTGCAGCCCCGCGGCAATCGCCTGCTGCGCCAGCTGCAAGGTGGTTTCCGCGCCGGACAGGACGAATGCATTGCCGGCTGCATCGAGTGCTCCGATGCCGCGCCGACCATTGCGGGCAAACTGGATCAGGGAGCGGATCAATGGCCCACCTCGCGAATGCCTTCGACCGTTCGCGGCAGGTTCCAGGGATTGGCGGACTGCAAGGCGGGCGGCAGCAGTCCGTCGGGAATGTCCTGATAGCACACCGGCCGCACAAACCGCGCCATGGCCAGCGTGCCGACCGATGTGGAGCGTGCATCGCTGGTGGCGGGGAACGGACCGCCGTGGACCATGGCCGGGCAGACCTCGACTCCGGTCGGCCAACCATTCGCCAGCACACGGCCTGCCTTGGCCTGCAAGAGCGGCAGCAGCGATGCGGCGGCGGCGCTGTCTTCGGGGCCCATGTGGAGCGTCGCGGTCAACTGGCCTTCGAGCCCCGCGATCACTGCGGCCATTTCGTCCAGATCGGCGCACCGCACCAGCACGGCCGCGGCGCCGAACACCTCATGGCCCAGCGCGGCATCGGCAAGGAATGCTGCCGCGGTGGTTTCGAACAGCGCGGCAGTGCACCGGGTGGGGCTGGATGCCTGCGGGCCTTGCGCGATCCGGTGCGCGGCCTGGTTGCCCTCGAGCGCGGCGACGCCGGCCCGGTAGCTGTCGTGAATGCCCGGCGTCAGCATCACCAGCGGTTCGGCTGCCGCAATGGCTTCGCCTGCCGCTGCGACGAAGCGGTCCAGCGCTTCTCCCTCAACAGCGATAACCACCCCCGGGTTGGTGCAGAACTGGCCCGCGCCCAGCATCAGCGACGCAGCGAACCCGGTGCCAAGCGCATCGGCCCGGACCGCCAGCGCACTCGGCAGAAGGACGACGGGATTGACGCTGCTCATCTCGGCATAGACCGGGATTGGTTCGGAGCGAGCTGCGGCCACGGCGACCAGCGCCAGCCCGCCGGCGCACGAACCGGTGAAGCCCACGGCCTTGATGCGCGGATCGCCCACCAAGGCCGCACCCAGATCGTTCGCAACGCCCGGCAGGAAGGAAAACACGCCTTCAGGCAGGCCGTGCGCGGCGACAGTCGCCTGGATGGCCCGCGCGACCAGTTCGCCAGTGCCGGGATGCGCCGGGTGGCCTTTGACCACGACCGGGCAGCCCGCCGCCAGGGCCGAAGCAGTGTCTCCGCCCGCCACCGAGAAGGCGAGCGGAAAGTTCGAAGCGCCGAACACCGCCACCGGTCCCAGCGCGACGTTCATCCGCCTAATGTCGGCACGCGGCGGCGTGCGATCAGGCAGGGCGGGATCGATGGTCACGTCCAGCCATTCCCCCCTGCTCAGCTCGGCCGCGAACATGCGCAGCTGCCCGCAGGTGCGACCGCGCTCGCCTTCCAGCCGCATGCGCGGCAGGCCGCTTTCGGTCATGGCGGTGGCGATAAGGTCATCGCCAATGGCGAGGATGGCCTCGGCCACAGCCTCAAGAAACGCCGCGCGCGCTTCTGGCCGCAGTGCGGAAAAGGCCGGAAAGGCCGCCTCGGCGAGCGCGCAGGCATCGGCGACGTCCCGATCACCCGCCGCGCAGAAAGACTGGGGCAGGGTTTCCCCGGTGGAGGGGTTGACTGCATGGAACAGCGCGGCGCTGCGGCGGTTCCCGCTGCCGACGAGGATGCTTCCGTCAATCATCATTCTCATTCCGTTCTGGTTCAGTGGTTGTCTCTGGGCAGGCCGCGCGTCTGGGCGATGCGCTGGAACTGCTCGGAACCTTCAAGGATCGCGCCACTTTCGAGCTGGCCGACGAGCGATCTCTGGATCGCCTGCCAGGGGGTCTGCGATGGCGGATAGGCATAGCCGCCTGCCGCTTCCAGCGCGGCGCGGCGCTCCGCCAGTTCCGCGTCGCGCAGGAGGGCATCTACCGTGCCGCGACCCAGATCAATCCGCACCCGGTCGCCCGTGCGCAGCAGGGCGAGCCCGCCTTTTTCTGCCGCTTCAGGCGAAGCGTTGAGGATTGAGGGGCTGGCGCTGGTGCCCGATTGCCGGCCATCGCCCATGCACGGCAGATCGCGCACGCCTTCGCGCAGCAAATAGGCCGGCGCGCGCATGTTGACCACCTCCGCAGAGCCGGGATAGCCGACAGGGCCCGCACCGCGCATCACCAGCAAGGTGTTGATGTCGATCCCGAGCGCGGGATCGTCGATCCGCGCATGGTAGTCCTCGGGCCCGTCGAACACCACGACCTTGCCCTCGAAGGCTTCCGGGTCGGATGGATTGCTGAGATAGCGGGCGCGGAATTCCGGGCTTATCACGCTGGTCTTCATGATCGCGGTGTCGAACAGGTTGCCCGACAGCACGATGAAGCCGGCGTCCTGCATCAGCGGCTGATCGAAGGGGCGGATTACCCGCTCGTCTGCGATCTCGGCTCCCCGGCAATTGTCGCCGATGCCGCGCCCGGAGACAGTCAGCGCGGCCTCGCGGATGAGGCCTGCGCCCATTAGCTGGTTCAACACGGCGGGCACGCCGCCGGCATGATAGTAATCCTCGCCCAGGAATTCGCCCGCAGGCATCAGGTTGACCAGCAGCGGCACCTTGTGGCCGTGGTCCTGCCAGTCCTGCAGGGCCAGTTCTACGCCCATGTGCCGGGCGATGGCGGCGAGGTGGATTGGCGCGTTGGTCGATCCACCGATCGCGGAATTGACGACGATGGCGTTGAGGAAGGCGTCGCGCGTCATGATGTCGGAGGGCTTGAGGTCTTCGCGCACCATGTCGACGATGCGCTTGCCGGTCCGATAGGCATTTTCCTGCCGGTCGCGGTAAGGTGCGGGGATTGCTGCGGAACCGGGCAGCGACATGCCGAGCGCTTCGGCCAGGCTATTCATCGTGGTCGCCGTGCCCATGGTATTGCAATAGCCGGTCGAGGGGGCGGAAGAGGCGACCAGCTTGATGAAACCGGTATGGTCGATCTCGCCCTTGCTCAGCATCTCGCGCGCCTTCCACACGATGGTGCCGCTGCCCGTGCGCTCCCCGCCTTGCTTGTTGGATGCATGCCAGCCGTTGAGCATCGGGCCGACCGACAGCACGATTGCGGGCAGATTCACCGTTGCCGCCGCCATCAGCGCGGCTGGGGTGGTCTTGTCGCAGCCGGTGGTCAGCACCACCCCGTCGAGCGGATAGCCGTGCAGCACTTCGACAAGGCCGAGATAGGCGAGGTTGCGGTCCAGCCCGGCGGTGGGCCGCTTGCCGGTTTCCTGGATCGGATGGACCGGGAACTCGATGGCCACACCGCCCGCCTCACGAATCCCCTCGCGCACGCGCTCGGCCAGCATCAAATGATGGCGGTTGCAGGGCGACAGATCGCTGCCTGTCTGGGCGATGCCGATGATCGGGCGGCCGGAGCGCAGCTCTTCTAGGCTCAGCCCGAAGTTGAGATAGCGCTCCAGATAGAGCGCGGTCATGTCGATGTTGTCCGGGTTGTCGAACCAGGCGGCCGAGCGCAGCTTGCGGGTCATTTGGCAGTGCTCATCCGCAATACCATCGTGTGGCGGTAGGTTTGCCCGGGATCGAGCCGTGCCGACCCGAACTCCGGACGGTTGGGCGTGTCGGGGAATTTTTGCGGCTCGAGTACGAAGCCGTCACCCATCCGGTAGACGCAGCCGCCTTTGCCGATATTGGCACCGTCAATGAAGTTGCCGGTGTACATCTGTAGACCCGGCTCGGTGGACAGCACCTCCAGCACGCGGCCCGATGCCGGATCGACAACGCGGGCCACAAGCTGCGGCGTTGCAGTCTGGCCCTTGTCGAGAACCCAGTTGTGATCGTAACCGCGCCCGATACGGATCTGCGCATCGTTGCCTTCGCGCAGGCCATCGGCGAGCACGCGCCCCCGGCTGAAATCGAACACGGTTCCGCGCACCGGCCTCAGTTCGCCGGTGGGGATCAGCGTTTCATCGACCGGAGTGTAGCGGCTGGCGGGTATGGTCAGCAGCTGGCGCATCGCACCGTCGCGCGCACAGTGGCCCGCCAGGTTGAACAGCGCATGATTGGTCATGTTGACGATCGTCGGTTTGGTTGTCGTCGCCGCATGGTCGATCGTCAGCTCGCCCCGGTCGTTCAGCGAGTAGGTGACCGTCGTCTTCACCTCGCCGGGATAGACGGAATCGCCATCCGGGCTCATCAGCGAGAGCACGACCGAGGCCGTTGGGCCGCTGGTGATGGATTCCACTTTCCACAGCTGCCGGTCGAACCCGTTGACACCGCCGTGCAGCGTGTTGACGCCGTTGTTCACCGGAAGCTGATAGCTCTGCCCATCGAGCGCGAACCGGCCTTTTGCGATCCGATTGGCAAAACGGCCGACAGTAACGCCGAAGAAGTCCTGCTTCGCCTCGTATTCCGCAGCCGTATCGTGGCCCAGTACGATGTCAGCCAAGCGACCCTTGCTATCGGGCGCCACCAGCGATTGCAGGGTCGCGCCATAGGCAATGATCCGGGCCGAGATGCCTGTGCTGCTCCGTAGAGTTACGGCCTCGACATTCGTGCCGTTGCGTAGCGTTCCGGCGGAGGAACGCTCGGCGGTGGCGGCATTGGCGGCGCTGCCCACGGCAAGGCACATCATTGTTGCCAGGGGAAGCAAGCGGGCGTTCTTCATCGGATGCTTTTCCATTTTAGTTGCAAGGCCAGTTCGCAGTCTTGGCTCAAGGTGAACAACGACAACTGAATGCGGCGAGAGACGCAGGGTCAGCGCATCGCCATCGGTCTTCGCTGCGAACGGTTTGGCAGCCACTGCATTCGGCGCCGCAAAGGTGTTGATCGTATCCACCCGCTCCGACGCCGCCATAGATTCCCGTGCCGGGATGCACGGCAAACTGACCAAAAATGTCGCGGTTGATCACAGGGCCCGGCTTGTCCGCCCGAATGGTCAGCCGGCCTGGTGCCGCAACGGGTTGTTCCACCGCAACCTGCGCCCATGCCTGTCCGGAAAGCGCAAGGGTCATTGCCGCCACTGCGTGCCTGATCGCCTCGCCTGCCATGCCCTTACTCCTGCTTGTCTGGCCGGGAAGATGGCCCCCAATGGCAAATCGTCCCGATTGACCGCACTCCGATATACTCCTACTAATAAAATGACAACCGCAGGGAGGAATCATAGTGGCCGGACCAGCGCCAATCTCGGGCCCCGCAATGCAGTCCGGTCAAAGCGGCGCCCCTGCCACGGGTCCAGCCTACGGCAAGACGCTGGCTTTGCTGGCCAGCCTGTTTTTCATGTGGGGCTTCATCACCGTGATCAACAACACGCTGCTGCCGCACCTGCGTAGCGTATTTGATCTCAATTATACGCAGACCACCCTGATCGAATCGGTCTGGTTCATCGCCTATTTCGTCGCCTCGATGCCCTCGGCCTTCCTGATCGAGCGGGTGGGCTACAAGAAGGCGATCGTCATTGGCCTGCTGATCATGGCGGCGGGGTCGCTCGGCATGATCCCGGCGGCGCGGGTGCCATCCTATGAAGTGACGCTGGTCGCTCTGTTCGTCATCGCCAGCGGCATCGCGCTTCTGCAGGTTGCTGCCAATCCCTATGTCGCCGTCATCGGGCCGCCGGAAACTTCCGAATCGCGCCTGACGCTGGTGCAGGCGTTCAACTCGATGGGCACGTTCTTCGCCCCCTATTTCGGCGGCTATCTGATCCTCAGCCGCACGGTTTCGGGCACGACGTTGGAAGGCGGCGCCCTCAGCCTCGAGCAGCGCACCGCCGACGCGCTCGCCACGCAATTGCCCTATGCGCTGGTGGCCGTGGTGCTGGTGATCCTGGCTTTCGTAATCTCACGTGCCAGCCTGCCCACGCTTGGCGAGGAGACCCGCCGCGCCAACGCGGAAGAACGCAAGCACCTGTCGCTTTGGAACCACCGGAATCTTGTCTGGGGAGTGCCGGCAATCTTCATCTACCTGATCGCCGAGATCGGCGTCGCCAACCTGTTCATCAATTTCGTCTCGCAGCCACACATCGGCAAAATGACCCATGCCACGGCTGCCAACTACCTCATCCTGTTGTGGGGCGGGATGATGGTCGGGCGGTTTGCCGGCGCATTCCTGATGCGCACGATCCCGGCGAACAAAGTGCTGGCCGCATTTTCGCTGGCCGCGCTGGCGGTGATGTTGGCGGCGGCGACACTGCACGGACCCATAGCCATGTGGGCGCTTATCCTGGTCGGACTGTGCCATTCAATTATGTTCCCGACGATCTTCGCGCTGGGCATCAAGGATTTGGGACCGATGACAGAAGAGGGATCGGGGCTGCTCATCACCGCGATCGCCGGCGGCGCGCTGGTCGTGGTGCAAGGCTGGCTAGCCGACCGCTATGGCCTGCAACAGAGCTTCTTCCTCACTGCCGCCTGCGAGCTCTATGTGCTGTGGTACGCGATCTGGGGCAGCAAATCCAAGGCCGCCGCGTGATTCCAGCAGTCGGTCTCGTCTGGGATGTCGGCACCCAATTGGGCGAGGGCCCAGTGTGGTGCCCGAACGAACAGGCGCTTTGGTTCGTCGATATCAAAGGCGGCATGGTGCACCGCCATGTGCCCGAAGCCAATGCCAACACGAGTTTCGCAACGGGTGGAATGCCAAGCTTTATTGTGCCGTCAATCAACGGTGACATGATCGTCGGATCGGGAGGCGACATCTACCGGCTCGCCAACGGCCAATTCTGCGAACAGATTGCCGCAATCGACATGCCTGCCCACAACCGCACCAACGACGCCACCGTCGATGCGTTGGGAAGGTTATGGCTTGGCACGATGGATGATGACGAAGCGCAAGCGACCGGCGCGCTCTACTGCCTCGACCGCGGCGTGCTGCACCAGCTGCCGGCAACCGCTGTTGTCACCAACGGCCCGGCGATCACTGCCGATGCGCGAATGCTCTATTTCGTCGATTCCGCCCGGCGCCGCATCTGGCGCTACGCTATCGAGGATGGACCTGCCCTCGCCCCGCCAGACCTGTTCCTTGAGCTTGGCGAGGCTGACGGCCATCCCGATGGAGTGGTGCTCGACAGCGAAGACTGCCTTTGGGTTGCGCTTTGGGACGGCTGGGGCGTGCGACGCTATGCACCCGACGGCACGCTGCTGATGCAAATCGACATGCCCTGCCAGCGCGTGACCAAGATCGCATTCGGCGGACCGGACCTGCGCACGGCCTATGTTACGACGGCACGCACCGGTTTGAGCGAAGCGGAGCTGGCGCGGCAACCGCTGGCAGGTGGGCTGCTCGCCTTCGCTGCCCCGGCGCCGGGACGGCCGCTAGAGAGCTTACGACTTTGATCGCATCAAAGCCAGCACTCTAGCACTTTGTTTTACCGTGATTTCCGAGTCGCTAGATGGTACAATCTGGCTCGAAATCACTCTAAGCGCCTGCCGCCCCAGTGACGTCAGCCGTGCCTTGTTCGGCGCAGCAACGGCATCTGTCGCGGCATTCGCGCCCAACATAGCGGCAAGTAGCAGCGCAAGGGTCATACGAACTATCGGATCATCCTTTTCGGGCAACGGACGGAACGGCACCGGAGCGAAGTGAAAACTCGTGGAACCCCGAAGAGAATTCGATCGTCCCCTCTCCCCACCCCAGCGGTGAGACGAACTTGCCGGTCGCCCCCGGCGGAACTTCGATCCGGACCGCCAGTTCATCCGCGCGCCTTTCCCAGCGGATCGCGCTGCGGCCATAAGGCGTATTGATGCTTGCCTCGGCCCAATCCAGCTCGCCACCCGGCTGCGGCTCAAAACCTATGACCCGGTAGCCGGGCTTGGCAGGCTTTATCCCCGCCAGCGACCGATAGAGCCAAGCCCCCACGGCACCATAGGCATAGTGATTGAAGCTGGTCATGCTGGCGGCGTCCTCGGCGGCCATTTCGCCAGCGTGGATCACCCCGCCGGGCTTGATCGCATCCCAACGTTCCCACACTGTTGTGGCGCCGTTTATCACCTGGTAGAGCCAGCCAGGCGCTTGCTCGTTAAGCAATAGACGGTAGGCGGTTTCCACTTGGCCGGTGCGTGTGAGCGCCGGCAGAACAAGTGGTGTTCCCAGGAAACCGGTGGCAATCCGTCCCTCACCCAACCTGACGAGATCCGCCAGACATGCCCCTAGTCCCACCATCTCTTCAGGGGGTGCAATCCCGAATTCGATCGACATAGCGCAGCCGGATTGTGTCTTCACCACATCGTCGGACCACTTCGCCCAGGTCGCTGCAGCGATCTGGTTGCTGCGTGCTATATAATGTTCGCCTAGATCAAAATCGCCCAGCACCTGTGCCGTTTGCCCGACAACCCGAAGACTCCTCGCCAGATAGGCCGAGGCAATGAAGTCGCGGTCGGTGGTGGCCTGCTCGGGCTTCTCTGGCGGCGCCCCGGGGTCGAGCCAGTCACCAAGGTGGAAATCGCCGCTCCAGGAGCCATCACTGGCCAACCGCGTCAATCCGTAGTCCACCCAGCTGCGCATGCTTGGGAACTGACGCGCCAGGATATCGCGGTCGCCGTAGGCCTCATAGAGAGCCCACGGAACAAGTGTCGCGGCATCGCTCCAGCCCACGCCACCAAATTCGAATTCGTGTCCCTGGATGACGTTCGGCACTGTACTCGGGACATTGCCGTCGGACGCCTGTTCGTATGCCAGATCGACAAGCCAGCTGGCCAGGAACGCCCGAGTATCGAAGTTGGCGCAAGCCGTTTCGGCAAAGACCTGGATGTCACCAGTCCAGCCCAGCCGCTCGTCGCGCTGCGGGCAATCGGTCGGAATTGCAAAGAAGTTGCCGCGTTGCGACCATTTGATGTTCGAATAAAGCCGGTTCACGCGTTCGTCGGAACAAGCGAAGTGACCGATCTCACGCAAATCGGAAGCAACAACGAGGCCGTTGGCAGCGTTCAGGCTGATGTCACCTTCCACTTCGGCAAAGCGGAACCCATGATAAGTGAACGCCGGTTTCACGCGCGATGCGCCTGCCGGAATGCTGAATGTGTCGGTTGCCCGAGCAGTGCGCAGTGCCGCGGTATGTAGTTCGCCATCGGCTTCCAGAACTTCGGCGTGGCGGACTTGCAAGCGAGCACTTTCGTGTGCCGTGACATCGAGCGCGAGGTACCCCGTAAGGTTCTGGCCACAGTCGATCGCCCAGGCACCCGACGGCCGCCGTGTGATCACTGGCTTGATCGTCATGACTTCCCGCACTGCCGGCATGCTGCGCTGCTCGAGGCGTCCGGGCATGGGCAGTGACAAAACCTCGGCCCATTGGCTGTCGTCGAACCCGGCTTCGCGCCAGCCCACTGGTTCGGCGGCAAAGTCGATTGCAGAGCCGTCGTAGATGTCAGCAGACTGCAACGCACCCGTGCTACCCCGCCAACTGTCATCGGTGGCAATAATGGAACAGCTACCTTCCGGGTCCTGAAGCTCGAGCTGAGCCAGCAGAGCAGTCGTGTCACCATAGACGGCTCGCCGTCGCATCCAGGTCAGATTACCGCGCCACCAGCCATCCCCGACGGTCGCCGCCAGAATGTTCTCTCCATCCCTGAGCAGACCGGTCACATCATAGGTGGCGTAAAGCAGCCGATGAACATAGGCGCTCCAGCCTGGGTCAAAGAGGTCTGGCGTGATCGGTGTACCGTTCAACCAGCATGTCTGGAGCCCCAACGCGGAGAGATAGAGCCGGGCCTGACAGACCGATCCAGGCAAGACGAACGACTTGCGCAAAAGGGGAAGGGGCACGGGCCCGGTCTTGCCCTGGTTGAAGATCGGGCTGATCGGCCGCGCCAGCCAATCTTCCGCCTCGAACAGAGCCCCTTCGATCCGCAGCGGCTCGCTCCAGTCGGTCGCGCCAAGGTTGGTCCAGACCCGCACGCGCAGCCACGCAACTTCGCGGCTCGCAAGATTCGGGCCGACCCAGGCTGCTCCAACAACTGCATCGGATTCGACCCGCCCACTCGACAAAGCGTTCGAAAAGGAACCATCGGCGCAGCGCTGCAGCTCGTATGCTGCTTGGACGATCGGCGACGCTGATTGCAGAGTCCAGCTCAGTGTCGGACGCGCAAAGGCACAGGAAACCAGACCAGAGTCGTCATCAGTTTTCAGTCCGCGGGGCCGGACTGAGATGTCTGAACACGGGTGTCTCATGCGACTGCTGCGCGCTCCGCCTCGATTTCCTCGAGCGATTTGCCTTCGTTGCGAGGCGCGCCCAGCCATCCGATCAGCGCACTTAACCCCAAAAACCCGACCAGGATCCACGCCAGCGTGTGAAAACCGGTGGCGGTCAAGTACGGCACGAAGAAACTGAAAATGCCAAGGCCGATACGAACCACGGCGAACATCACGCCCTGAGCCGTGCTTCTCAATAAAGTCGGAAACAGCTCCGCGCTCCACAACTGGAAGAACGATTGGGCACCGAATCCAACGGCTGTGGCCATGATCAGGATGTGGACGACAGCCACTCCACCTGTCAGCGGGAAAATGGCCAGCAAGGACATGCCCACCATTTGCATCAGTGCCGAAACCAGGAACAACGCCCGCTGGTTCACCCGGTCGGAGAAACGCATAAAGATAAATATGATCGAAAGAATTCCGACTCCGAAGTTAAGCGCCTGCAACAGAACGCTTGCTTCCTGAGTTTGGCCGCCGACGGTGCGAAGAATGTACGGGAAGAAGAACCCGTTCGTGCCTGCCCAAAGGTTCCAAAAACCGTACATCCCGATCAGGAACAGCATAGGCTTCAGGTAGCGCGGCTGGAGCAACTGACGCCAGTCAGCTCTTGCGGCATGGTCCTCACCGGCCATCGCCTCTTCCCAATAGCGTGACTCGTGCATTTTAGAGCGCAAAAGTGTGAGTACCAGGGCAAGGACGAGGAGGTGAGCGAAAATGATCCGGATGCCAAGAATTCCAAGGGACGCTAAAAGCAAGCCGAGGCCCAGGACTACCACCGGCCCCAAATACCAGAGGATCTGAGCGACGCCGCTATAGCGGGCCCGTTCACGCTTCGGTGCCAGTTCGGCAATCAACGACCACGACGCAGGTATGTCTGCGCCCACCGCCAAGCCAACCAGAACAAACCCTAGGATAATCATCCACGGGGCGACGGCGAATGTTAGCCAAGCCATGCCAAAAGCGTAGAAGAGCATATCGTACTGATAGATTTTCTTGCGCCCAAATCTGTCGCACAAGATGCCGCCAATGAGTGCACCGACGCCCGCTGATATCGCATTCGCACTGAAGGCCCCGATCAATCCAATCGTGGTCGTGCTCATTTTGTAGAGCTCGGCCCACAGCGCGAGTGCAGCAGAGCCCGCCACGATCGAGCCTGCATCGATATAATTGGCCAACCCGGCCAAAATTGAATCGCGCATTGGCGAACGGCTGTGACCGTCGTCCAATTGCTGCATGTTCGTCGCCATTTGCTACCCAACCTTTAGAGTGCGCTGAGCCTGGGGGGCGAAATGCGAGGCTCGGGTTTTCAAACAAGGATGGGCAGGGCGTTTCGGCCTCGCTGACGGAATAGGCACATGCCCCTCCGTCCTCCTCATGAGGGAATGCATTGTCTGCCCTTCCCGCGATGTTGGTAACGGCATCCAAACGCTCCCCGGTAACGCCCGCTCTTGGAGCGGCTAATCAGTGACCGATGACCAGCGATCATTTCAGACAACTATCACTTTGATTTCGTTCAAGGCAAAAGTCTCTGCAATGTGTTCTGGAACGGCGTCGGTAATAACTGTGTCGATCTCTTCCAGGCCGCAGACTATGGCGCCGGAAGAGGCACCAAATTTGCTACTGTCGACAAGCAGGATGACCTGTTCTGCGCGCTCAATGAGTCGCCGCTCTGCTGCAACCAGGATCACATCTTGCTGCATTATGCCTTGCGGACCGACAGAAGCTGCCCCCATGAACAGCTTCGGAGCATGGAATCGAGGCATGGAGTCCTCACCCGCGGGGGAAAGGATGATGTTCTGCTCGCGAAAAACGGTGCCAGACGGTACCAGAACGCGCGTTCCAGCCTGGGGCAGCAGGGCGTCGACGATATGCAGAGAATTCGTCAGGACCTGCAGATCTAGTCCGGCGAGGTGAGGGCACATCTGGAGGGTCGTCGATCCACCGTCGATCATGATCCCTTCGCCCGGCTGGCACAGCGCGGCAGCGGTCTTGCCGATGGCTCGCTTGGCCTTCAGGTTCTGGGTGATCGCGAGGTCGAACGGCGTGCCTGTCAATCGGCTTGGAATTCCCGCCGGTTCCTCGATCAGCTTCGCGCCGCCACGGACCCGACTGATGCGGCCTTCAACCTCCAACTTGGCTAGATCCCGCCGTATGGTCGCAGGCGATGCCTGCAGCGTGGATTCCAGTTCCCGATAGGTAATAAAGCCCGTTGGTGCGAGGGCTGCAAGGATTGCTCTTACGCGTTCTTCGGCGTGCATATGCCCCACTCTCAGTCCGTCAGGCGGCCTGTCGCTCGGCCTCGAGTTGTTCCAGCGACTTGCCCTGGTTACTTGGCGCCCAGATATAGCCGGCCAAGCCGGACGCAACCAGAAACCGGTCAGGATCCGCGCCAGGGTTGTAAAGTCGCTGGACGCGATCGTCGGTACCGCAAGGCACCATATGCCAGGACCGATACGCACCGCGGCAAAGGTCAAGCCCTGCGCAGTCGAGCGGATCGTCGTGGGAAACAGTTCGGCGCTCCACAACTGGAGGAAGCTCCGCGGGCCGAAGCCTCCGGCAATGCCCATGATGAGGATATGGACGATGACGACGGGAAGGGTGAAGCCCATCACGGCGAGCAAGACCATGCCACCGACGTGCATCAGCGCCGAAATTCCGAACATGGTACGCTGGTTCACCTTGTCCGACAGGGTCATGAAGAACCAGGATCGAGACGATGCCAATGGCGAAGTAGCTCGCGGGCAGCACGGTTTCCGCCCACTGGGGCAAGTGGTTCTGGTGAATCAGGTAGGGGGTGAAAAATCCGTTGTATCCTGCCCAGAGGTTCCAGAGCCCATACATGGAGATGAGGTAGAGCATCGACTTGATGTAGAGCGGGCTGAACTGCTCGGGCCAGTCAATCCCGGCAGACTTGTCAGACTTCTCTGCGTGGCTTTCCTTCCAGCGCAGCGATTCCTTTATCCGGCTGCGCAGGAGGGTGAGCGCCAGAGCAAGAACCGCAAGGTGGATGAACAGCCAGCGGACGCCATCAATGCCGAAGGGCTGGAGGAAGTAGCCAGCGCCCAGGACGATCACGGGGCCGAGATACCACAGAACCTGCGCTAGGCCTGAATGGGCGCCGCGTTTCGTATCCGGGGCTTGTTCGGCGATTAAGGACCAGCCGCCAATGAATGCGCCGATCCCGGCCGAAATGGCATTGGCGCTGAAGGCGGCGATCAGGCCGATAAAACTGTCCGAGAGTCCATAGATTTCCTTCCACAATCCCAGCGCCAACGATCCCGCGACGATGGAACCGGAATCGATATAGTTGGCCAGCCCGGCAGGAACAGTGGTCCGCCAGCTGCTCTCTCTGCCCGCCGCACTGTTCATGCCCACTGCTCTCCTGCAAGGTTTGTTCTGTTGATCTGGTCAATGCGACTGACCCCGATGAGCGTCATGGCGACGCGCATTTCGGCTTCGATCAGTTGCAGCATCTGCGTAATGCCTGCTTGACCACGCGCGCCGAGAGCATAGGCCCAGGCCCGACCGAGCAGGACGCCCTTTGCGCCCAATGCCAGCATCCGCACGACATCGAGACCGGATCGGACGCCGCCGTCAGCCAACACGGTCAGACGGTCGCCAACGGCATCGGCAATCGAGGGAAGCGCGCGCGCGGTCGAAAGCACGCCATCGAGCTGGCGCCCGCCGTGGTTGGATACGACTATGCCATCAGCCCCAAGTTCGGCTGCTTCGCGCGCATCGTCAGGGTCGAGCAGCCCCTTGAGGATCAACGGGCCCTTCCATTCTGCCCGGATGAAATCGAGATCGTGCCAGGCGATGGAGGGGTCGAAGTTCTCGCGCATCCAGGCGAAGAAGTCCTCGATGCCGGTGCGCCCCTTGAGTACCGGCGCGACGTTGCCCAGCACATGCGGCCGGCCGAGCAGTCCGACGTCCCATGCCCAGAGCGGGCGCGATGCCCCCTGCAAAGTGCGCCAGATCACGCCTTTGAGCCCGGGCGCGCCGGCCAGTCCCGTGTGGTAGTCACGATAGCGGGTTCCCGGCAGTGGCATGTCGACGGTGAATACAAGGGTAGAGCAGCCAGCTTCGACAGCCTGCGCCAGCAATTCGCGCATGAAGCTCCGGTCGCGAATCATGTAGAGTTGGAACCAGAAGGGCTTGTTGGCCGCATGTGCGACTTCGGGTAGGGAGCAGGCCGAGACGGTGGAGAGTGTGAAGGGAATGCCTGCAGCCTCTGCTGCACGTACAGCCTGGCATTCGCCGCGTCGAGCGTTGAGACCGGCAAGACCGATCGGAGCAAGCGCCACTGGAAGGGCCAGTTTCTGGCCAAACAGTTCGGTGGAGAGCTCCAGTGTCGACAAGTCACGTAGCACCCGCTGGCGCAGGGCGACGAGGGAAAGGTCTTCCATGTTTCGTCTCAGGGTCACCTCCGCGTAGGAGCCGCCATCCATGTATTCGAATAGGAAACTCGGCAGGCGACGACGAGCGGCCTCTCTGAAGTCGGCGATGCTGGCGACGATCATGCGACTCTCTCCAGCTCAGTGCGCCAGCGCGTCCTGTAGGATTCCAGATCGCCGTCGAACGGCGCGACGACCTTCAGTGCGCCCTGCGGGCGAAGCGAGGAGTCGATCAGACGAAGCGCTCCGAACGAAACATCGTTATGGGCAGTGGCCGTGTAGACCGTGGTTTCCGGTCGCAGGGCCGCAAGTGCGCGGACGAAGACTTCTGCTTCTGCAAAGCGTCCTTCGACAAGGATGCGCTCCTTCGAGCCGATTAAGTCGAGCGAAGCATCGGCCATGAGGGCGGCATAGAGGCAGGCTGCGGCCCGGCGGGCGTACCGGTCTTGCGGCTCGCCGAGCCAGCGGCTGCGGCTCTCGGGAAACGGACCGGTTCCTGGCGCCAAGGTCGGCAGAAGCATCGATTGCGAGTCCAGGAGCCCCGGCACGACCTCAACGAGGGCGGGTTGGTCTGGCTTGATGTCGACGCGGCGTGTGTCGCTCCCAATCACCGTCTCGATTTCGCGCCCGCCCATGAAACGGACTGACGGGACCGGACGGCCATCGGCATCGATGTTGACGAGGCAATCGCGTCTTTCCGGGAGCGAGCGTGTCAAGACCACTTCGCGAGAGAGGCGCATGCCTATGAACCATGTGCCGGTGGACAGAATCGTCGCTTCCTCGAGGGCGATTTCAACGAAACCGCGCGCCGCGAGCACGGCGGCGTTGGAATCGTGCAGGCCTGCCAGAACCTTCACCGTGGGTGGCAGTCCGGTTCGGGCAGCCAATTCTGGGCGAAGCGTGCCGACCGGATCGGCTGCCCGAACCAGTCCGGCAAACCTGTCCGCCCAGCCAAACCGCTGGGCCAGCGGAGAGAATGTCCCTTCATCGGGCGCCCAGAGGTCGCTGTGGCAGCCGAGGCTCGTCACTTCGCTGGCCGCAACTCCCGACAGGAACCATGCCCAGTACTGAGCCCATGGCAGGAACGTCATCTGAGGCATGAGGTCGGGATAGAGGCGATTGAGCCAGAACAGCTGGCTGCCCATGTTGAGCCCGTTCGGAAGGGCCGGAGAGCCCGTCCTGGCGAAGGCATCGCGCAATGCCCTGTATTCGGCCAGGATGTCTGCCGGGATGGCTTGCTCGTAATCGAGCGGTGGGAAAGCAAGGGCGTCGTCGCGTATCGCCGCGACGCCTGCGCCATGCGCGACAGGAACGATGACTTCGACGGGCTGTCCTGAATGCGCGCTCAGGGTCTCGACGATCCATGCGCCGATGCCCTCCGCATCGAGGCGGCGGATTCCACCGGCGCGGCACTCCGCATTCGGCCGTATCTGCCGGTCCAGCAAATGGCCATCGCGCGACCACAGCGTCACCTTGCTCAGCGTCTTGCCGATATCCAGCACAATGGCAAAGCCCCGTTTCAGTGACCCCTCCTGACACATTCAATGATTGCTGATGATTGGTTTTGTAGGCGATGGGATTGATCTTGGAAAGAGGTATCGTTAAGTTGCAATCCATGGATATCCAAACAGCTAGCACCTTTGCGATTCCCTTCGCCGCTCCATCAAGCCGTTGGGATGACGCGGTCGCCTCTTCGTTGTCTGAGGCGGAGCAGCTTCTCTATCGTTCTAACCTTCTGGGTTCTGATCTGACTGTCACCAACTTCGGCGGGGGCAATACGTCCGCCAAAATCCTGGAAGTCGACCCGTTAACGGGCGAATATATCAAGGTTCTTTGGGTGAAGGGTTCGGGCGGCGACATCGGCTCGATGCAGCTCGATGGCTTTGCGACACTGTATCAGGACAAGTTGCTGAGCCTCGAAGCGCACTACAGCGGCCCGGAAGACGACGACCAGATGGTTGGCTTCCTGCCGCACTGCACGTTCAATCTGAATGGTCGCGCGGCTTCGATCGACACACCGCTGCATTCGCTCCTGCCGTTTGCGCACGTAGATCATGTCCATCCCGACGCCATCATTGCGCTGGCGGCATCTTCGGGCGGCGAGGCCGCAACCCGCGAGATATGGGGAGGCCGGATCGGCTGGCTACCGTGGAAGCGGCCCGGATACACCCTGGGCATCCAACTGCGCGACTGTGTTGCGGCCAACCCGGACCTGGAAGGCGTGATGCTTGCTGGTCACGGCATCATTTGCTGGGGCGACAGCGCAAAAGCCTGTTACGAGCGCACCATAGCGTTGATCGCCGATGCTGCGGACTACCTTAATTCACGGCTTGCCCGCAGCCCCGCCTTCGGCGGCGCAGTTGTCAATCCTGTCTCGGACCGCGCCGGGACTGCGGCCGGCTTCATGCCTCGACTGCGCGGCCTGATGGTCGGTACGAGGCGAAAGGTTGGCCATTTTTCGGATGACGCCGAAACGCTGGAGTTCGTCAACTCCGCCGATCTCGGGCGACTGGCGGCGATCGGGACCTCCTGCCCGGATCACTTCCTGCGGACCAAGATCGCGCCTCTAGTTCTCGATCCTGAACGTCTCGACGACGAAACCTATCTCGCCGGATGCCTGGAAGACTATCGCGCGCACTATGCGGCCTACTACGAGCGCTGCAAACGGCCGAATTCGCCGGCGATGCGCGATCCAAACCCGGTCGTCGTTCTAGTTCCTGGAGTTGGCCGCATCACATTCGCCGCCGACAAGGCGACTGCGCGGCTTGCTGGCGAGTTCTACGGCAACGCGATCAATGTCATGCGCGGAGCCGAGGCGATCGGCGACTATATAGGCCTCGACGAGCAGGAGGCCTTCGATATCGAATACTGGCTTCTCGAGGAAGCCAAGCTGCAACGCATGCCGGCACCCATGCCGATGGTCGGACGCATCGCGCTCGTTACGGGGGGCGCAGGCGGCATTGGTGCAGCTACTGCTGCGCGCCTGCTGCGCGAAGGTGCCTGCGTCATGCTTGCCGATCGTGATGCCGATGCGGTCGAGGAAGTCCGCTCCCGGTTCGTTGGCCAGTTCAGCAGCGACCTCGTCCGCGCCACGGTTTGCGATGTCACCGACGAGGCTCAGGTTCAGGCCGTCTTCGATGCCTGCGCCCGAGAGTTCGGCGGACTGGACATTTTGGTCGTCAACGCCGGTATCGCCTCGTCCGCGCCGCTGGAAGAAACGACGATAGAACTTTGGAACCGCAACTACGACGTTCTGGCGCAGGGCTATTTCCTGACAGCGCGCGCTGCCTGGCCGCTGCTTAAGCGGATGAGGCCGCATGGCGGCACCAGCGTCGTGTTCATTGGTTCCAAGAACGGCGTTGCCGCCGCCTCCAACGCGAGCGCCTATTCGTCGGCCAAGGCGGCGGCGAACCACCTGGCTCGCTGTCTGGCGCTGGAGGGTGCACCGGATGGCATACGTGTGAACGTGGTGAACCCAGATGCAGTCATCCGCGGATCGAAGATCTGGAACGGAGACTGGCGGCAGGAACGAGCCGGAGTTCACGGCATAGACCCGGGCAAGGCGTTGGAAGAACACTACCGCCAACGCTCAATGCTAAAGCGCGATGTCTTGCCTGACGACATTGCCGAAGCGGCCTACTGGTTTGCTAGCGATGCCTCGGCAAAGTCGACTGGCAACATGCTCAATGTGGATGCCGGAAATGCGCAGGCTTTCACCCGTTGACGCGTGAATGGCATCGGGCGGTGGTGACGAGGGTCAACGCGGTCCCTAAGCCCGATGCAACAGAAAAAGAACGTGTCGGTTGGCGACAGCGCAATGTGACTGATTGAGACAAGATGATGCAGCCTATCAAGAAATCCATTGTCGCCGTCTCGCTGGTCGTGGCGTCCCACGCGGCAGAAGCCCGAATCCTGGACATGGCAGCGATCGATGGGCCTGCAGTGGCCCCGCCAAGGGCGGTCGAGATCCCGCTCTATGGCAAGAAAACTCCATGCAAGGCATCAGACATGAGCCAGACCTTCACCATGGGCCGGGAAAGGGTGCTGCGGAATATCGATCATGGCTTTGGCACAGGAAAGCCGAGTACAACCACGACCTTGCTGATCCCCCAGTTCCTGGCTTGGATGGACATGCAAGGCATACCGACCCCGAGGGCTTCCGTATGAACCTGCCGCTTTCTGAAGGTCTGATCGCCGAAGCGAACGCGCGGGAACTCTACGCGCTGGAAGACGAATATGCCGCGCTCGGGCGCAAGTTATCCCGTACGGGCATCGACATCGATGCGATCAAGGACCGCGTGGCCTCTTTCTCAGTCGCAGTGCCGAGCTGGGGGGCGGGGCGAGGCGGAACTCGCTTTGCAAAGTTCCCGATCTCCGGCGAACCGACCAACATTCATGAAAAGCTTGAGGACTGTGCAGTCGTCAACCAGCTCTGCCGGGCGACGCCGCGCGTTTCGACGCATTTTCCGTGGGATAAGGTCAGCGACTACAAAGCGCTGCGCGAGGAAGCGGCTGAATTGGGCCTCAGCTTTGATGCCGTAAACTCCAACACCTTTCAGGACCAGCCGGGACAGCCGTACAGCTATTCGAGCGGTTCGCTGTCGTCGACGGTCGAGGCGGTCCGGCAGCAGGCCGTCGAACACAACATCGAATGCATCGAGATCGGTCGCCAGCTGGGGTCGCGGGATCTTACCGTCTGGGTGGGGGACGGCACGAATTTTCCCGGTCAACAAGACTTAGTTCGCAGCCTGGATCGCTATCTCGAAGCCGCCAGCCAAGTCTACGTCGCGCTGCCGGACGACTGGCGGATGCTGCTGGAACACAAGATGTTCGAGCCGGCGTTCTACTCGACGGTTGTTAGCGACTGGGGCTCGTCAATCCTCGCCGCGCAGGAACTGGGCCCTCAAGCCAAGTGCCTCGTCGACCTCGGCCACCATGCGCCAAACGTAAACATCGAGCAGATCGTGGCGCGGCTTCACCGCTTCGGCAAATTGGGCGGCTTCCACTTTAACGACAGCAAGTATGGCGATGATGACCTCGATTCGGGATCCATCAACCCGCACCAGCTGTTCCTTGTGTTCAACGAACTGGTCGAGGCGGAACTGAACCCGCTTGGGGGCTTCAATCCTAGCTACATGATCGACCAGTCGCACAACGTTACCGATCCAATCGAATCCATGCTCTCGTCAGCCGAAGCGATTACGCAGTGCTATGCCAAAGCGCTTCTAGTGGACCGGTCGGCCCTTCATGCGGCGCAGGAAGCCAATGACACGATGATGGCGTTCCAGGCTTTGCGCCGGGCCTACACTATCGATGTTGCGCCGATCTTGGCCAAGGTGCGTGTCGAGGCAGGCGGGGCCATCGACGTCCTGTCCGTCTATCGTTCCAGCAAGTGGCGGGATCGAAAGGCTCAGCAACGCAAGGCTGTCGGGCTGGGAGCGGGCATCGTCTAGGTGTTTGGTCCCAGCATGTGATGGCTAGGGTTGATGAAAGAGACATCGGGCTGCGATTTCCAGAGTTCCTCGATGGCCTCGTATGGCGTCCTGAACTTCAGAGCCTTGTGTCGCTAGGCGAAGTTGTAGGCGATCATCCAGTCGCTGAAATGCCGCCGCAGTCCCTGGATCGAGGCGTAGTGGAAGGAATTTACGGTCGCCTCCTTGATCGTCCGTAAGCGCTGTGCTCAGGCCACCGCCGTCCATGGCATGAGTTCGCCGACGGCGTTTGCGGGATGACCCTTGGCAAGCTTGGTGAGCGTCTCGGTCAGCCAGGCATGCGGGCTGATGCCCGAGTTCTTGCAGTTCTCGATCAGCGTGGCGATGACCGCCCAGGGTGCTGTCAGACCGATGCGAACCGTTCTCCACTGGGCAGTCTCACCCCGAGGTCAGACCTGCCTCAGGCGGCGAGCGACTGCCACTCCACCAAGGCAGCAGAGCGACGTTCCTCGCAGGTGCTGCGATCGATGAGATGACGTTCCAAATCAAAATGATTGTGCAGGCTGGCATGGACGGAGGCGAACTTTTGCAGTGATTTCAACTGGCAAAACCGCAGCATCGCCCGCTCCCTTCGTCAGAGCTTCCTACGCATCTGCGGCCATCCCTCGCGCTCCGAACCGGAGTTCTGCCCACGGCCGGGGGCAATCGGAGTGATACTCGCGCCACAGGCGCAGGTCGTGATCGTCGCGGGCGTCCCATGCGGCCAGGACTCGGTCGCTGTACCGATCCCAGTCTTCGCGCATCATCTCGATGATCCGGGCCTGCGAAGCCTCGTCGACGCGATCGTAGAAATCCCCCAGCCAATAGCCGCAACCGGCGAGCAGGCACATTCCGGGGCCGTACCAAAGTTCCTGAATCTTCAGGCTGTCGAGTTCGCGGCTCTTAGCCACGCGGCGCTTAACAGGCATTGCACGCCTCCCACGGCCGACCAAATGCCGTCTCGGCCCACGCCTGAGGCGCACCAGGCTTCCGCTCGGCAAGGAAGCGCCGCCCCAGCGCGCGCCACGCCTCGATGGCGTCTTGTTCCCCAGGACGGCCGTATATGTCGGTCGCGGTGCCGATCGCCGGCAGCTCGCCGAAGAAATCCCTGCCCGCCTCGAAAACAAGCTCCCAGGCGTTGAAATGGACTTCCGAATTGATGCGCCGTTTGCCGGCGCGGCGTTTGATGGGCATTCTCTAGTTCCTCCGGTTTGAAGTGAGAGCAGGTGGGCGCGGCGCTTCGCTGAGGGCGCCACCGTCGAGGTCGAGTTCACGGACCAGCCGCGCGAAGGCGACGCGGGCATCGCGCTCCATGGCAACGGCCGGGTGAGCACGGATCACTCCGCGTTCGTCCGTGAACGTCAGCCCGCCGTGATCGGCGAGCGCCTGGCGGGCTTGCTGCATCCGATCCCAGGCCTCGCAAGCGGCCCGCAGGAGCCTGAGGTGATGCGGTGCAAGCTCGAAGTCGCGCAGCACGTCGCGCCACCATGCAGCAGCTTCGTCGGTCAGATGCACCGGCGGCTGAGGCAGGTTGGATAGGTCAGTCATTGTGTGTCTCCTCGCGCGGAATGAACCGGGGCAGGACGCATGATCGTTGCGGGGCCAGCGCGGTCCTTGCTCCGAAGGCGTTAGCGATTGACCCTGCCCCTACCCCCTCACCAGCCAGGGCGCGTTCGAGCAGTCCGCTCAGCGCGGTCTGGCAAGCGGAGAGGGCCGTTAGTAACGCCTCGGCATGGGTTAGCTGGCGTGCGTCCGCCTCGACTGCCGACAGGGTGCGGCTCATGGCCAGGATGCGGTCGGGCGTCATCGGGCACCCTCCCATCCGCGAGGGTCGAAAGGGTCCAACTCTTCCTTATTTATATCCCCTGTCCGGTCTGTCCGGTGTCCGGTTTGATGAGCGTTTAGGACAACCGGACACATCGGACAGGTATATGTGCCTCGCCCTTCTTTATGGACTTCACCAGCGTCCCACATCCGCGCCAACGTCTTGCGGGTTGCATCGTAACTGCGGCCCAAGACGTCAGAAATATCACGGACAGTCAGTGGCTTATCGTGCTTCCGTAACACCTCGAGAATTGCTTGCCGTTCATTCGTGCGGCCCACGTCTTCGGCGGCGCCAAGCAGTTCCCAGGTGGCCGTGTCCGGTTTGAACCGGACAGCTTTTTCGCTTTCCTCAACGTCGCGGCCCCGGACATACAGGATGCAGTGTCCGGTCCCGCTGTCCCGTTTGAGCACCATTACGGTGTCGGCAGCACCGGTGAGTCCGTTGGTCCCGCTGATGCTTTCAAGCGGGTCGTCCGCTTCCATCTTGCGAGTGTGATGGACAACCATAACCGCGATGCCGTGGCGTCGCGCGAATGCGGCGAGTCCAGTCAATGCCCGGTAGTCGGCATCGTAAAGAGATTCATTTCCCTTTGATGCTCCCCGCACCATCTTGAGCACGTCCACGATAACCAGGCTCGGACGGTCGACGGCAGCGGCCCAGGCCACCAGCTCGGTAATGCAGCCATCGTCCAGGCCGGGCCATTCGGTCGCCAGCGTCAGCCGCGCGGGGGCGTGTCGGATACCCTTTTTCAGCATCCGGCCTTTCAACCGTCGCTCGCTGTCTTCCAGAGCGAGATAGAGCACGTCGCCTTGTGTGATCGGGATCGAACCGAACACTGGACTCCCGCTTGCAACCGCGATGGCGAAGTCATAAGCCAGCCAGCTCTTGCCGATCTTCGGCTTGCCGGCAAACAGCGTCGCGCCCTCAGCCAGCAATCCCGGCACCACATAGTTTACGGGATCGAACGTCTTCGCCATCAGCGCGGCAGCAGAGATGGCGCGCATGTATGCAGGGCGCACTTCCGTGCGAGACTCCGACGTCATCCCCATTGCGTCGTATTCGGCGCTGTCGCGCTCAATGTCGGTCCATGACTTCACTGCATGGCCTCCACGGCTTCAAACTGATCGGCCACGCTGAGCAGGCGCCGCAGGAGCTTGGCGACTTCCGTCAGGGCTTCCAGGTCTGCAGTGGCATAGACCCAGGCGGTCGCAGTTTCGGCCACCTGCCAGCACAGCGCGCGGGCATTGTCGCTGTCAGTCCTGCGCAACTTGAAGCTGGCTGCATTGCGCGCCACGCGAATCCGGCGACGCAACTCGTATTCCTCGGGCGGCAGGGTGCCCATGAATGCGGTTATATCGTCCAGTGGGGCGTTCACGGTCGGACACCTCCCTGTAGCCATCCGCCCCACAGCAGGAGGGCGAGCCGGGCGCGCATCACGGGCGTCGCGCGGATGATGGCGCGCCCTTGCGTAATCTCTACGGTTTTGATAGACTTCGGTTTGTCACCCGCCAGATGACGTTCCGAAGCCCGCGCCGTATCCCCGGCCGGGCTTTTCGGTTTCATCAGGCGGTCTCCCGCTCCCTGCGCCACGCGGCGCGAGCCTCGGGGGAAATGCGGACGCAGCGCCCGATGCGCATTTCACGCGGCGCCTCGCCGCGGTCGCGCAGATTGAAATAATGAGCCCGGCTGATCTTCTCAGACTTACAGAACTCATCAATAGTAAGTGATTGGTCCATGGTCATCGCACTCCACTGAGGTTGATGACCGGCCAAGTATGTCAAAACCGATTGGACAGCCGAAGCGCTTGTCTTACCTTTTTTGAGTCGCCCGCTTGAAGCGCCTCACGATTGATGAGGGTTGTGCCGAAAGCCCCAGGTCTCTTTTGACGTAGTGCGCCGCCTCTGACGCATTCCTGCCCCTGGCAATGTACGCATCCATTCGCCGCACAATCTCAGTGGTCTCCAGCTTGTGCAGTGTGTTGAATGCATCCGACCAAATCCTGCCCACAGTCCGCTTTTGCTTGCCCAGGACCATCTCTCGTCCGAACGCCTTACGCCACTGCCAGTCATTCCAAATTTCTGCCATCGCGACGGTGCGCAACATGTCCACGGTTCCGTATTGCTCGCCGCACTTTTCTAGCAACAATGCGCATTTGCTTGCCACCTGCGCGGCATACCAAAGGTCTGTGAATGGAGTCGCGTCGATAGGATATTTTGACTCCGGGGTGCGGACCCAGTTGCGCTCATCAAACACCGCCTGGCATTCTCGCAGACGCTCGACAAGAAGTGCTTCAAGGCCGCCGTCCGTAGCCAAGCTTTCCCATTCCACCCTACGGTGCACAAGACGTTGCACATCGTCCTCAAACACGATCTGCCCATCGCCATTGGGCTGCATAGCGTCGGCAGTCACAGCGCCAACCTTTCAAGAGCTTCGGTAGCAGCCCCACGGGTCAAATGCCCGTAGTGGCGCTCAATCATCTCGGCGCTCGTGCCGCTGATCTGCGCGACGGTCAGCAAGGGCAAACCGTCATTCACCAGGTCGGTGATCGTGCTGTGCCGCAGCGTGTACGCTGTCGTATTGGCCGGCAGGCCCGCGCCTTTCGCCGCCGCCCCGATGGCGTCTCCCCAAGTGTTGCGATCCCAGGCGTCGCCAGTTGCCCGTCGAAACAGGAGCACGGCGGGGAGCTTGTCTTTTGACTGGTCGGCGAACAGCGCCGCAGCCGTCGCCGGTATGACGATCCGCCGGTCGTTGCCCGACTTGTCCTTGCCGATCGTCAGTTCGGACGTGCGCTTGTCGAAGTTGCCGGCGGTCAGGGCCGCCATCGCGCCGGGCCGCAACGGCAACAGGCAAAGCGCTCGTACGAAGGGCGCGGCCTCGGTGTCGATGTGCGCCAGCAGCTTCCGCCGTTCATCCTTGTCAAGGTAGAGCAACCGCCGCTTGTCGGCGCTCTTGAATGGCCTCAGTGCCTCCTGCCATGCGGCCTCGGTGTTTGGCGTGCCCGGTGCGAGCACCTTGTTCAGAGCGGCTCGTAACGGAACCATGTCGCGGTTGACCGTGGACTTTGCCCGCTCCCGCGTGCGCTGGTCGCCCTCCTTGCTTCGGCTGACGACGGCGGGAGCACCCTCAAGTCGCTTGCGCCATTCCTTCAGATGGTTCCGGCGCAGCTTGTCTAGCCTCACCTTGGCCAGCGGGTCGCTGTAAACGTGGCGTCGAAAGACTCCCTCGGCGATCCCGTTGTCATCATCGATCGATGCGAGATAGCTGAGGCAGGCGTCAGCTACCGTTTCGATCTTCTCCTTCGCGACTCCGCCAGCTTCGACAATATCCGCGAACGCCTCGGCCTCCTTCTTCGCGGCGGCGAACCGATCCCGGGATGGCAGCCCGGCAAAGTCCCCCAGGGCTCTCAGTCGATAGCTTCGCTTGTCCTCGTCGTAGGCGCGAGCAATCCAGGTTCCGGCGCCCTCGCGTGCCGAAGGGCGATAGCCGATATACCTGCCGGGGCTGAGTCGCTGCCAGTAAGGCTCGCGCCGCGCCTTCAACGCTTCCCGTTGCTTTACCGTGCTGAGGTCCATTTTTGCCGCTCCGCTGTTCCGTACGAAAGATGTACGGAAAACTATGGCGGATTGCAATAGACTACCCTGACTAGAAAATGGCGGAAATTAGAGGATTCATTGTCTATCCTGCTCCACCGAGATGCAATTATACACCCTTGGTAAGGGTGAGGTCGGGAGTTCAATCCTCCCCAGCAGCACCATCGGCGCCGCGGTCCATCGCAGCGGACCAGCGCCAGAAGCGCCCGCGCGGCTCGCACCCGGGGGCGGGCGGAATTCTCCCCCCGGCTTGCGTCCAGGATCGGTACAGGCTGCGACAGGCCGCAGAAACTATGCCTTGCGCCGCGGCGGTTATGCGAGATAGTCGACCGCCGTGCAGCATCACGGCCGGACCAGGGCCGCGCCGACCTCGCCGGCCTTCATGGGCGATCGTTATGAGAACCTGTCTTTCAGTCCTGCTCCCGGCCCTGGCGCTGTGCGGCGCTCCCGCGCTGGCAGGTCCGAAGCCCCCCGATGTCGCGGACTACGTGGCGCAGCCGGTGACCTATTCGTCCGGCAGCGTGGCCGGCGAGATCCTGGGAGACGGCTCGAACGCCCACGGCGGCACGCCCCCGGCTTTCGCCACGATGCCAGCCGACCTACCGACGGTGAAGCGGGCATCGCACCTCGAACCCGCGCCGTCCTTTTGCGGCGGCGACGCCGGCAGCGCGACGCGGTGCGGCGAGCCCGGCTGGCGCGAGGCCCAGCCGAAGTTCCGCCTCACGATCTCCTCGTTCAAGATGCTCTGTGACGACCCCATCCGCAATTACGGCGAGCCGGGTGCGAGCCACTGCCATCAGTGGTACGGCAACAAGGCCGCCGACGCCTATTCCACCTACCGGTCGCTGCGCACCAAGAGCGACAGCAGCTCCGCAGGCGGCCCGCTGAACGCCACGGCCTACTGGTTCCCCCCTCCGTGCAAGCCCAATACGTTCGGCACCGGCAAGACCTACTGCGCGCGATCGAACTGGATCACCGTGTACTATGCGGCCGAAGTGCAGGCCGACGCGGCAAAGCTGGTGCGCATTCCGCGCGGCCTGCGATATGTCGCCGGAACCCACATGGACGATCCGGACGACAACTACGCAAAGGCGGAGATCGCTGCGGCCAATGCCCAGCCCGGCACGGCGGGGCGGTATCAGTACGCCGGCAACGGTTTCAACGGCTGGCAGTGCTTCAACAACGGCGCCGTCGTGAATGTCGATGCCGACATCGGCGGCGGCAACATCTATTCGGCGCTGACCAAGCCGGACGGCTCCGACCCCTGGGGCGGCCGCTGCAAGGGTTCGTCCGCGCCGGGCATCACCGAATCGTTCGTCGTCGCCAACATCACGGCGGCAACTTGCTGGGACGGCGTCAACCTGTGGTCGACGGACGGCTACAAGCACATGCGCAACCTGGTGCGCGACGCCACCAACGGGCACCTCGTCTGCCCGAACGGCTGGTACCGCCTGCCGCGGCTCGAATTGAAGTTCTTCTTCACGTTCGACACCACGGGCGAATACACCGGCTATCGCCTGACCTCCGACGATATGGCGGCCGCGGCCGCGGGTCGTGCGATGCGCAACGGCGAGAGCTTCCACGCCGACTGGTTCGGGGGCTGGGACGACGAGACCTTCATGGCCTGGCAGCAGTTCTGCCTGGGGATCGGGCAGGCTCAGGCCTTCGAATGCAACGACAATACCATCAGCACCACCGAAAAGCTGCCGAGCGTGGCGCTACCCATCTATGGCACCGGCTCGCCCTCGGCGATGTTCCTCCTGCCGCAGCAGGCCGGCGGGCCGGAAACCTCCCACGCCCATTAGTGTGCCAATGCCGGGCCTGGATCGAACTGCCCGCCGCGCGGCCGGTCATTGTCGCGTCTCCCAGGGGCGAGTGAGGCGGACGTCGTCGAACCAGGCGAGCGCGGCGCCTTCGTTCTCGACCACCCGGAAGGCCAGAGCCTCCAGCCCACCATAGGCATAGTCCCGCGCCTGCCAGTTGGGCACGACGAAGACGACGCGCAGGCCTTCCGGCGGCATGTCGTCTTCCAGCAGCAGGGTCAGCTCGTTGTCGAAGTCCAGCTCTACCATGGGCCCAGAAAGAACCGGAATCGGTTGCATCGCAACGCGGTAGGTTACGTAATGGCTTGTCCGGACCGGTGGATTAACGCTCCGGCAACCAGCGGCGGGGGCGCGGGATGGGGTGCGGGTCTATTCGCCGATCTGCGGAAGGCCCGCCTTCGCGCCGCGAGGAATATCGCCTCGCCTGGACCTTGCCCGAGCCGGTTCGCCGCGACGCGGACGCCCGCGGCGCGCAATTCCCCACTGGATAATTGGCGCAGTGCGGGCCAAGGGTGAGGCAAGCCGCCACCGCGCGCGATCCAGGAGAGAGAAGCCATGAGCGAACCGCAGAAATCCGATCTGGGCACCGACATCACGCTGATCGGCGAGGAACACGTCCGCCGCTACCGCGAGACCGACGGCGCGGTGGGCTACGAATGGAACGGCGTGCCGACGCTGCTGCTGACGACCAAGGGCCGCAAGTCGGGCGAGCCGCGGACCATCGCCATCATCTTCCGCCAGGTCGGCGACGCCCAGGTGCTCATCGCCTCGAAGGGCGGTTCGCCCACCCATCCGCTGTGGTACCTGAACATCGAGGCCGATCCCGAGGTCGAAGTGCAGATCAAGGGCGAAAGGTTCGCCGCCCGGGCGCGCACCGCCGAGGGCGAGGAGCGCGAGCGGCTGTGGGCCGAAGCGGTCGCGGGCTGGCCGAACTACGACGTCTACCAGTCGCGCACCACCCGCCGCATCCCGGTCGTGGTGCTCGAGCGCAAGGGCTGAGCCCGCGCAGGACGAGGATAGGGGGAGAGGGCCGCCATGTTCCTGAAGGGCCATTATCAGAACGCCTACGTCACCCATGACCTCGCCCGGGCGATGGACATGATCTCGCAGCGCTACGGCGTCGCCGACTACATCACTTTCGAGCCCGAGATGGCGCTGCGCACCGCCGAAGGCGAGCGGATGCAGCGGGTCAAGGTCGCGGCGACCTGGGTCGGCTGGCTGCAGATCGAACTGATCGAGCCGGTTTCCGGCTTCGTCGATCCGTTCCTGCCCTATCTCCCGGCCGACAAGGCGGACGCGGTGCCGCGCCTCCATCACATCTCGCTGCGCCGCGAGAGCCTGGAGGAGATCGCTGCCGAGAGCGACCGGCTGGGCCTGCCCTTCGTCTGCGAAGGCGGCATCCCCGACCTGGTCTTCCGCTATCTCGATGCCCGCGACACGCTCGGCCACTATCTCGAATATGTCTGGGCCTCGCCGGCCGGCTGGGAGATGGTCGGCTGGCCGCAGGGTCGCCCGGCGACCTGACCGCCTCGCCGTTTACCATTCCTGCGCAACATTGCCGCTATACAGGCCCCGGCCGGGGGGATAACCTCTCCGGGACAAGACATGTGCCGAACTCGGCCAGAATTCAGCCGGTTCGGGGCCACCGTATGGGGCGGAACGGGGGGAAGAGGAATGGCTGTCACGGATCACGTCGATTTCAACGGATTCATGGAAGGGGTGAAGCGGCGCAATCCGCACCAGCCCGAATTCGTCCAGGCGGTGCAGGAAGTCGCCGAGGACATCTTCGATTTCATCGCCGACAAGGAACAATACCACGAGCAGCAGATCCTGCGCCGCATCGCCGAGCCGGATCGCGTCGTCTCGTTCCGCGTCTGCTGGGAAGACGACAACGGCGGCATCCGCGTCCAGCGCGGCTGGCGGGTGCAGAACAACAACGCGATCGGCCCCTACAAGGGCGGCATTCGCTTCCATCCCAGCGTCAACGAGAGCGTGCTGAAGTTCCTCGCTTTCGAGCAGACTTTCAAGAACGCGCTGACCGGCCTGCCGATGGGCGGCGGCAAGGGCGGCTCCAACTTCAATCCCAAGGGCAAGAGCGTGCGCGAGATCATGCGCTTCTGCCAGAGCTTCATGACCGAGCTCTACCGCCACATCGGCGCCGACGTCGACGTGCCGGCGGGAGACATCGGCGTCGGCGGGCGCGAGATCGGCTTCATGTTCGGGCAGTACAAGCGCATCACCAATCACTTCACCGGGGTGCTGACCGGCAAGGGCCTGGAATACGGCGGCTCGCTGATCCGGCCGGAAGCGACGGGCTACGGCGCGGTCTATTTCCTGGCCGAGATGCTCGCCACCAAGGACGAGGACCTGCACGGCAAGACCGCGGTGATCTCCGGCTCGGGCAATGTCGCGACTCATGCCGCGGAAAAGATCGTCCAGCTCGGCGGCAAGGTGCTGACGCTGTCCGATTCGGGCGGCTTCGTCTACGATCCGGACGGCATCACCCAGGAGAAGATCGACTGGGTGAAAGTGCACAAGACGCATCGCCGCGGCAAGATCGAGGAATATGTCGCGGAATACCCCAAGGCGACTTTCACCGCCGGCAAGACCCCGTGGGGCGTGCCATGCGACCTGGCGCTGCCCTGCGCCACCCAGAACGAACTGCTCGGCGACGATGCCCGCACGCTGGTCGCCAACGGCTGCCGGGCGGTATCGGAAGGCGCCAACATGCCGACCGACCTCGACGGCGTGCACGTCTTCAAGCACGCGAAGCTGCTCTATGCCCCGGGCAAGGCCGCCAATGCCGGCGGCGTCGCCGTCTCGGGCCTGGAGATGAGCCAGAATTCCGAACGCCGCCCGTGGAAGGAGGAAGAGCTGCAGCAGATGCTCAGGGACATCATGTCCGGCATCCACAAGACTTGCCGCACTTACGGCGATCGCGGCGGCGGCTACATCGACTACGTCAAGGGCGCGAACATCGGCGGCTTCAAGAAGGTCGCCGACGCGATGCTGGCTTTCGGGGTGGTGTGATTCGGGGCCGGGTGCGGGCTCCAAGCCTTCGCCTCGGGGGGAGGGGGAGAGTGGCGCCTGCCTGCTCCCCTCTGTTCTTCCCTCACCGCACCCCGAGCAGCGCCGCCTGCTCGCGCAGTTCCGCCGCGCGCGCCGGGTTGGCGGCGACGGCCGCCCCCAGCGCGGCCTTCGCCTTTTCCTCCTCGCCCAGCGTCATCCGGCTGCGGATCAGCATGATCCAGCCTTCGACATTGCCGGGCTGCTGCTCGAGCCGCGCTTCGAGGCGGGCGACCATGCCCTCGGCCATGTCGCGTTGCCGGCTGGGCGGGATGGCCGATGCCGCACGCAGGTCCTGCGCGTCGGGGCCGGGGATCGCGCGGGTGGCGAGCGGAGCCGCCGCCGCCGGTGACCTGGCGGAAGCCGCCGCGATCCGCGCGGCGACGTCGATGCCGTTGATCTTGCCGACCTGCTCGATGGTGCGGACGAGGTCGCTGCGCCAGGGGGCATCGGCCGGCGAATCCTCGAGCAGGGCCAGCCAGTCGCCGATCGCCCCGGCATGGTCGCCGGCGAGGTCGCGCTTCACCGCGAGGAAATAGCGCGACCGTTCGTCGCCGGCATTGAGCGCGAGGGCCTTTTCGAAAGCCGCGACGGCCGCGGCGGGCATGGGATCGCGCTCGCTGGCCATGACGTGCGCCTCGCCCAGCGCCGCCCAGAGGATCGCCTTGCCGGGCGCCAGCGCCGTCGCCCGCTCGTAGGCGCGGACGGAGTCGGCAAAGCGGCCTTGCGAGAAATAGGCCAGACCCAGCGATCCCCAGGCGGTGCCGTTCTGCGGATCTGCCTGCACTTTCGCTTCCAGCGCATCGATCGAGAGCGTGCCGGCGGAAGCGGTGGCTTGCGCGGCCGGAGCCGGCTCGGCGGCGCGCTGGCGCCAGATGCCATAGGCCACTGCCAGCACGGCGACCAGGGCTGCGGCGAGCAGCACCAAGGTCCCGCCCCGCGGGCCTCTAGCAGCGTCCCTGTCCATCGCGGCGCTCCGTCCGTCGTTTCGGTTTGGAGACAAGACTTGCGAAACTTCCGCCAAGAAAGCAAACATCGTGCAGAGCGGTGGGGGGATCGCCGTGGTTGACAGCGTCCGCATTGCCATAGTGGGTTCGGGGCCGGCAGGGCTCTCTGCCGCGGCGCGCGCAGCGCAGCTGCAGATTCCGCATGTCCTGCTGGAAAAGACCGACCACCTCTCCGACACGATCTACAAGTACCAGAAGGGCAAGCACGTCATGGCGACGCCCTCGTCGCTGGTGCTGCGCTCGGACCTCGATTTCGCGGCGGGCAAGCGCGAAGCCGTGCTCGAGACCTGGGACGCGCAAAGCGCCCAGCGTGGTGCAGCGGTCCGGCTGCAGGCGGACGTCGTCGGCATCGCGGGCGCCAAGGGCGATTTCACGCTGACGCTCAAGGGCGGCGGCACGATCAAGGCCGAGGCGGTGATCCTGGCGATCGGCACCCAGGGCAATCCCAATCTGCTGCGCTGCCCGATCGGCGAAGGCGCGGTGGTGCAGTATCAGCTCGACGATCCCGACGAATATATCGACGAGCACATCACCGTCATCGGCACCGGCGACGCCGGCATCGAGAACGCGATGGGGCTTGCCGCCAATCCCGAGCAGCGCAACGTCGTCAGCATCCTCAACCGCTCGACCGAGTTCGCCTCGGCCAAGGACGCCAACGTCAAGGCGCTGCTGGCGATGGAGCAGGCGGGCCGCATCCAGATACTGCGCGAGACCACCGTCGCGCGCATCGATCGCGGCACGATCACGCTCGACACCCGCGACGGCGAGCTGACGATGCCGTGCAGCCGGGTCATTTCGCGCATGGGCTCGGCGCCGCCGCGCGCCTTCGTCGAGGCCTGCTGCGCCGCGTTCGAGGATAAGGACGGCAAGCGCGTGATCGTGCCGGGCACCGGCGTGCAGTTCACCAGCGCCGACCGCGTCGCCTATCCGAAGCTGTCCCCGCAGTTCGAAACGACAGTGCCGGGCATCTACGTGATCGGCGCGCTCGCCGGCTATCCGCTGATCAAGCACTGCATGAACCAGGGCTACGACGTGGTCGAGTTCATCAACGGCAACACCGCGCTCAAGCCCGCGGACGAGCCGATTCTCGCCGCGAAGTTCGCCGCCCTGCCCGGCGATCGCCCGGTCGACGAATGGCTGGAGCTGTTCGGCAGCGGCATCGACATCTTCCGCGAGGTCTCGCCCTTGCAGCTGCGCGAGCTGATGCTCGATTCGCAGGTCCACGCCTTCGCCGCCGGCGAAGTGATCTTCGAGCGCAACGATCCCGGCTCGTCGCTGTTCGCCATCGCCCGGGGATCGGTGCTGGTGCAGGTCGACAAGGACGATCCGGGCAAGACCGTGGCGATCGGCCAGGGCTCGATCTTCGGCGAGGTCGGCCTGATTTCGGGCCGGCGCCGCGGCGCGACGATCCGCGCGGCGGAACCGACGGTCGCGGTCGAGCTGGACCGCAACGCCGCGCTGAAGCTGATCTCGACGGTCCCGGCCGCCGGCCGGGCGATCACCCGCACGTCGATCGAGCGGCAGCTGCTGCAGATCTTCGGTTCGGGGCTGACCGCCGAAGACGTCGCCGAAGTGGTCGATGCCGCCGAAGTCCAGACCAGGCGCGCGGGCGAGGTGGTGCTGGCCGAAGGCGACGCCAACGACGCGCCGGGCGGCAGGGACGTCTTCATCATCCGCCGCGGCTCGATGATCGTCGAGAAGGCGATCGCCGGCAAGCAGGTGTTCCTCAGCTATCTGCCGGCCGGCTCCTATGTCGGCGAAATGGCGTTGATCGACAATGCGCCCCGCTCGGCAACGGTCAAGGCGGCGATCAAGTCGGAAGTCATCCGCCTGCCCGGCGACGCCTTCGCCCGTCTGCTCGAACGCAAGCCCGAGCTGCTGCGCCGTGCCCGCGCCGACATGGAGGACCGGCGCCAGATCAACAGCTTCATCGAGGGCCGCAAGGAGAACTTCTCGGGCGCCGTCGACCTCTATTCGCAGACCGCGCAGTTCCTGCTCGACAACGGCGTCGGCGAGGCGACCGACGTGCTGCTGATCGACGAGAAGCTCTGCGTCGGCTGCGACAATTGCGAAAAGGCCTGTGCCGACAGCCACGAGGGGCTGTCGCGGCTCGATCGCGAGGCCGGGACGACCTATGCCCATCTCCACGTCCCGACCAGCTGCCGGCACTGCGAGCACCCGCACTGCATGGCCGATTGCCCGCCCAACGCCATCCACCGCGGCCAGGACGGCGAGGTGTTCATCGACGACAGCTGCATCGGCTGCGGCAATTGCCAGCGCAACTGCCCCTACGGCGTGATCCGCATGGACAGCGTGCCGCCGCCGCGGCCTTCGCTGCTCAAATGGCTGTTCCTCGGAGAGGGGCCGGGGCCTGGCGAGCCGACCAAGGCCTGGCGCAAGCAGCATGCCGTGCCGGGCGAGGAGAGCCCGAAGAAGGCGATCAAGTGCGACATGTGCTCGGGCATCGACGGCGGCCCGGCCTGCGTCCGCGCCTGCCCGACCGGGGCGGCGATCCGCGTCTCGCCCGAGACCTTCCTGTCGGTCGCGCGGATGGGGGAGGAAGGCTGATGGCGAGCGTCGCTTCGCGTACCGAGCCGGCGGCCGAAGCCGCGGCCACGCCGCGCCCGTCGCGGCTCGTCCAGACCAGCCACGAGGGCTTCCTGCGCCATGCCCGCTTCCGCTGGCTCAAGATCGCCGCCGTGCTCAGCCTCGCGGCGATCGTCGGCTACTTCGCCGCCGACGTCGAGCCGCGGCCCAACGGCGGCAGCTGGTACGGATACCTGCTGGGCACGATCGGCGCGCTGCTGATCGTCTGGCTGTCGCTGATCGGCATCCGCAAGCGGGCGATGACGCCGGGCAAGTGGTCGCTCAAGGCCTGGACCTCGGCGCACGTCTACCTCGGCCTCTCGCTGATCGTCGTGGCGACGCTGCACACCGGCTTCCAGCTCGGCTGGAACGTGCACACGCTGGCCTATGGGCTGATGCTGCTGGTGATCGCCTCGGGCGTGTTCGGCATCGTCGTCTACGCCAACCTGCCGCAGGCGCTCAGCAACAACCGCGAGCAGATGACCCAGCGCCAGATGATCGAGGCGGTGCAGGCGCTCGATCGCCAGCTGCAGGACGCGGCGCAGCCGCTGGGGCGCGGCCAGGCCGACCTGGTCATCGCCGCCCTGGCCGAGGACCCCTTCGGCGGCGGCATCTCGCGGCGGCTGTCGGGCCGCTACCCCGGTTGCGCGACGGCACGCGCGATCGAGGGGCTCGGCCTGGCCGACGCGCGCGGGGCCGGCGATCCGGCGAGCGACAAGGTGGTGAAGCTGCTGATCCGCCGCCAGACGCAGCTGGCGCGCATCCGGCGGCACTTGCGCATCAGGGCGCTGCTCGAGATCTGGCTCTACGTGCACGTGCCGGCGACCTTCGCGCTCATCGCCGCGCTGTTCGCCCATATCCTCAGCGTGTTCTTCTACTGGTAGCGGCGGGCGAGGGGCATGGCATTCAGGCTCAGGCAGATCGAAGTCACCGCCGCCGGGCGCGAGATCGTGCGCGACCGCGCCGTCGCCGGGAAGCTGCTCGTCGTCGGCCGCGCGGCGGACAGCGACATCCACTTGCCCGACCTCGCCATCGAACCGCGGCATGCGACGATCGACCTGCGCCACGACGGCCGGGTCGAAGTCGTCGCGGCGGCCGGGACGCTGGGCTTCGGCTGCGACGGCGAAACCGTCACCGAGGCGGTGATCGACCCCGCAACCGGGGCGGAGCTGCGGTTCGGCAGCTACCGCCTCACCCTGTCGCGCGAGGCGGACGGCACGGTGCTCGTCCAGGTGCGGCTGGCCGATCGCGAGGATGCGGGCGGCTCGCTCGAGGACAAGCTGGGCTTCTCGCTCGGCGGCGTGCTTCCGGGCAAGCGCCGGGTGGCCTGGATCGTCGCGGCCGCGGTGGTGCTGCTGTTCCTGTTCCTGCCGATCGGCAGTTTCCTGACTCGCGGCAGCGGCCAGACGGTGATCGGCGACAGCAGCTGGAGCGCCGGCAAGCTGAGCCTGGCGCACCACGCGCTCGAGGATCGCTGCGAGGCCTGCCATGTCAACGCCTTCGTCTCGGTCCGCGATGCGACCTGCAAGGGCTGCCACAAGAGCGTCGGCGATCATGCCGACCATGCCCGGCTGGCCGAGGCCCGCGCCGGCGGCCCGCTCGGCCGCCAGTTCCTCGACGCGGCGGCGCGCGCCTTCGGCCGGGAAGGCGCGGGATCCTGCGCCTCCTGCCATATCGAGCACCAGGGCCTGGCGCGGATGGCAGCGCCGGCGCAGCGCTTCTGCGGCGATTGCCACGGCGGCCTCAAGGAAAGGCTCGCCCATACCCAGCTCGGCGACGCCAGCGACTTCGGCACGCACCACCCGCAGTTCACCCCGGCGCTGGTCAGCGATCCGTTCACCCGCAAGCGCATCGCCGTCTCGCTCGACGCCAAGCCGCGCGAGAACAGCGGCCTTGCCTTCTCGCACCGGTTGCACCTCGACAAGCTCGGCGGCGTCGCGCGCATGGCCGCTTCGTTCCGCGGCGAGCGCGGCTACGGCGCCAGGGGCCTCGTCTGCGGCGACTGCCACCGTCCCAGCGAGGATGCGCTGCGCTTCAAGCCGATCGACATGGAGCGCGACTGCGAAGGCTGCCACAGCCTCGCCTACGACCGGGTGGGGCCCATCGTCCGGCGCCTGCGCCACGGCGACGTCGAGCAGATGATCGCCGATCTCAGCGTCTCGACCAATGCCGACGTGCCGCTGGTCGGCGATCGCACGCGGCCGGGCATCCAGGCGCAGGGCCGGCCCTACCGCTTCGCCTATGCGCCGCCGGCCTACAATGCCGCGCTGATCCGCGGGGCCCTGTCGCGCGACGGCATCTGCGGCGAATGCCACACGCCCAGCTTCTCGGGCGGCCTGCCCGGCGTGGTTCCCGTGACGCTGCCGACGCGCTATATGCAGCAGGGCTGGTTCGATCATAAGGCGCACAAAGGGGAGACATGCACGTCGTGCCATCTGGCCGAGAAGTCTTCGTCGTCCGGCGACGTGCTGCTGCCTGGGATCGCCAGCTGCCGCAGCTGCCACCAGGGCGAGGATGCGGCCAAGGCCAAGGTGCCCTCGGGCTGCGCCATGTGCCACAGCTACCACCCGCCCTTCGCCGCGCCGGGCCGCGATCGGCTGGCGCGGAACTGAGGCGCGGCCCTTGCTGATCGCGCAGATCACCGACACCCATGTCGGCTTCGATCGGGGCAATCCCGACGAGGCCAATTTCCGGCGCCTGACAGCGGCGGTGCGGCACCTTGCCGAGGGGCCGAACCGCCCCGATCTCGTGCTGCTGACCGGCGACCTGACCGAGTTCGGCGACGCGGACAGCTATGTCCGCCTGGCGGAAGCCGTGCGCCCCTGCCCCTGCCCGGTCTGGCCGATGGTCGGCAACCACGATGCCCGCGCGGCGCTGCTCGCCGGCTTTCCCGATACTCCGCTGGCCGGCGGCTTCGTGCAATATGCCCTCGAATTCGACGCGCTGCGGCTGCTGGTCCTCGACACGCTCGAGCCGGGCCGTCACGGCGGCGCCTTCTGCGCCGACCGCGCGGCCTGGCTGAAAGCGCGCCTTGCCGAGCGGCCGGACGTGCCGACGATCATCGCCATGCACCACCCGCCTTTCGCCGCCGGCCTCGCCTGGCTCGACAGCGACCCCGGCGAGGCCTGGATCGCGCGCTTCGCCGATGCGATCGGCGGCCATGGCCAGGTCGCCGGCATCGTCTGCGGCCATCTCCACCGCACTATCCATACGCAGTGGAACGGCGTGGCGCTGACCGTATCCGGCTCGACCGCGCCGGGCGTCGCTCTCGATCTCAGGCCGGTCGACAGCGAACGTCCCGACGGCCGGGCGATGATCGTCGACGACTTGCCGTCGTACGCCCTGCATTGGTGGGACGGTACGCGCCTGATCTCGCACGCCGAGACGGTCGGACATGGAGCGGTGCTCGCCTGCTACGACGACAGCATGCGCGGGATCGTGCGGACGGTGGCGCAGGAACGCGAGAGCTAGGCCGTGTCCGCAGGGCCCCCGTCGTCCCGGGCTCGACCCGCGACCGCTGTGATCTTGGTCGAGTCATTGCGATCATCGTCACCCTGAACTCGTTTCAGGGCCCATTTCACCTCGAGGCGCCGGAGCTTTGCACGGGCGGGCAACGGTGCCGTGCGTTTTGATCCAGAGCTTCGGGGCTTGGGGAGAAATGGGTGCTGAAACAAGTTCAGCATGACGGGTGGGGTGTGGGAGGCGAACAAACCCCGTCGTCCCGGGCTTGACCCGGGACCGCTGTGATCTGGGCCGGACGTTCCGTCGATGTGGCCTGGGTTCCGGGGTCGAGCCCGGGACGACGAATGGGGCTTGGCCAACGATTTTACTTGACAACACGAACCACATTGGTTATATGCCCCACACCCTCGCGGGATGCAGGGAGCGGAACCGGTTCGCTCGCCGCTACCCCAAGGGCCGGCGCCTGTCAGGGCGACCACTTATCCGGATGCGGGGAATTACCCAACGTAAGGCAGGG
>CAUJJI010000217.1 GCA_963205265.1 Pseudomonadota bacterium
TTGGGCCCCTGGCCCGCGCCGGCGCGTTCCTGCAGCTTCTGGGCGAGCCGCAGCGCGCCCCAGGCCAGCAACCCGATCAGCGGCAGCAGGACGAGGAGCTTGACGACGTACCAGAACATCAGAGGTCACCGCTCTCCGGCAGGGCCGGCTCGGCCTTGGCGCCGGCCAGCTCGACTATGCGCAGGCCGAAGCGGTTGCCCTGGGCCACGATCTCGCCCTTGGCGATCGGCTTGCCGTTGACCATCACGTCGAGCAGCTCGTCTGTCAGGCGATCGAGCACTACGATGCTTTCCTCGCCAAGCGAGAGGACGTCCTTGAGCTTCATGTCTGTGCGGCCAAGCTCGACCGACAGGCGGACGTCGACGTCCTTGAGGAAATCGAAGCCGCGGGGTTGGATGGTCATGGGATCGTCCTCTTTCTTCAGAAAGCGTGGGTTATCTGCACGGCGACGCGGTCATCGACCTCGCCGATGCTGCCGTGGGCGATGATCTTGTCGCCGACCGTCAGCGGAACCCGGCGGGCCACCGCGACGGGCAGGATGTCGCCGGGCTTCAGCGCCGAGAGCTTGGAAAAGCCGATGCGCATGTCGACCAGCAGGGCGATGACCGACAGCGGCACTTCGCCGAAAGGCTCTTCCGCCGGGTTGGCGGCGTTGCGCTTGCCCGGCTTGGGCGCAGGCTGCGCTTCGCCGAGGATCTCGGTCAGGCTGGCGACGGGGAAGGCGAGCGTGAGCTGCCAGGTCATGCTCGGCGCAGTCTCGTGCACGTCGAGCGTCAGCGCGATCATCTGAGTCTCGTCGGCGAAGGGCGCGAGCACTTCGAGGCTGCCGTCGCGGTTGAGCGCGCGGACCGAGCCGTCGGTCTGCGGGCCCAGCGCTTCGTCGATGGCCGTGGCGACAAGGGTTTCGAGCCGGCCCGTCAGCAGCTGCGCCGACATCGGGAAAGCGGTGGGCAGCGGTTCGGGAACCTGGCCGCGGCCGCCGAATGCGCGGTCGACCATGCGGAACACCGCGGTCGCCTCGACCGATGCGAGGAACGGCGCCTTGCGCGCGTCGAGCGTCATCAGGCTGTTGGCCGCGAGCGGCGCGATTCCGGCCGCGATCTCGCTCATCGTGCATTCGCGGGGCTCGCCGCGCTGCACGGTCGGCGCTTCGCTGCCGGCAAGGCGTGCCAGGCCGGCGCCCAGGGCGCGTGCCAGGCGGTCGCCGAGCTGCGCCAGGGTCGGCAGCAGTTCGCCTGCCGTCGGCACCGGGCGCAGCAGCTCGGGGCAATGCTGCGCCAGCGGCCGTTCGGCGATGAGGTTGCGCTCGGGCTTCATACTGGCCTGGTTTTCGCCTTACTGGATGATGAAGGATTTGAAGTAGACGTCGTCGATGCCGCCGAAGCCCTCGTTCGAGGTCAGCACCTGGTTGATCGCCGCAGTCAGTCGCTTCTGCAGCCGCTGCTTGCCTTCCATGGTGTAGACGTCCTCTTCCGGGGTGTCGGCCAGCACGGTCAGCATGGCGGAGCGGACCGCCAGCTCGTGCTTCTTCAGCCACATCAGGACGCGGCCATCGCGGCGCGTCGAGCAGGCGATGCTGACCTGGATCAGGGCTTCGGAATTCCGCAGGTTGGAGGTGAATTCCTCGGTGAAGGTGAAATAGCTGGTCTTGTACTTGCTACCGCCTTCGCCGTGGACTTCCTCGCCGCCGCCTTCGCCTTCCTTGGCCTCGGTCTTGGGCGCGAAGGGATCCTCCTCGCCCTTGAGCACGAGCTTGGGATTGTTGTCTTCCTTCTCGTGCTCGCCGCCGCCCAGCAGGCCCGCGGCCATCATGCCGTAGGCGCCGCCGCCGCCAGCGCCGATCAGCGCGACGCCGATCAGCACTTTCATCATCATGCCCTTCTTCTTGGGCTTGTCGTCCGACTTGGGAGCGTCACTCATCGTCTATTCCTCGGTATGCTCGGTCTTGTTCGATCAGGCGTAGATGCCGCTGCGGCGGCCCGATTGGCTGTCGTCCTCGGTAGAAGCATTGTCGCTGCCGGCACTGCTGCCGTTCTGGCGCCCGGCCTGGGACGCTTCGCGCTCGGCGGCGCCGTTGCGCGCCGAGCCCTGCGATTGCGCCTGGCCCTGAGGCTGGCTGGCGGCGGAGTTCGCCGACTGCTGCTGGGCGTTGTGCTGCGCGTCCTGGCGCTGGCTGCCGGTATTGCCGTTGTCGGCCGAAGTCCCGGCCTGCATCGCCGCTGCCGCCTGGACGGCCGGGGCGAAGCCCGGGTCGGCGCTCGACATCGAGACGGTCAGCCGCGCATCGTCGGTGCGGAAGTTGAGCGAGATCTGGCCGAACTCGGCGTGGCGAATGGCGGCGGTGACGGCTTGCGGCATGGCGGCGTCGCGCGCTTCGACCAGGCGGTCGACCAGCGTCGCGAAGTCGTGGCCCCGCGGCTGGGCGGCGGCGGGCGCGGAAACGGCCGGAGCATTGCCGGCGGCTGCCGGGGCCTTGCCGTCGAAGCTGACCAGCGGCTGCGCCTCGGCCGCAAGCGGCTGGGCGGGATCGGCCGGAGCGGCGTCGGTCGCGCCCTGCTGGGCAGCGACCGGGGCGAGCGAAGCCGCGGCCGGCGCAGCCACGTTCGCGGCGATCGGCTGGGCGGCGAGCGGTGCAGTCGGCACGCGGGCAGGCGAAGCTGTGCCGGCAGCGAACTGGGCGGGATCGGCTGCCGGCGGCACCGAGCCTGCCGGAGCGGGATCGGCCTTAGCGACGACCGCAGCCGGCTGGGCCGGCGCAACGGCGGGGAGCGGTTGCCGAGCAAGAGGAGCGGGCGCCGGCGCGGGCTGGCCTGGCGTGGCCTTGGCCGGGGCGAGCGGCATCGGGGCAGCGCCCTGCTGCTCGCCGTCTTCGGCGACCGCGGCCGGGAGGTCGAGCCGTACGGCCGGCGCGGGCGCGGCTTCGGGCTGCTGCTCGCCGCTCGCCGCCTGCACGGCCAGGGCCATCGGCGCGGCCGACGAGCGGAGCTGGACCAGCGGCTGAAGCGGCTGCGTCTGCTGCGACTGCGGTGCCGCAGATGGAAGCGTGATCGGCGTCGTCAGGCGCTGGTTTTCCGGAGCGGGCGCAGCGGCGGCAGCCGGCGCGGCTGTCGGCTTCGGCGCGGCCGGCTGCGGCATGGCCAGGGTCGTCGGCAAGGCCGCGACCGCGGGCGCCGGCTCCTTGGCCGGGCTGGCGACGCGGCTGGTGAGCGGAAGGTTCTGGCGGGCGGTGCGCGCCTGGACATTGGCGAGCTGCACGGCCGTCGCGACGATCGGCGTGGTCGCCGGGGCCGGCTGAGGCCGCTCGCTGCCGCCGGGCGAAGCCCCGGCCTCGGCCTCGGCCGGGAGCGGCGCCGGCGCGGCAGGGGGTATGGCTGCAATGGCGAGGGCGACCGGGGGAGGTGCCACCGACAGCACCGGCATCGGCTGCATGTCGCCCGGCGAGGCGAGTCCTTCGCCGGTTCCGCTCGCCTTGATGTCGGCGAGCTCCGTCTTGGTGTCGCCCTGGGTTTCGCCGGCCAGGCCGTCCGGCAACAGATCCGGCAGAATCTTGCCGGTCGGCTTGCCGCCTGCCTTGCCGGCTTGCCGGATGGCCGCCGCGCCTTCGGCAAGCGTTGCCGGCCTTGCTGCGTCTGAGCCCTCGCTGCTCATGCCCAATGCCAGGAGCGCCGCGAAACCCTCAGGAATGTCGAGGTTTTCAGCCGTTCCAGCCGAGGCCGCAACGGTCAGCGCGAGGCTGGACTGGGCAGATGTTGCGGCAGGCTGGAGCATGGGGGGCAATTCCTCGCGTTAACTATGCAAGGTATTATTCAAGACCCGTGCCAAATCCCTTGCGAGCCCCAAGCGAAGGGGTCTCGCTGCGGGTTGCGATATGCCTGGCCTTCTTGTTCGCATGCTCTTCGACGATCGAGCGGCGACGCTCGGCGACGGCGAGCTCGGCCATCTTGTTGTCGGCGATCCGCCGCGCCTGGGCGGCATCGCTGGCGGTGCGGCTATAGATGTGCTGAAGCCCGCCGGCGAAGCGTCCGATCTGCTGCAGCGAGGCCCCGTCCTGCGCCTCGTTGCGCCCGGCATAGTCCGCCGCCAGCCGGCGCGTGCGCTCGGCCAGCGCCTCGAGCTGTGCCAGCGTGCTTTCCGCCGCCGCCGCTTCCTGGGCCGCCGCCTGCTTGGCGATGGCGCGGACGCGCTCGAGCCGCTGCAGCCGCTGCAAGCGGGCGCGTTCGGCCTTCATCCGCCTAGGTCAGGCTGGAGCAGCGCCGCGAGCTGGGCGACGCTGTCGTCCATGTGCACGATGTCGCCGCCCTGCTGGCAGAGGAAGGCGGTCAGCAGCTCGTGCATGGCGATCGCCCGGTCGAGCTGGGGGTCGGCCCCGGCACGGTATGCGCCCATCAGAACAAGGTCGCGGTTTGCCTCGTAACTTGCTACCAGTGCTCGGAAAGTCCGTGCCAGCGTCTGGTGCTGCGAGGTGACGATGTCGTTCATCACCCGGCTGAGCGAAGCGGCGATGTCGATCGCCGGATATTGCCCGCGCTGCGCCAGTTCGCGCGACAGGACGATGTGGCCGTCGAGGATCGAGCGCGCCGTGTCGACCACCGGGTCGTCCTGGTTGTCGCCGTCGGCCAGCACCGTGTAGAGCCCGGTGATCGAGCCGCCGCTGGCGGCCGAATTGCCGGCCCGCTCGACCAGCTTGGTGATCGTCGCCAGGGCCGAAGGCGGGTAGCCGCGCGCCGCGCCCGGTTCGCCCAGCAGCAGGCCGATTTCCCGCGCCGCATGGGCGACGCGAGTCAGGCTGTCCATGATCAGCAGCACGCGCTTGCCGTGCGCTCGGAAATGCTCGGCCATCGAGGTCGCCAGCATCGCGCCGCGCAGGCGCAGGTTCGGTGCGTGATCGGCCGGAACCGCGACGACGACGGTGCGCTCGCGCTTCTCGCCGGTCATGTGGCGGGCGACGAAGTCCGAAACCTCGCGCGCGCGCTCGCCGATAAGGCCGACGATGACGATGTCGGCATTGGCGCCGTGGGCGATCATGTCGATCAGCACCGACTTGCCGACGCCGGAGCCGGCCATGATGCCGATGCGCTGGCCGATGCCGAAGGTGGTGAGGGCGTTGAGCGCGCGCACGCCGGTGTCGAAGCGCTCGCGGACCGGGCTGCGGTCGAGCGCGCCGGTGCGGATGCCGCCCGACGGCCACTCGCCGCGGGCATGGACCGGGCCGTCGCCGTCGATCGGATGGCCTTCGCCGTCGACCGCCCGGCCAAGGAAGGCCGCGCCGACCGGCAGCATGCCGGGCCGCCCTTCGGGGCGCACCTTGGCGCCGGGACGCAGCAGCACGGAGTCGCCCAGCAGCATCATCATTGTCCGGCCGTTGCGAAAGCCGATGGCTTCCGCCGCCAGGGTCTCGTTCTGGCCGTGGGCGACGCGGCAGATGGAGCCGACCGGCACCGACAGGCCGCTCACTTCCAGAAGGCCGCCGTCGCAGGCCGCGACGAGGCCGTAGCGCCGCGGGCTGAGCGAGATCGGCTCGGCGGAAAGATCGGTCAGGATCGGGTCGAACAGCTTCAGCACTGATGCAGGGCCTCGCCGATCGCGCGGCGCCAGACGGCCGGGCCGTCCTCGACCCCGCCATTGGCGGATTCGACGCGCAGGCTGCCGCGTTCGAGCGTGGAATCGGGCACGATCTGCCAGTCCATCGAGAATTGCGGCGAAACCAGCACGATGTCGTCGGGATGCAGCCGGATGATGCGCTCGTCGTCGGCGCGGGCGAGCATCGAGACCGCCTTTTCGATCCGCAGCGCCAGCGCCTTCTCGTCGAGAGCGAGCGGCATGATCGCATATTCGCAAAGCGCGGCGACGGTGTCGCGCAGGCGCAGGCGAAGCTCTTCCTGAAGGTCGTGATCGAGCCTGGCGAAAGACAGCGACAGCGCCTCGCGAGCCTGCGCCTCGATCGCGGCCCGTTCCTGCGCCTCGCTCTCGGCGGCGGCGAGACCGGCGGCGAAGCCGTCCATATAGGCGCGCGCCACCGGATCGTCGGGGGCAGCCTCGGGTTCCGCCGCTTCGTGCGGCATGTCTTCCACCGACCGCGCGAAGCGCGCGTTCTGGCGGAAGCCCGAGGGGCCGCCGAGGAATTCGAGCGGGACGACTTCAGACATATTCGTCGTCGCCCCCGGCACCGAAGGCGATCGTGCCCTCGGCGGCCAGGCGGCGGGCGGCCTGGACGATCTGCTTCTGCGCGGCGACCACGTCGGCCAGCTTGACGCGACCGCGCGCGGCGATCTCGTCCTTCACGCCGTCGGCGGCGCGGCTCGACATGGCGCGGAAGAAGCAATCGCGCTCCTGCTCGGTGATGCCCTTGAGCGCGTCGATCAGCGTATCGTTGTCGACGTCGCGCAGCAGGGCGCCCATCGACTGCGGGTCGAGCGTGAAGAGATGTTCGAACTTGAACATCTCGTTCTCGATCTCCTTCGCCAGCGCTTTGTCCAGCTTGGCGATCTCGGGCATGACGTGCTTTTCCATCGCCTTGCCGGCATTGTTCATGATGTCGGCGACGTCGCGCGGCCCGCCGAGAGTCAGCGTGCCGGCGCTCTGAGCCTCGCCGATCTTGCGGGCGATGAGCTCCTCGAGCATCGTGATCGCTTCGGCCGAAACCGGCCCCATGGTGGCGATGCGGTGCACCACTTGCGGCTGGACCGAAGGCGGCAGCGAGTGCAGCACTTCCGCCGCCACTTCGGGCTCGAGCTGCACCAGCAGCACGGCGATGGCTTGCGGATGCTCGCCCTTGACCAGCGGCACGAGCGCCTGCGGCGTCAGCCAGCGTGCGATTTCCAGCGCCGATTCCTGCGTGCCTTCGGGCAGGATGCGCTGCATCAGGTTGTCGGCCTTCACTTCGCCGACGGCGCGGGTCATCAACTGGCGGACCTGGCCGACGCGATCCTCGACGACGATGCCGAGCTTCTCGGTGCGCTCGACGAAGCCGGCGATCGATTCGGCGATGGCCTGCGGGCCGATCTCGCTGATCGCGCACATCTTCTCGCCGAGCAGGCGAAGCTCCTCGGGCTCGAGGCGAGCGAGGATGTCTGCCGCCTGGTCTTCCTCCAGCAGCATGACCATGACGGCGGCGCGGTCGGCCTCGTCGACTGTGGCAAGCTCGGTCATTACGCGGCAGCCTCCGGCTTGGGTTCAGCGTTGAGCATCTGGCGCAGCGCCACCACGGCGCTGTCGGGCTTCTCGGCGACGAGGCGCTGGGCGAGGCCGACGTGCTGGCTGAGCAACGCCGGATCCATCGGCCCGGCGAGCGCCTGGGCGACGGCCTCGTTGCCGGTGGCGGCGCTGCCGCCGGCACCTTCGCCGGGAGCAATGCCGGGCAGGGCCAGCTTGCCGTCTTCCGGCGCCGCCTGCGGCTCGCGGCGCAGCGCCTTGATGAAGGGGCGGACGCCCAGCAGCAGGACCAGCAGCACCGCCAGCAGCGCGACGACGCTGCGGACCACCGTCGCGAACCACGGCGCTTCGTAGAACGGCGCGGCCTCGTCGACGACGGGCTCGAAATTGCGCGCCACCACGGTCACCTGGTCGCCGCGCTGCGCATTGGCGCCGACGGCGGCATTCACCAGCTGCTTCATCTGCTCGATGTCGGCAGGCTTGCTGCCTTTCATCGCTTTCGAACTGATCGCGACCGCGACCGAGAGGCGCTTGATGTTGCCCGGCGTGGTATTGGCGACCGATACCTCGCGACCGAGTTCGAACGTCCGCGAGGTGCTGGATTCGCCGTTGGTCGGCGCAGCCTGGCCGGCGGGAGCCTGGGTTCCCTGCGGCGGTCCGGGCGAAGCGGTGGCGGCGGGCGGCGGCGAGTTCGACAGCGCGCCCGGGACGCCGGCGGCCTGGGCCCCCGACGAGCTGGTCGACTGCTGCTGAGTCTCGGTGCGGACCGAACCGTCCTTGTCGTAGCGCTCGCGCGCGGAAGTCACCTGGTCCATATCGAGCTCGATCTGGATCTCGCTGGTGAAATTGCCTTCGCCGACGATCGGCGTCAGCAACTGGGCGATCTGGGTGCGCAGCTTCTCTTCCATCCGCTGCTGCAGCTCCAGCCGGTCGCTGTCGCTCTTGCTGCGGTCGGAAAGCAGGCGGCCGTGCTGGTCGACGACCCGCACGGCATCGGGCGAGAGGCCGGGCACCGAGCCGGCGACGAGATTGACGATCGCGCTGACCTGCGATTCCGAGAGGCGGCGGCCGGTCGCGAGTCGGACCATGACCGATGCCGACGGCGGCAGATTGTCGCGGACGAAGACGGACTGTTCGCCTTCGGCAAGGTGGACGCGCACGGATTCGACGCCGTCGATCTCCTGGATCGTGAGCTGCAGGTCGCGCTCGCGGGCGGCGCGCAGGCGCTCGCCTTCCATCGTGCGGCTGGCGCCCATCGGCAGGCTGTCGAGCATCTGCGTGCCGCTTTCGGGCGTCGCCAGGGCGCCGTCGGAAGCGACCAGCATGCGCGCGCGATAGAAATCGCCTTCGCTCACCGACAGGGCGCCGGTCTGGTTGTCGATCTGGTATGGGATCGCGGCCTTGTCGAGCGCGTCGACCACGCCGGCGCGTTCCTGGTCGCCGATCTGCGAGTAGAGCACCCGCTGCGGCGACGGCGCGAGAGTCGACCAGGTCAGGGCGATGCCGCCGAGCGCGGCGACGCCGAGGAACCACGGCAGCATGCGGCGAACCGCCGGCTGGTCCGAAAAGCCCTTGAGCCGGCCAAGCATGTTGCCGCCGGCCGGATCGGTGAGAGGCGTCAGGACAGATGCCTGCCTGGTCGCCGGTAGACCTTCTGCTGGAACGAGGTCACTCATCTATCATACCCCCATCCGCATGATGTCCTGGTAGGCGGACAACAGCCGGTTCCTGACCTGCAATGTGGCTTCGAAGGCGATGCCCGCTTCCTGACGAGCCAGCATGACCTTGGCGACGTCGGTGACTTCGCCGCGCTGGTAGGCGTCGCTCATGGCTTCGGCATTGCTCTGCGTGGCGTTGACGCCGTCGAGCGCCGACTTGAGCGCTCCGGCGAAGCCACCGCCCTGGGCGTTGGCAGTGCCGGCCGCGGCGGCGGTGTCCTGCGTCTGCGGGGCATGCAGCTGCTGGAGCAGCTGCGAGCGGTCGATGATCTGCTGGCGCAGCGCGATGATGTCGCGGATGCCGGCAGCGCCGCTGCCAATTCCGTTGACCCCGCTCATCTACGGCCTCCCGCCACGGCGATGCCGGCCTCGCGGAAGGAGGCGAGGCGGTAGCGCAGGGTGCGTTCCGAGATGCCGAGCTGGCGCGCCGCGGCGACGCGGCTGCCGCCGCAGGCCTCGAGCGTCTCCATGATGGCGCGGGCTTCGGAATGCTGGACGATGCTCGACAGCTTGGCACCGCGCGCGGTCTCCGCCGAAGCGGGCGCGACGTCGGATTCGACCGCGACGAGACGTGCCGGCGTGTCGAAGACGATGTGCGAGGCGCCGATGCTGGCGGCGCCGTCGGACAGCAGCAGCGCGCGACGGACGACATTCTCGAGCTCGCGCACGTTGCCGGGCCAGCTGTGCAGCTTCAGCATCGCCAGGGCGGCATCGCTGAACCAGGGCACCCGGCGGTCGCTGGGCGTGTGGCGCATGGCCAGCGCGTAGGCGAGGGGAGCGATGTCGTCGGCGCGCTCGCGCAGCGGACGCAGCGCCAGCGGGAAGACGTTGAGGCGATAGTAGAGATCGGGGCGGAAGCGGCCCTCGGAAACTTCGGTCGGCAGGTCGCGGTTGGCGCAGGCGATCACCCGCACGTCGACCTTGATCGGCTGGGTCGAGCCGATCGGCACCACTTCGCTTTCCTGCAGGGCACGCAGCAGCTTGGCCTGGAGCGCCAGCGGCATCTCGGCGATCTCGTCGAGCAGCAGCGTGCCGCCGTCGGCGGCGCGGAAGAAACCTTCGCTCGACTGCGTGGCGCCGGTGAAGGCGCCCTTCTGGTGGCCGAACAGCAGGGCCTCGAGCATCGATTCCGGCATGGCGGCGCAGTTGACTGCGATGAACGGACCGTCGCGGCGGGGGCTGCACGCGTGGATGAAGCGGGAAAGGACTTCCTTGCCGGTGCCGGTCGGGCCGTTGATCAGAACGGGGATTTCGCTGGCAGCCAGGCGCTGGGCGAGGGCGAGGACCGAAAGGCTCTCGGGATCGGCGGCGATCGGCATGCCCGGCGCGGCGATGCAGGCGAGCAGCGCTGCCAGGGTCGCTTCGCTGGCGGGATCGCGATAGGCGAGCGTGACTCGCGAGGCGCCGTCGCGGAGGATCGCGGTATCCTCTCCGCGATGCAGCGACACCAGATGGGCGCGCGGCGGCAGCGGGGAACGATCGGCCAGGTCGCGCAGCAGAACGCTGCTGCCGTGCCCGTAGGCGTCGGCTATCGCACCGGCCCGCTGGACCAGCGGCGCATGTTGCCTCGACACGGCGTCGCCAAATTCCAAACCGCTCATTTCGTAATGCCCCCTTGCATTAACCACACCTGGTAAAGCTGTTTTGCGCGGGGAACGACGAAAGGAGCGGTAATTTAAGTCTAGGTAGTTTTACCTAACGAAAAAAAGTTTCTCGTCCTGTCGCAGGGGCTTTTCCGTTCGACGTATAAGGGGCTCTCGCCAAGCCCATTTTCGGCCGGCGCTTAATTTTCCTCGCAACCTACCGCTCTTAGCTCTGGCAGCCGCACCGGGTGGGCCGGCCGGCGCCCCTTTCACGGGACTACTATCGGGAGTTAATCATGGCGGTTATCAACACGAATATCTCGGCGCTGAAGGCAGCCAATGCTTCGACCAGCGCTGACAAGATGCTCGGCGCGGCGATGGAGCGCCTGTCTTCGGGCAAGCGCGTCAACAGCGCCAAGGACGACGCTGCGGGCCTCGCCATTGCGACGAAGATGACGGCTGACATCAAGGCGATGAACCAGGGCATCCGCAATTCGAACGACGGTATCGCTCTTGCTCAGACGGCTGAAGGCGCGCTCAACGAAGTCAGCAACATGCTGCAGCGCGTTCGCGAGCTGGCCGTTCAGTCGAAGAGCGGCACCTACAGCACGACCGACCGTACCTACATGGACGGCGAAGTCGACCAGCTGCAGGCTCAGATCGACGACATCCTGACCAACACCAAGTTCAACGGCGTCACCGTCTTCTCGAAGACGGCTGGTACCGACGTCAGCTTCGACATCGCCACCGGCGGTCTGAGCACCGACAAGGTGACGCTGGTCAGCAAGGGCATCGACGGCACCAAGCTGACGACGACTGCTCTCGACGTGACCTCGGCCACCAACGCCGCGACCACGATCACCAACGTCGACAGCGCTCTCGACACGATCAACGCCACTCGCGCTGGTCTGGGTGCCGGTCAGAACCGCCTTGAATCGGCGGTCAACAACCTGACGACCAACGCCACCAACCTGTCGGACGCCCGTTCGCGGATCGAAGATGCCGACTATTCGGCGGAAACGACCGCTCTCGCCAAGGCCCAGATCCTGAGCCAGGCGTCGACGGCGATGATCGCGCAGGCGAACCAGAGCCAGCAGAACGTTCTGTCGCTGCTGCGCTAAGTGATCGAATAAGAGAAAATCACACCTGAAAAGCCCGTCCCCACGGGCATCGACCCGGCGGTCCCAGACCGCCGGGTCTTTTTCGTCTGCCGGCGGCGCGCCGGATCTACTCCGGCGGCTTCTCGCGCTTGACCAGGTAGACGCGCCGCAGGAAGGACCATTGCCCGCCGCGGCGCACGAGATCGTCGTTGTATTCGCCGGTGAGCTCGTAAGTGCCCCCGCCCTGCTGCAGCAGGCTTTCCGCGCAGAAGGCGCGTGCCCGGGCCGTGTCGCCGTCCACCTCGATGGCGCCGATCTGGGTGAAGAAGGTGGTGTCGACGACTTGGGCCATGATCGCATCGTACTGCCGGCCGATCGCCTCGCGGCCGGTCAGCTCGAAGTAATGCGTCTTCCACAGCGCATCCTCGGCATAGCAGCCGAGCCAGGCGGCACGGTCGGCACGGTTCGCCGCGTCGGCATAGTGATCGTAGAGTTCGCGGATCGCATTGCGATCCTCGACCGGGCCGGTGAACGCCATGGCCTGTCCCTCCTCAGGCTTCTTCGACGGAAGGCGCATAGTCGCGCCGGGCGAACAGCCAGGTGCCGTCGCGGCGGACAAGGTGATCGTCGTAGGAGCCGATCAGCTTGTAGAGCCCGCCGTCCTTCAGCCGGACGATCTCGCGCGCATAGGAGCGCGCCCGGGCGGTGTCGCCCGACACCTCGATCGGGCCGACTTCGCTGAGGAAGCCGAGGCTGGCGAAGCCGGTCCACAGGAGATCCCACTGCCGCCGCAGCTCTTCCCGGCCGGTGCACCGGAACAGGTGGCTGTTCCACTGGCCGTCCTCGGTGAAGCAGTCGAGCCAGGCTTCGGCATCGCCGCGGTTGCTGGCATCGGAATAGAGGCCGTAGAGCTCGCGTATCAAGATCCGGTCTTCGAGCGGGCCGCTGTTCCGCATGGGCTGTTCCTCTCCGTTCCTGTTCGTGGAGGGAGGGCTAGCCTGCGGGGGGAGGGGAAGGCAAGGGCGGGGGCGACGCCGCAGGGTCGCGCTAGAGTGCTTCCGACTTTGATTGCATCAAAGCCAGCACTCTAGAACTTTCCTTGACCGTGATTTCCGAGCCGCCGGATGATTCCATCCGGCTCGACATCACTCTAGCGCGTCATCAGGATGGAGATACGCCGGTTGCGCGGGTCGTGGGGATTGTCCCTGACCAGCAGCTCGCGATCGGCGACGCCTTCGATGCGGAAGAACCGGTTCTCGGCGATCCCGGCGCGCAGCATCGCCTGGCGCGTCGCTTCGGCGCGGCCGGCGGACAGCGACCAGTTGTTGCCGCCGCCCCTGCGCCAGGGCAGGGCGTCGGTGTGGCCGCGGATCGTCAGGCCCCCGTTCTCGTCATGGACCGTATCGGCAATGACCTTGAGCAGCTGGTTGGCGTCGGGCGTCAGCACGGTCGTGCCGAGCATGAACATCGAGAAGTTGGCATCGTCGACCAGGTCGATGCGGATGCCTTCGGTAGTGTCGATCATCCGCACCTGGCGGGCGAGCCGCTGGAGCTTCTCGCTGGCCGCCAGCTTCTGCTCGAGCCGCTGCTTCATCCGCGCCATGCGCTTGATGTTGCCCGAGCCTTCCTTGGGGCCGCCGGTGGCGTCGCGCGGGATGGTCATGGCCTTGGTCCCGGTCTGGCCGGCGCGGTTGGGATAGTTGTCGACGTCGGTGATCGACGAGCCGCCAAGCAGGCCGTTAGCCGAACCGGCGCTCGAATCCTTCATCTTGACCAGCGTCGGGGTGAAATAGTCGGCGATGCCCTTGCGCTGCTTCTCGGTCGTCGCGCCGAGCAGCCAGAGCAGCAGGAAGAAGGCCATCATCGCGGTCACGAAGTCGGCATAGGCGACTTTCCAGGCGCCGCCGTGATGGCCGCCGGCCACCACGGTGACCTTCTTGACGATGATCGGTGGCGGCGGCTCGTTCTTGCCGCGCTTCTTGTCCGACATGGCTTAGCGGCCCCGCAGCGCGTCGAGCAGCTCGGACAGTCCCGGACGGAACGAATGGCCAAGGCCCGAGCGCGCGCCCTCGACCACCAGCGGCTGGGGCCAGCCGTGCAGCGAGGCGATGATCACCTGCTTGACCGCGTGGAAGATCTGCTCGTCCGCCTCGATCACCTGCTTGAGGCGGCCGGCCATCGGCGCGACGATGCCGTAGGCGAGCAACACGCCCATGAAGGTACCGACGAGCGCCGAGCCGATCATGCCGCCGAGCACCGACGGCGGCTTGTCGATCGAGCCCATGGTCTTCACGACGCCGAGAACGGCGGCGACGATGCCCAGCGCGGGCAGGGCGTCGGCCAGGTTCTGCAGCGCGTGCTGCGGCTCGTGCATCTCGTGGAAATGCGTCTTCATCGCATTGTCCATGACTTCCTCGACCGCATGGACTTCCAGCGAGCCCGAGGAGACGACGATCAGCGTCAGCGTGTCGGCGATCAGCGCGACCAGCGGCTTGTTCGCCAGCAGGCGCGGGAATTCGGCGAAGATCGCGGAGTTCTGGGGATCCTGGACGTGGCTTTCGAGCGCCACGGGACCTTCGCTGCGCAGCAGCTTCATCAGCCGGGTGGTGAGGATGATCGCGTCGATGTGGTCCTGCTTGGTGTGCTTGGGCCCCTTGAAGATCTTGCCGAACGATCCGCCGAGCGCCTTCAACTCGTGCATCGAGTTGCCCGTCACCACGGCGCCCAGAGCGGCGCCGCCGATGATCAGCATCTCGTGCGGAATGGCGTGCATGACCGGACCGAGCGCACCGCCGGTGATGGCGAAACCGCCGAACACCATGACGAGCAGGATCACGACCCCGATTGCAGCGTACATCTAACTTACCCCCAGAACGCAAAAATCGGTGGCGGGCTAGCCCACCACGTCGAACAGGCTCAGCTTGGCAAGCTTGGCGAAGCTTGCCTGGCTGGCTTCCAGTGCCAACATGACTTCCTGCAGCCGGGCGACTGCATCCGCCATGTCGGTAGCGCCGATTTCCTTCTCCTCGCCGGCGCGCATCTCGCCGAGGTCGATGCGGCGTTCCGTCGTCAGATCGATCCAGGCGAGCCGTGCCCCGATCACTGTCTGATTGGTGGTAACCGCATCCAGGCCGCTCGTCAGCGCGTCGAGCGAGTCGCGCGCCACGGCAGCCGGGTCCGGCGAGCCGCCGGTCAGGGCGTCCGCAAGGCCTTTGACGACCGCCATGAGATTCGTCGGAGTGCCGCCGACGTCGAAGTTGAGGAAATCGGGGCCGGTGATTCCCCGGGAAACGGTCTGCCCGTCGCCCAGCGGCAGCTCGCCGGCCGTGGCGGTACCGACATAGATGGCATTGCCCGAGACATCGAGCGTGTAGGCATTGCCGGCGGTCTCGCCGCCGAACAGCGAATGCCCTGCCGAATCGCGCGAATTGGCCAGCGCCACGATATTGCCGTGGAGCTCCTGCAGTTCGGTGGCGATGCCGATGCGCTGCGAACCGGTCAGCGTGTCGTTGCCGGCCTGCATCGCCAGTTCGCGGGCGCGCGAGATGTAGTCGGCGAAGGTGCTGAGCGCCGTGTCGGTCAGCGACAGGTCGGACGTCGCGCGATTCGCATTGACCATGTCGATCTGCGACAGCGTGTCGGAGCGGGCAAGCAGGCGCAGCTTCGAGGCCGCTACCGGGTCGTCCGAGGAGCGGGCTAGCTTCTGCCCGCTGCTCAGCTGGCCCTGCAGCTTCTCCGCCATGTTGCGCAGGTCGCTCAGCCCCATGGTGGAGCGTTCGTAGAAGGCGCTGGTGCTGTTGCTGATGATCGTCATGGCGCGTTTCACCTAATGCCGAGCAGCGTGTCGAAGATGTCCGAAGCGACCTGCATGACTCGTCCCGAAGCCTGGAAAGCCTGTTGATAGCGAATCAAGTTTACCGCTTCGTGATCAAGATCGACGCCGGCCTGGGCCTGCAGCGCGACGCTTGCGGAATCGGCGATAGAGTTCAGCGCGTCGCGCGTGACCGTGCGGCCGGCGACGGTGCTCGAGATGTCGAACAGCAGGTCGTCCATCGCGCCCGCCGGATCGTTCGTCGCCAGCGCGGTGCGCAGCGCTTCGAGGTTGCCCGGGTCGCGGCTGTTGGCGCCTGCGCCGGCGGGGGCGGTGGCGATCAGGTCGCCGTCGCCGAAAGCCAGAGTGAAGCCGGCCGCGCCGGTGCCCGAGAACATCGCTATCCCGGCGCTGCCGTCGAGCGCGGCACCGCTGGTCTGCGCGGCGTTGACCGTGGCGGCGAGGTTGTCGGCCAGCGTGTCGAGCTTGGTGCGGACGTCGGCGAGCTTGGTCAGCGCCTGGCCCTTGCCGGTCAGCGAGCCGCCGGCCGGGCTGATCGGCGTGCCGCCCAGCGTGAAGGAGATCGTGCCGTCGGGCGCGGTGGCCATGGCGAAAGCGGTGCTGGTGCCGCCGTTGACCAGCTCCGGCCCGGCCGCGCCGCCGAGGCGGACCGTCACGGTCTGGTCGGTGTTGAACGAGGTGTTCACGTCTACGTAGTCGCTGAGCTGCTGCAGCAGCGAATCGCGCTGGTCGAGCAGCGTCGTCTGGTCGCTGCTCGCATCCGATGCCCGCGACAGGCGAAGGTTCACGCGCGAGAGTTCGGTGGCGAGGATGTTGACCTGGCTGACCCCGTCGGTCGCTTCGAAACGCAGGCTGGTGCCCACAGCGTCGAGCGCATTGGCCGCGATGTTGAACGTGCGCGCCATGGTGCGCGCGTTCTCCATGACCGAGGCGCGCAGCGAGGAATCGACCGGATCCGAAGCCAGCCGCTGCAGCGAGCCTTCGAACTCGACGATCGAGTTGAAGACGTTCGACTGCTCGACCGCAGCCTCGACGTTCTCGAGCCCGGCGACCTCGGCATTGGCGCGGGCGGCGTCGGCGCCGGTGCGACGCACTTCGGCCTGGCGGAACATGTCGGCGTTGCGGACGACCCGGTCGACGCGCACGCCCGAAAGCGAGATGTCGCCGATACGGCCGAAGCCGCCGGCGGCGGAAACCTCCTCCATCCGCACGCTGCGCCGGATGTAGCCGTCCGACGAGGCGTTGGCGATGTTCTGCGCGGTGACGTCGAGCGCCGTCCGCGCAGCCTGTGCGCCGCTCTTGGCAATGGAGAGAAGGTCGGAGGACATCGCTTACTGGTCCTTCTGTTCCTGCGGCAGCGTCCGCGCGATCTGGGCCTCGATGATCTTGGCCAGCCCGAAGGCGCCGGAATTGGCCGCCTGGTCGGCGAATTTCTCGTCCTGCATCTGGCGGAACGTGTTCATCGCCTCGCTGTCGAAGATGCCGCCCTTGTCGAAGTTGTTCTGCCGGGCCGAAGCCAGCATCTGGCGCACGAAGATCGCCTCGAACTGCTTCGCGGCGTCCTTCAGCTGTTCGCGCTGGCTCGCGGTCGCCGGGGCGGCGCCGACGAGCGAAGTGGCGGATGCGCTGATCGAGGTCATATCACCACCATCTCCGCCTTGAGCGCGCCGGCCTGCTTCAGCGCCTCGAGGATGGCGACGAGGTCGGACGGGCTGACGCCGAGCAGGTTCAGCGCATCGACGATCTTGGCCAGCGATGCGCCGCCCTTGAACAGGGCGACGTGGTCGGTCTGTTCCTCGACCGCGATGGTGCTGTTCTCCTCGACCGCGGTCTGGCCCTTGCTGAAGGGCGCGGGCTGGACCACGCGGGGGTCTTCCTCGACGCGCACCGTCAGCTTGCCGTGGCTGATCGCGGCGGGGGAGAGGCGCACCGCGCTGTTGATCACGACCGTGCCGGTGCGGCTGTTGACGATGACGCGCGCGGCGGTCTCGGCCGGGGTCACCTCGATCATCTCGATTGCTGCCATCAGGCTGGCGCGGGTATCGGCGCCCGGCGGCAGGCGCAGCGCGATGGTCACGCCGTCGTCGATCGCGGCGGTGCCCGGCAGCCGCATGTTGATCGCGTCGCGGACGCGCGCGGCGGTCAGGAAGTCGGCGTTGAACAGGTTGTAGTGGACCACTTCCGAGCTGGCGAGGTCGTTGGCCACGCCGCGCTCGACGCTGCCGCCGTCGGCGATGCGGCCGACGGTGGGGACGTTCACCGTCAGCTGCGAACCGTCCTTGGCCGAAATGCCGAGGCCGCCGACCGCCAGGTTGCCCTGGGCCATGGCGTAGATCTGGCCGTCGGCGCCGTAGAGCGGCGTCATGATCAGCGCGCCGCCGCGCAGGCTCTTGGCCTTGCCCATGGTCGAGACGGTGACGTCGATGCGCTGGCCGGGCTTGGCAAAGGCGGGCAGGTCGGCCGTGACCATCACTGCCGCGGCGTTCTTCAGGCCGGGCGAGATGCCCGGCGGCAGAGTCACGCCCATGCGACCGGAGACGCCCTTCATGGCCTCGGTCAGGTACTCGAGGTTGTCGTCGCCCGTGCCCGCCAGGCCGACGACGATGCCGTAGCCGGTCAGCTGGTTGGAGCGGACGCCCTGGAACTGGCCGAGGTCGCGCACACGCTCGGCGTGGGCGATGCCCGGCAGCGATGCCAGCAGGGCGGTGATCGCGATAAGGAGGAAGCGGCGCATATCCATCACCTCAGAACGGGCTGACCATGTTGAAGAACTGTCCCAGCCACCCCTGGCGGCTGGCGCGCTGCAACGCACCCTTGCCCGAATATTCGATGTGCGCGTCGGCGACCTTGTTCGAAGGGATGCGGTTGTCGAGATCGATGTCGATCAGGCGCACGATGCCGGAGAACTGGATCCATTCCTGTCCCTGGCTCAGCAGCATGCGCTTTTCCCCACGTACAAGCGCCGTCCCGTTGGGACGCACTTCGGCGATAGTGACGGAGAGCGAACCCGAGAGCGAACTCGTCTGGCTTGCATTTCCCTGTCCCTTGAACGTCGAATTGTTGGAAGCTTTAAGCTTGTCGGGGTTCAGGCTGAGCGGACCGGCGGGTGGAGGGGTGAGCGAAACGCCGCCGTCCTTCTCGCTTTTCGAGGCCACGGTCTTGGACGAGGTGGTCGTCTCGACCAGGTCGATGGTCAGCGGATCGCCGACCGAGCGGGCCCGCAGCCCGGCGTAGAGCGGGGCATAGCCGGCGGCGGCGTTGAAGATGCTGCCGCTCGGTGCCGGCGGGACCGGCTGGACGACGGGAAGTGTCGCCTCGTAGCCCGGCGCCGGCGTCTTGCGGGCGAGGGCCGGGGAAGCCTGCAGCGCCGCGGCGGCGATGACCGCCATGGCGACCAGCGGCGCTCGGCGCGGCGCCACGCGACGGCGCGGCGGGGCGCACGGCGGCTTGCGCAGGCGGTGGCGCGGGGCGGCGGGCAGGATGGGAGGCGTTCCGTTCATGATCGTTACAGCGTCTGGTTGGCGTTGCGGAGCATCTCGTCGACCGCCGAGATCATCTTGGAATTGATCTCGTAGGCGCGCTGCGCCTCGATCATGTCGACCAGTTCCTCGACGATGTTGACGTTCGAGCCTTCGAGCATGCCCTGGCGAATCTGGCCGCGGCCGCCGTCGCCGGCGATGCCGAGCTGGGCGGCGCCCGACGCGCTGGTCTCGAGCATGTAGTTGTCCGAGCTCGACTGCAGGCCGGCGGGATTGGCGAAGCTGGCGATCGTCAGCTGGCCGAGCTGGCTGGCTTCCGAAGTGCCGTCGATCTGGGCCGAGACGGTGCCGTCGGCCGAGACGCTGATCGAGATCGCGCCTTCCGGGATCTGCACCGGCGGCATTACCGTATAGCCCTGCGTCGTCACCAGCTGGCCCTCGGCCGAGCGGGTGAAGTTGCCGGCGCGGGTATAGCCGAGCTGGCCGCCCGGCAGCTGCACCTGGAAGTAGCCGTCGCCGTCGAGCGCGAGGTCGAGCGAATTGCCGGTGGTGATCAGCGAGCCCTGGGTCTCGATGCGCGTGGTCGACTGGACGCCGACGCCGGTGCCGAGGTTGAGGCCGGTCGCATAGGCCGTCTCGCTGGACGACTGCTGCCCGGCGACGCGCATGTCCTGGTAGGCGAGCGTCGCGAAGTTGGCGCGGTCGCGCTTGAAGCCGGTGGTGCCGACGTTGGCGAGGTTGTTGGCGATGACGCGCATCCGCGCGTCCTGGGCCTCGAGGCCGGTGCGGGCGACGTGAAGGGCGGAACTGGGCATGGGATCGTCTCCGTCAGCTAATGCGCATGAGGCTGGCGCCGCCTTCGTCGAGGTCGCGCGCAGTGGAAATCAGTTTGGTGCGGATGTCGTAGAGGCGCTGCTGCTCGACCATCTCCACCAGCACCTCGGTAGGGCTGACGTTCGACTGTTCGAGCACGCCGATCATGACCTTGGCGTTCTCGTCGGCCGGCAGGACGCCGCCGCCGGGTACGCGGAAGGTATTGGCGAGGTCCTTCTCGATCTTGCTGCCCTTGTAGTTGGCCAGCTTGATCCGGGCGACTTGCACCGGCGGGTCGCCGGGCGCCGCCGGGTTGGCGGCGAGGACCGAGCCGTCGGGCGAGATCGACACGTCGGAACCGATCGGCACGGTGACCGGGCCGTTGTCGCCGATCACCGGCAGCCCGTCGCCGTTCTGCAGCAGGCCGGTCGCGGAGATCGAGAGATCCCCGCGCCGGGTATAGCCTTCGCTGCCGTCGGGTGTCTGCACTGCCAGCATGACATCGCCCTGCAAGGCGATGTCGAGCGAGCGGCCGGTCTGCATCATCGTCCCCTCGCGCATGAGCGCGCCCTTCACTTCCGAGCGGTTCATCGCCCGGACTTCGAGCTGGTCGCCCTCGAGCGTGACTGGGGTCGATTCCATGATCTCGGCGCGGAAGCCGATCGTCTGCGCATTCGCCATGTTGCTGGCGATCATGCGCTGACGGATCAGCGACGCCGACATTCCCGAAACCGCGGTGTAGATCAGCCGGTCCATGGCGCGTCAGCTTCCCTTAGGACCTCATGTTGAGGACGGTCTGCGAGACCTGGGTGGCGGTATCGATCGCCTTGGCGTTCGCCTGGAAATAGCGCTGGGCGGTGATCAGGCCGACCAGTTCCTCGGCGATGTCGACGTTCGACCGTTCGAGCGCGCCCGAGCGGATGCTGCCGTAGTTGCCTTCGGCCGGATAGCCGTACTGCGCAGCGCCCGAGATGCCGGTCGTCTCCCAGTTCGACGAACCGACCTGGCGCAGGCCGGTCGGGGCGATGAAGTTGGCGAGGGCGACGCGGCCGATCGTCTCGTTCGAGCCGTCGGCATAGGAGGCGACGAGGCTGCCGTCTTCCGAGACCGTCACGCCGGCGAAGTTGGCGCCGGCGGTGTTGGTCGCGGGGATGACGGCGTCGACCGGTGCATCCACCAGCGGATCGGCGCCGTCCTCGAAGATCTGCAGGCGGTTGTTCGAGCCGTCGCGGACATTGCCGCTCTCGTCGATCGAGAACGAGCCGTTGCGCGTGTAGAGCGTGTCGCCGGTGGTCGGGTTCTTCATGGTGAAGAAGCCGTCGCCCGAGATGGCGAGGTCGAGCGCCGAACCGGTCTGCTCCATCGGGCCCATGGCGAAGTTCTGGTTGATCGCCTCGACCGTCGAGCCGATGCCCTGGATCAGCCGCGGGTTGCTGTAGGCCGAGCCGGCAACGATGTCGCTGAACTCGACGCGGCTCTTCTTGAAGCCGGTGGTCTCGGCATTGGCGATGTTGTGCGCAATGACGTTCAGCTGGGTCTGGGCGTTCTTCAGGCCGCTGAGAGAAGTGTAGAAGGACATGCTAGTTTACTCCCGAGGTAATGGCTTGCTGGTTCAGGCGGCGGGCTGGTCGGCTTCGGCAGGATCGCCGGCCGCGGGGTCCCGGAAGCCGAGCACGACGTCCAGCTTGGCCGAGATCGACTTGAGCGTGTCGCCGACCTCGGCAATGCCGGCCAGCGACGAGAACTGCGCCATCTGCGCCAGCATTTCCTTCTGATCGACGGGATCGAAGGGGTCCTGCTGCTGCATCTGGACAGTCATCAGCTTGAGGAAGTCGGCCTGGCCGAGGGCCCCAAGGCCGGTCTTGGCAGTCGACTGCGTGGTCGGGTTCGACCCGCTGTTGTTCACGGAGCTTACGGTCATTTCATCCTCATCGTATCGAGCATCAGTTGCTTGGCGGTGGAGAGCGCCTCGACCAGGTTCTGGTACTGGCGCGAGCTTTCGAGCATCTCGACCATCTCGGCGTTCTCATCGACGGGCGAGGTCCAGATGTCGCCGTTGGCATCGGCCAGCGGGTGATCGGGGTTGTGCTCCTTGATCGCGCGCGCGTTCTCGCGCACGACCGACTGGACATCGACCGCCGACAGGCCGGTCTGCTTGTCGAGCTCGGTGGCGAAGACCGGGCGGATCGGCCGGTAGGTGCCGTCCTCGCTGCTGGCGACGGTGCCGGCATTGGCGAGGTTGGACGCCGCGGCGTTCATGCGGACCAGCTGGGCCGACATGCCGCGCTGGGCGAGGTTGAACAGGGTCATCGGCGCGCCCATCGTCATTCTCCCCTGAGCGCGCGCGTGATCGTGTCGACGCGCCCGCGGATGAACTGCAGCGTCGCCGAATAGCCGACGGCGTTCTCGGAGAAGGCGACCTGCTCGGTCGGCAGCTCGACCGTGTTGCCGTCGAGCGAGGGCATCACCGGCACGCGGTAGAGCGAGGCGGACTCGGTCGCCTGCTGGGTGTCCATCCCGCTCATCCGCGCCTTGAGCGCGGCGGCGAAATCGATGTCGCGGGCCTTGTAGCCCGGGGTCCCCGCATTGGCGATGTTCGAGGTTATCAGCCCCATCCGCTGCGAGCGTAGCTCGAGCGCCGCGGCATGGATTCCGAACAGGCTTTCACTCATCGGGCAATGCTCCGTTTGCGTTGCGCATGTGTTTCTGCAAGCAGCGTGCCAATTCAGGCAAAGAGTGCCCCGGCGACTTCGCAGGCCCGCCGGAGCGGCAACATCTTGCCGCCTTCCGGCAATGTTCGGCCGCACGCTGAAAGGTTGAAATTGCCGCCGTTCTTACGAGCGAGGAGAATTCGCTCATGGACGCTGCCAGTTTCATCCAGCCGACTTCCTTCGCCATCGTCGTAGGCGGGACGCTGATCGCGACCTTCCTGCGCTGCGGGCCGAAGGATTGCAGCCTCGCGCTCGCCGCGCTCGCCGGATTCGGGCAGAAGCGCTTCGACGCCGAGGCCGCAAAGGCCGAACTTGCCGCCCAGGTCCGTGCCATCCAGCAGGACGGCCTGCTGCGCGCCAATCCGCGCCATTTCGGCGACCGCGAGTTCGACGACGTCACCGACGCCCTGATCGGCACGCGTTCGGTCGAGGCGCTGGTCAAGACGCACGAGGAGCACAAGCGCCACCGCCAGATCACCGACGAGCGGGCGGTGCGGACCCTGGCCCAGGCGGCCGAGCTGGCGCCGGTCTTCGGCCTGGCCGGCACCTTGATCTCGCTGACCCAGCTGCCTTCCGACGGCATTGCGCGCGAAGCCTACATGAGTGCGATCTCGATGGGCGTGCTCAGCACGCTCTACGGGCTGCTGCTGGCCAACCTCGTCTTCGCGCCGCTGTCGCGCATGGTCGAGCGCATCGCCGCCACCGAGGAGCGCGAGCGGCAGAAGATCGTCGACTGGCTGGCCGACCAGGTCACGCCGGTGATCCCCAAGCACGGCAAGCCGGTCTCCCTGCACGAGGCGGCGGCGCGATGATCGCCCGCGCCGGCACCGGCTGGCAGTACCTGCTGGCCGATCTCTCGCTGATCCTGTTCATGATCACCGCCGCGGCGCTGGCGCAGACCGACAGCGCTTCCGAGGCCGCGGCCAAGGCGGTTGCCAAGGCAGCTGAATTCTCGACCCTCTCGCCGCAGGGCGAACCGCTGGCGCTTTACCGCGTCGGCGCCGGCGCCCCGCCGCTCGCCCAGTGGCTGCGCGAGCAGGCCGGCGACGCCCGCCAGCAGCTGACCATCGTCGCGCAGTACGGCCCCGGCAAGCAGGCCGAGGCGCTGGGCCAGGCCGAGGCGCTCGCGCGCGAGGCGGGCGAGGCGGGCGCGAGCGCGCGCATCGTCGTCGAACCGGGCGCCGGCGGCACTACCGCGGCGCTGGCCTACGACGTCCCTTCGGCATCGATGGCCTCGCCGGTGGCACGGGACTTGCAGGGTTCAGGGCAAGACACCTCCGTCGCGAAGGAATGACCATGAGCTTCAGCCTTGCCCTTGTCGTGGCCGCTGCCGCGCCGTTCGCCGATCTCGATGCGATCGACCGGCAAGTCGCCCAGTTCACCGGCGCCGCGATCGGCCAGCCCGGCGGTGCCGGCACTGCGGTCGACCGGCGCCTGCGGCTGCAGCCCTGCTATTCGCCGCTGGCCCTGTCGTGGAACGGTCCGCGGCAGGATACCGTCGTCGTGCAATGCCCCGACGCCGGGGCCTGGAAGCTCTACGTCCCGGTCAGCGGCCGCGGGCAGGGCGGGGGAGCGCTGCCGATGGTCAACCGCGGCGACGCGGTGACGATCGCGGTCGCCGGCTCCGGCTTCACGGTTTCGCAACCGGGCGAGGCCATGGAAACCGGTGCGGTCGGCGCCTGGATCAAGGTCCGGGCGGTCAAGGCCGAGGCCAAGTCCGGCGCGAACGACATCATGCGCGCGCAGATCGTGCGCCCCGGTCTGGTCCGGGTTCCGCTCGACTGAAGAAATTTGCCGGCAGCGGCGGCAAAATCGCGCCGCCGCCTGCCGGCCCCTTAAAAACTGCTTACCGATGCCGTTCTACGGGTCAGAAGAGACCAAGGAGCGGCAAAATGCCACCGATCGAAGTCGGACCTCTACGCGCACTGGGCGCCATCGAGACCAGACTCGCTCGCAAGACGAGCGAGAGCTCAGGGCAATCCGTGCGCGCCGAAACAGCCGAGCCCGCCGTCGTCAAAAGCGACGTGCTCGAAGCCGGGGACATCCCGGTCGATTCCGAGCGGGTGGAGATCATCCGCAAGGCCGTACAGGAAGGTACATATCCGGTAATTCCGGCCAAGATCGCCGACGCGGTGATCGCAGCCGGACTACTGCTCAGGAGCGGCAAGTGATGGATCATCGGGAAATGCGCGAGACCCTCCGGCAAATGCTTGCCGTGCTGCAGGCCGAACGGCAGGCGCTTGCCGGCCTCGACGTCGACGCCATCATGGGCGCCGCCGTCGACAAGCAGAAGCTCTGCGGCCGTCTCGACACCGGTGAAGAGCACGAGATCGACGAGGAATGCCGCGGCATGCTCGACGCCGCGCGGCGGCTGAACGAGGTGAACCGCCAGGTGCGCAACCTCATCGCCGCCAACGTCCAGGCGCGCCTCGACGCGCTGATGGGCTCGCCCAAGCTCTACCGCGCCGGGCCGGCCTACGCCTATGCGGGCGCCCGCGCCTGAATTCCACGGAAACGCACGCTTCGGGGGCAGCCGGACAGGGGGCGGTCCTAGGCTGACCAATCGGCGAGGCCGGGATGAAAGTCCCGGCCTCGTTCGGTTTGTGCAGGGTCCCTCGCCTCGCGCTCGCTCTCCTTCTGACCGGGGTTCGGTCGACGAGGCCAGCGGTCCCGGCTTTCGCCGGGACGACGAATCCGCACCTTTCCGTCGTCCCGGGCTTGACCCGGGACAGCTTCGATCTGGCCGCGCCCCATCCTCCAAACCCACTTGGCACGCCACTTGCTTAAACACCTCCGGAAACATTTTTTGGACCGGAGCCTGGCTTGAGCGAGCCTTTACCCATTGGCGTGAGACCGAGCGGCAGCCCCGACGTGCGGGCGGCGATCGCGCGTGCTGCGCAGCGGACCGGCGTCGACTTCCAGTATCTCCTCGCCCAGGCCAAGCTCGAATCCAGCCTCGACCCCTCGGCCCGCGCCGGCACCTCGAGCGCGGCCGGGCTCTACCAGTTCACTAGCGGCACATGGCTGCGCACGCTCGACCAGCACGGCGCCTCGCACGGGCTCGACTGGGCGGCGGCGGCGATCGACGGCGGCCGGGTCGACCCGGCGATGCGCTCGCAGGTCATGGCGCTGCGCATGGATGCCGATGCCTCGGCGCTGATGGCGGCGGAGCTCGCCAACGACAACCGCACCGAACTGACCGGCATCCTCGGCCGCGAGCCGGATTCGGCCGAACTCTACCTCGCCCATTTCCTCGGCGTCGGCGGCGCCGGCCAGTTCCTCGCGGCGCTGGAGCAGAACCCCGGCCAGAGCGCGGCCGCGATCCTGCCCAAGGCGGCCGCGGCCAATCACGGCATCTTCTACGAAGGCAGCGGCGCGCCGCGCTCGGTCGCCGGCGTGATGGAGCTGCTGCGCGGCAAGGTCGCCGCGGCGATGGAAGGCGGCGCGCCGCCGGCCTGGGTCGAATACGGCTCGCCGCGGTTCGCCGCCGGCGCGACAGAGACGTTCAGCGGCGGCCCGATCGCCCGCGAATTCCACGCCGCCCGGCAGGAACTCGCCGCAGCCAGCGCACCGGCGCGCCAGTCGATGGCCGATACGCTCCGCAACACCTTCGGCGGATCGGGCGGAGACGGCCAGTCGGCCGTGCCCGCCCATGTCCGCGCCGCCTATGGCCAGCTCAAGAGGTTTGACCTGTGACATTCCTCGACCGCATGCCCCGCATCGGCACGCTGGCGCTTCCGGCCGGCATCCTGGCCCTGATCGTCCTGATGATCGTGCCGGTCCCGGCAGTGCTGCTCGATGTCTCGTTCGTGCTCAACATCGCGCTGTCGGTGGCGATCCTGATGACGGCGATGAATGCCGAAAAGCCGCTGGACTTCTCGTCGTTCCCGTCGGTCCTGCTGTTCGCCACCCTGCTGCGCCTCGCGCTCAACGTCGCCTCGACCCGCGTCGTGCTGGTCCACGGTCACGAAGGCGAGGCGGCTGCGGGCAAGGTGATCGAGGCGTTCGGCGCCTTCCTGATCGGCGGCAACTTCGCCGTCGGCCTGTTCGTCTTCATGATCCTGATGATCATCAACCTCGTCGTCGTCACCAAGGGCGCCGGCCGCGTTTCCGAAGTGTCGGCGCGTTTCACTCTCGACGCCTTGCCGGGCAAGCAGATGGCGATCGACGCCGATCTCGCCGCCGGGCTGATGACTGCCGACGAAGCCAAGGCCCGCCGCCGCGAAGTCGCGACCGAGGCGGACTTCTACGGCTCGATGGACGGTGCCTCGAAGTTCGTGAAGGGCGACGCCATCGCCGCGCTGCTGATCCTGGGCGTCAACATCATCGCCGGCTTCTGCCTGGGCATGATCAGCCACGGGTTGACCGCGAGCGAGGCGGCGACGACCTACATCACGCTTGCCGTCGGCGACGCGCTGGTTGCGCAGGTGCCGGCGCTGCTGCTGTCGATCGCCGCGGCAGTGATCGTCACTCGCGTCACCGACAGCCGCGACCTGTCCGGCCAGATCGGCGGCCAGTTCGCCGATCCGCGCACCTGGCTGCCGGTCGCCTTCATCCTCGGCGCCATCGGCTGCATCCCGGCGATGCCGCAGTCGGTCTTCCTCCCCGCCGCGGCGGGGGCCGGCTGGCTGTGGAACATGCTGCGCAAGCGCCAGGCCCGGCCGGTGGTCAAGCTCGAGGCGCCGCCACCGCCGCCCGATCCGGCGCGGATCTCGCTGGAGGACGTCTCCGACCATACCCTGGTCACCATCGAGCTCGGCTTCGGGCTGGTGCCGCTGGTCGACGACAGGCGCGGTGCACCGCTGGTCGCGCGCATCACCGGCGTGCGCAAGCAGCTGAGCCAGGCCTTCGGCTTCGTCGTGCCGCAGTTCCGCGTGCGCGACGCGCTCGACATGCCGCCCAGTTCCTACCGCATCCTGCTCGGCGGCGTGCCGCTCGGCGGGGCCAGCGTCCGCGCCGACAAGGTCCTGGCGATCGACGCCGGCGAGGCGCGGCCCGACCACCAGCTGACCGGCGAGGAGACGCGCGACCCCAGCTTCGGCTGCCCGGCGCTGTGGATCGATCCCGGCGCCCGCGACCATGCCATCGCCGAGGGCTTCCTGACGGTCGACGCCAGCACGGTCATCGCCACCCATCTCAACCAGCTGCTCGCCGAACGGCCGCAGGAGCTGCTCGGGCCCGACGAGGTCAAGGCGCTCATCGATTCGGTCAAGGAACACTCTTCCGGCCTGGTCGAGACGGTCTATCCGCAACCGCTGTCGCTTGCCGCGCTCACGCGCCTGCTGCGCGCGCTGCTGGAAGACGGCATCCCGATCGCGCACCCGCTGCCGATCCTTTCGGGCCTCAGCCTGGCGGTGCAGCAGACCCAGGACCACGAGCGCCTGGTCGAACTGCTGCGCGCCGATCTCGGCGCGCTGATCGTCGGCCGGGTCTGCGCGCCTGACGAGCGGCTGCCGGTGATCACGCTGGACGCTGCGCTGGAATCGTCGATCGTCCAGGGCCTGCACGACCCGACGACCGGCCAGCCGGTCATCGAGCCCGATCTCGCCCGCACCATCGGCGAACACATCGCCACGCTGATCGCCCAGCGCGGGCCCGGCGCGACGCCGATCGCGCTGATCGTCCAGCCGCGCGCCCGCCGGGCGCTGGCGGCGCTGCTCAAGCTGCGCGCACCGTCGTGCCTGGTGCTGTCGATCGCCGAACTGCCGCCTGCCCAGCCGATCGAAGTGATCGACGTGGTCGGCGCTCCCCAGTCCCAGCCGCAGGCCCCGGGCCTGCCGCAACCGGAAAATCACCAGGGTCCTGAAAGCATGGCCGCATGAAACACGATCACAAACCTTTCGCGGGCGGCATCGCCGCGGTCGGCGGCAGGGCGAGCAGCTCGGCCATAGCCGGCGCCTATCGCGGCGATACGGCCGATCGCATCCGCCGCTTCCTGCCGATGGTCCGGCGGCTCGCCTGGCACGTCCACGGCACCGGCCGGCCGGGCATCGAGCTCGACGACCTGATCCAGGCCGGGCTCGTCGCCCTGACCGAATGCGCCCAGCGCCACGTCGGCCCGGGCGAGGACGGTTTCGCCGCCTATGCCAAGATGCGCGTGCGCGGTGCCATGGTCGATCTCATCCGTCGCACCGTGCCGCTCTCGCGCGGCGCGGTCGAGCGGCGGCGGCAGCTGCGCGATACCGAATCGGCGCTGCGCAGCACCCTGGGGCGCGATCCCACTTCGTCCGAACTGGCGACGGCGCTCGGCATCGACGAGGTCGAGCTGGAGACGTTGCGCTCGTCGAGCGAGCCGCTGCGCTTCGATTCGATCGACGAGGTCTATTCCGACAGCGACATGGCCTTTGCCGACGGCGGGCCGGACAGCCTCGCCCTGCTCGAGGACGAGGAACTGCGCGAGCATCTGCTCGAAGCCATCGCCTCGCTGCCCGAGCGCCTGCAGCTGGTCGTCCAGCTCTACTTCGTCGAGGAGATGAACCTCGCCGAGATCGCCGAGGTGCTGCAGGTCAGCATCCCGCGCGTGCACCAGCTCAAGGCCAAGGCCATCGACCAGCTGCGCAAGGGCTTGGAAGGCATCGCCGAATTGCTCTAACCTCCCAGCCGCAGCCAGCGGAGGGGAATGCCGGGTGATAGACGAAGCCGCCGTCCAGGCGCTGATCGACCGGGCCGCGATCAGTGATGTCGTCCATGCCTATGCGACGGCCGTCGACCGGCGCGACTGGGACCTGTTCCGCTCGCTCTTTACCGACCCCGTGTTCATCGATTTCCGCTGGTTCCACCCCTCGCTCCACCGCGCGCTGTCGCTGGACGAGCTCGTCGCGAACACCCGCGGCATCGCCGCTTTCGACGCGACCCAGCATATCAGCAGCAACCACGTCCATCGCCTGGCCGGCGATCGGGCGACCTGCGTGTCCTACATGCATGCCGGCCATTTCCTGAAGCGCGACGGGGTGGAGCACGCCTGCTTCCTCTACGGCTACTACACCTACGAGCTGCTGCGCACGGCCGGCGGCTGGAAAGTCGACCGCTACGGCCTGCAGGTCACGGCCCAGTTCGGCGAGCCGCGCCTGTTCGAATGGGTGGGCATGCGCTAGCGGGAAAGTGCCGATTGCGCCTGCAGACATGGCGCGCCCTCTGGGCAAGCGCTTCGTAAATATATACATTGGACGGCACAATTATGCCCGCGGCGCTGGCGTCGTGAGGACAGGACAGGAGAAGTGGATGGCCATCCAGATTCAGCCGCTGGACGACAAGCTGTCGTTCGGCGCCCGCGTGACCGGGCTGACGAGCAGCCTGATCAGGGACGAGGCGGTGCGCGCCCAGCTCAACCAGCTGTTCGAAGACCGCGGCGTCATTGTCTTCGCGGGCATGGAGCCGAGCCCGGAAGCGCAGGTCGAAGTCAGCACGGTGTTCGGGCCGCTCAAGGATCATCCGGTCGCCTCGGTCGAACGTGCCGATGCAGACAAGCTGCTGGGCGTGATCGAGATCAAGTCCGGGCCGCAGGCCTGCGTCGTCGAGATCGACGGCAAGCCGCTGGCCACATGGCAGCCCTGGCATTTCGACCATGCCTACAACAACGAGCTGAACCGGGCGGGCGTGCTGCGCTCGATCAAGATCGCCGAGGACGGCGGGCGCACCGCTTTCGCCGACGGCATCCAGATCTACCGCGACATGGACCCGGCGATCCGCGACAAGGCGGAAGGGATCAGCCTGCTCTACAACCTAGATCTGCGCTATACCGAGCAGCGCTTCGGCCTGCCCGACAATTTCCGCGTCATCCGGCCGCATGCCAGCATGCTGCACGAAGAGACCAAGGACGATCCCTGCTCGATCCATCCGGCGCTGTGGACCCGCGCCACCGGCGAGAAGGTGTTCCACATGACGCCCTACGGCTGCCGCGGCATCGAAGGCGACCGCAGCGACAAGGCCTTCGCCCTGCTGGCGGAAATCTGGGACGAGGCGATGCGCGTGATCAAGCCCTACTACCACGAGTGGAGCCCCACCGACATGGTGATCTGGGACAACTGGCGCGTGCTGCACGAAGCCTGCGGCTGCAACCCCGACGAGGAACGCATCGTCCACCGCACCACGATCAAGGGCGACTACGGGCTCGGCCGCTTCGAGGAACGTAGAGCGGTAGCCTGACGAGCGGGCGGAAGCGCGGATCAGTTCCTCCCCGGTACGGGGAGGATAGGCGCCCAGAACCTCCCCCGAACGGGGAGGACTTGAGCAGGAACACCTCAACCGCCGCTGACGAATGCGGGCTTACCCATTCATCGTCCCGGGCGTGTCCCGGGGCCCCGGTGATGCGGGCCGGGCGGTGCAACGACGGGGGCCGCGGGCCCCGGGCAAGCCCCGGGCGACGGGGGACCCCACACGGCGGAAG